>NZ_QEES01000002.1:2471791-2780765 GCF_003115775.1 Cellulomonas sp. WB94
TCGCCGCTGTGCGTCACGTGGCTCCCGACGCCGTGCTGCGGGGGCCGGCGGACCTGGCCCGGCGACTGCCGGCCAACGCCCACTTCACGTTCCCGGGGTGCGAGGGCGACTCGCTGCTGTACCTGCTCGACTCGGCAGGGATCGAGTGCTCGACGGGGTCGGCGTGCCAGGCCGGCGTGCCGCAGCCGAGCCACGTCCTGCTCGCGATGGGGCTCGACGAGGTGGACGCGCGCGGTGCGCTGCGGTTCTCGCTCGGTCGCACCTCGACGGCGTCCGACGTCGACGCGCTCGCATCCGCGCTTCCCGGCGTGGTCGACCGGGCGCGGGCCGCCGGGCTCGCCGGTGCCGCCCACTCGTCGGGCGGGGCCGCCTGATGCGCGTCCTCGCGGCCATGTCCGGCGGCGTCGACTCCGCCGTCGCGGCCGCCCGGGCCGTCGACGCGGGCCATGACGTGGTCGGCGTCCACATGGCGCTGTCGCGCAACCGGGACCAGTTCCGGACCGGCTCGCGCGGGTGCTGCTCGATCGAGGACGCGGGTGACGCCCGCCGCGCGGCGGACGTCATCGGGATCCCGTACTACGTGTGGGACCTGTCCGAGCGCTTCGAGGAGACGGTCGTGGCCGACTTCCTCGCCGAGTACGCCGCGGGTCGCACCCCGAACCCGTGCGTGCGGTGCAATGAGCACATCAAGTTCGAGGCGTTGCTCGACAAGGCGGTCGCGCTCGGCTTCGACGCCGTGTGCACCGGTCACTACGCGCGCATCGTCAGGTCCGACGGTGCCCCACCGGAGCTGCACAGGGCGCGCGACGCCGCGAAGGACCAGTCGTACGTGCTGGCCGTCATGGGCCCCGAGCGGCTGGCCCGCGCGATGTTCCCGCTCGGCGACGCGACGTCCAAGGACGAGGTCCGTGCCGAGGCGGCGGAGCGCGGGCTGTCGGTGTCGGCCAAGCCGGACTCGTACGACATCTGCTTCGTCGCGGACGGCGACACCCGCGGCTTCCTCCGGGACCGCCTCGGCTCCCAGCCGGGACCGATCGTCGACGCTGCGGGTGAGGTCCTGGGCACGCACGACGGCACCTACGGCTACACGATCGGTCAGCGCAAGGGCCTGGCGATCGGCCGACCGGCCGCCGACGGCAAGCCCCGGTACGTCCTGTCGATCGAGCCCGTGACCAGCACCGTCGTGGTCGGCTCGGCGGACGACCTCGACGTCGGGCTCATCCGCGCCGGGTCCGGCGTGTGGTTCGCGGGCGACCATGCCGACGGCGACTGGTTCGACTGCGCGGTGCAGGTCCGGGCGCACGGCGAGGCCGTCGCCGTCCGCGCACGGGCGCTGCGCGACGGTGGGATCGAGGTCGACGTCACGGCAGGCTCCTACCGGCTGCAGGGGGTCGCAGCCGGCCAGTCGCTGGTCCTGTACGACGACTCGCAGGTCCTGGCACAGGCCACCGTCGACGCGACGACCCCCGCCGTGCGCGCGTGATCGCGGTCTCGGGTTCCGGCCCGTGGCCCGGCACCGACGTCCTCGAGGCGCAGAACGTGGTGATGGGAGCTCTCGCCGAGACACCCGACGGGATCACCGGCATCCCGTTCGCCGTGCGGCTGGCTGCGCGTGGTCCGGCGGCGGACGCGACAGGCTCGACCGCGGCACTTCTCCTCGACCTGCCCGTCGAGCTCGGCGTGCACGGCTGGAAGCTGGCGGACCGGCCCGGCCGCGACCAGGCCCGGGCCCTTTCGCTGCGGCGCGAGGACCTGGACGCGCTCGCAGTCGCTGCGCACGGCTATGTGGGCCCGCTGCTCGTCCCGGTCACGGGCCCGCTCACCCTGGCTGCGTCGCTGTACCTCGCGCGCGGCGACCGCGTCGTGGCCGACCGGGGCGCTGTGGCCGAGCTCGCCGAGTCGCTCGGCGCCGGGATCGGCCAGCACGTCGAGGCTGTGCGGCGTGCGGTGCCGGGAGCCGAGGTCACGCTTCTGCTCGACGAGCCGCTGCTGGCGCAGGTGGTCGCGGGTGCGCTGCCGAGCTTCTCCGGGTACTCAGCGCTGCGCCCGGTGGAGGCGCAGGTCGCGGCTGAACGGATCGGCACTGTCGTGAGCGCGGCTCGAGCCGCGGGTGCGGTACGTGTCGTCGTCCACGGAGGTGCGGCGCTGCTGGCGATCGCGCCTGTCGTCGGCTCGGGTGCCGACGCGCTCGCCCTCGACGTGACGGGGTTCTCGGATCGCGGGTGGGAGCGCCTTGCCGAGGCCCGTGAGCGGGGCACCGGACTCTGGTTCGAGCTGCCCCCGCAGACGACCGCCGGTCGCTCCGGCCCGGACGTCCCGGCGCAGGCCGACCTCGTCGTGGCACCCTGGCGTCGCGTCGGGCTCACGCTCGCGGGCCTCGCGAGCATCGTGCTGCTCGGGCGGGCGCCGTCCGCGGAGGCCACCCCCGACGAGGCCCGCGCGGAGCTCGCCGGGGTGGTGCGTGCGGCGCTCGTCGTCGCCGAACGAGCGGAAGGCTGACCAGTCCCATGGCACGTCCCGTCGAAGGTTCTCCCAGGCGCGCGCTCGTGCTCCTCGTCGCCTCGGGCGTCGCGCTCGCGGGCATCATCACCCTGGTCGTCGTCTGGCTCGGGATCGGCGTGACCGCTCTCGACGCCGGGCGGGTCCAGACCGAGCCGTGCCTCGTCGCCTACCAGGCCGGGACCCACGACGCGGCCGTCCACTACACGGCCTTCCCGGCTCGGTCGGTGTGCACCTGGACCGTCGACGGCGCCCCGCGCGAGGTCGTCGTGGCGAGCGCAGCGCCCGCCGTCGTGGCGGGCGGGCTCACCGCGGCTGTGCTCGGCGGAGCGGCCGTCGTGGTCGTCGGGGTTCTCGGCCGGCGACGCTAGTCGGTCGGTCGGACGGGTCCGTCGTTCGGATGGCTCAGCCGCGCCCCGCGACCGGGGTGGCGTGCCAGATGCGGTCCAGGTAGTCGCGGATGCTGCGGTCCGAGGAGAAGAAGCCGCTGCGTGCGACGTTGAGGACGGCGGATCGCGTCCACGCGTCCGGGTCCGCGTAGGCCGTGTCGACCCGCGCCTGCGCATCGAGGTACGCCTGGTAGTCGGCGAGGACGAGGAACCTGTCCTGGTTCAGGAGGTTCGCGACGATCGGCTCGAACTCGCGGGCGTTGCCGCCGGAGAACGTCCCCGACGCGATGAGGTCGAGGGCGCTCCGGAGCGAGGTGTTCTGCTCGTAGTACGACGACGGGCGGTAGCCCGACGACACGAGGTCGGCGACCAGGGGCTCGGTGAGCCCGAAGAGGAAGAAGTTGTCGTCCCCGACGAGGTCGCGGATCTCGACGTTCGCGCCATCGAGCGTGCCGATGGTCAGGGCGCCGTTCAGCGCGAACTTCATGTTCCCCGTCCCCGAGGCCTCCTTGCCGGCGAGCGAGATCTGCTCGGACAGGTCGGCGGCGGGGATCAGCGTCTCGGCGAGCGTGACGTTGTAGTTCGCCGGGAACGCGACCTGCAGGCGACCCTCGAGCGCCGGGTCGGAGTTGACCGTCCGGCCGACCGCGTTGATGAGCGCGATGATCTCCTTGGCCATGCGGTAGCCGGGTGCCGCCTTGGCGCCGAACACGAAGGCGCGCGGCGTGACGTCGGCGATCGCGACCTCGCCCGACGTCACCTGGTCGTAGAGCGTGACGATGTGCAGCACCTTGAGCATCTGGCGCTTGTACTCGTGCAGCCGCTTGACCATCACGTCGAGCATCGCGTCCGTCGAGATCTCGATGCCGTCGCGCACCTGGAGGAGGTCGACGAGCCGGGACTTGTTCGCGGCCTTGACCTCGCGGAAGCGGCGCCGGAACTCGGGGTCGTCGGCAAGGGGCTCGAGGCCCTTGAGCTTGTCGAGGTCGGTGACCCACCCTTCGCCGACCGCCTCCGTCAGGAGACCCGAGAGGCCGGGGTTCGACATCCGGACGAACCGGCGCGGCGTGACGCCGTTGGTGACGTTCGTGAACTTCTCCGGCATGAGCGCGGAGAAGTCGGCGAGCACCTTGTCGCGAAGGAGCTGGCTGTGCAGGGCTGCGACACCGTTCACCTTGAGGCTGCCGACCGTGGCGAGGAAGGCCATCCGGACCGCGCGCTCGGGGTGCTCCTGGACGATGGACATGCGCCGTGCGCGCAGCTCGTCGTGGGGGTGCGCCGCACGGACGCGGGCGAGGAACTCGTCGTTGATGCGGTAGATGATCTCGAGGTGGCGCGGCAGCAGCCGGCCGATCAGCTCGACGGGCCACACCTCGAGCGCCTCGGGCAGCAGGGTGTGGCACGTGTAGGCGAAGCAACGCTGCGCGATCGCCCAGGCCTCGTCCCATCCGAAGCGTCGCTCGTCGACCAGCACGCGCATCAGCTCGGGGATCGCGATCACCGGGTGGGTGTCGTTGAGCTGGAACGTGACCCGCTCGGGCAGACCGTGCAGGTCGAAGCCCTCCGGCAGGACCTCGTCCAGGAAGTTGCGCAGCGAGGCGGCCACGAAGAAGTACTGCTGCTGGAGCCGCAGCTCCTTGCCCTGCGGCGTCGAGTCCTCGGGGTAGAGCACCTTCGAGATGGTCTCGGCGGTGGTCTGCTCGAGGACTGCGCGGGCGTAGTCGCCCGAGTTGAAGATCTGCAGGTCGAACGCGCGGGTCGCCCGAGCGCTCCAGAGCCGCAGCGTGTTGACGTTGCCGTTCTTGTACCCAGGGACCATGTAGTTGTAGGGGATCGCCAGGACGCTGTGGCCGGACACCCAGCGCCTGCGCGTCACGCCGTCGTCATCCAGGTGGTCCTCGACCGACCCGCCGAAGTCCACCGTGACGGCGGACTCGGGGTGCGGGAACTCCCACGGCGATCCCATCTCGAGCCAGGAGTCGGGCTGCTCGACCTGGCGGCCGTCGACGAACGTCTGGCGGAAGATCCCGAACTCGTAGCGGATGCCGTAGGCGGTCGAGGGCACACCGAGCGTGGCGAGGGAGTCGATGAAGCAGGCGGCGAGCCGCCCGAGGCCGCCGTTGCCGAGGCCGGGCTCGACCTCGGCGTCGCGGAGCGTGGCGAGGTCGATGCCCAGGTCGCTGAGGGCCTTCTCGGCGACCTCCTCGAGGTCCGCGGCCAGCAGGGCGTTCTCGAGCTGGCGACCGAGCAGGTACTCGAGCGAGAGGTAGACGACGGACTTCGCCTGGGCGTCGCGCTGACGCTCGCGCGTCTCGAGCCAGCGTCCCGTGAGGAACTGCCGCACGGTGCGCGCCAGGGCCAGGTACTGGTCGTTGACGGACGAGGTCTCAAGGTTGACGCCCTGGCCGAACTTCAGCTCGCGAAGGAACGCCCACGTGGCGAAACCGACCGGGTTGTCCGCGTTGGCGCCGAACTCCATCTCGATAGTCATGGAGCGACTATAGGGAAGTCGGACACCGGATCGCGCCGACCGAGGTCCGTCGTGAAACCCCGGTGCCGCTCGCGCGCAGGTGTCGGAGGGACACGCGATGATGTCGGGGTGAGCCCCGCCGACACCTCCGCCGACACCTCCGCCGACGAGTCGTCCGCCGAGCCTGACCGGTCGGACGCCGACCTCGACGAGACCGCAGCGCGGCACCTGTGGGCCCGCCTGGCCGAACGCGTCAGGGACCTGCAGTTCGCGTACTACGTGCGTGACGCCCCGACCGCGAGCGATGCCGAGTACGACGAGACGATGCGCCGGCTGCAGGCGCTCGAGGCCGCGCACCACGAGCTGCGCACCCCCGACTCGCCGACCCAGCTCGTCGGCGGCACGTTCTCGACCGAGTTCCGCGCCGTCGACCACGTCGAGCGCATGCTCTCCCTCGACAACGCCTTCTCGGCCGAGGACGTCGCTGCGTGGGCCGAACGCGCGCACCGCGACCTCGAGACGCTGCCCGACGGCGGGCTGCACTACCTGTGCGAGCTGAAGATCGACGGTCTCGCGATCGCCCTGCTGTATGAGAAGGGTCGCCTCGTGCGCGCCGCGACCCGCGGGGACGGCCGCACGGGGGAGGACGTCACGCTCAACGTCCGCACCATCGGGACGATCCCCGACGTCCTCGGCGGCGACCCGGCGACCCACCCCGACCTCATCGAGGTCCGCGGTGAGGTGTTCCTGCCCGTCGTGGCGTTCACCGAGCTCAACGCCGCGCAGGTGGAGGCGGGCAAGGCCCCGTTCGCGAACCCGCGCAACGCCGCGGCCGGCTCGCTCCGGCAGAAAGACCCCCGGGTGACCGCATCACGTCCGCTGCGCATGTACGCGCACGGCGTCGGCGCGTTGCAGTGGGGGGACGGCCGCCGCGGCGACGGGATCGAGCGGCAGTCCCAGGTCTACGACCTGCTCGCGGGCTGGGGGGTTCCGGTCTCGACGCACACCCGCATCGCCGCCGACCTCGCCGAGGTCCAGCAGATGATCGACCACTACGGAGAGCACCGGCACGACGTCGAGCACGAGATCGACGGCATCGTCGTCAAGGTCGACGAGATCGCGCTGCAGCGCCGCCTGGGTGCGACGAGCCGGGCCCCGAGGTGGGCCATCGCGTACAAGTACCCGCCGGAGGAGGTCAACACCCGGCTCCTGGACATCCGGGTGAACGTCGGACGGACGGGCCGCGTGACGCCGTACGGCGTCATGGAGCCTGCCCTGGTGTCGGGGTCCACCGTCGAGATGGCCACGCTGCACAACGCGAGCGAGGTCCGGCGCAAGGGCGTCCTCATCGGTGACACCGTCGTGCTGCGCAAGGCGGGCGACGTCATCCCGGAGATCGTGGGACCGGTCGTCGAGCTGCGTGACGGCTCCGAGCGCGCGTTCGTCATGCCGACGCACTGCCCGTCGTGCGGGACGCCGCTCGCGCCGGCGAAGGAGGGCGACGTCGACATCCGCTGCCCCAACACGCGCTCGTGCCCGGCGCAGCTGCGCGAGCGTGTCTTCCACGTGGCGTCGCGCGGTGCGTTCGACATCGAGGCGCTCGGGTGGGAGGCCGCCGCGAGCCTGCTCGATGCGGGTGTCCTGGTCGACGAGGGAGACCTCTTCGCCCTCACTGCGGAGGACCTGCGACGCGTGCCGCAGTTCGTGCTCTCGACCGCCTCGAAGGTCAAGGGGCGCGTGCGCAGCGCCGGCGACCTCAACGCGGTCGGCGAGAACCTGCTCGCGAACCTCGAGAACGCCAAGGACACGCCGTTGTGGCGCGTGCTTGTCGCGCTGTCGATCCGGCACGTCGGCCCGACGGCCGCGCGCGCGCTCGCGGGGCACTTCGGCAGCCTCGACGCGATCCGGGACGCGAGCGAGGACGAGCTCGCCGCGGTCGAGGGAGTCGGCCCGACGATCGCCTCGGCCGTGCGCGACTGGTTCGAGCAGCCCGACGGGGCCGACAAGTGGCACGAGGCGATCGTGGCCGCGTGGCGGCGGGCGGGCGTGCGGCTCGCTGACGAGCGCGACGAGTCGACGCCGCGCACGCTCGACGGGCTCACGGTCGTCGTCACGGGCAGCCTCGAGGGCTTCAGCCGCGACGAGGCGAAGGAGGCGATCCTCGCGCGTGGTGGCAAGGCGGCCGGGAGCGTGTCGAAGAAGACCGACTACGTCGTCGTGGGCGAAAATGCGGGGTCCAAGGAGGCCAAGGCGCGTGAGCTCGGTCTGCGGGTTCTCGCCGAGCCCGAGTTCGTCCGGCTGCTCGAGGGCGGGCCGGGCGCCGTCGGCGACGCGCCCGAGGAGGCGGCGGACGCCGGACCGGCCGACGTCGTACCCGCCGGGCCCGGGCCGAAGGCCGCACCTGAAGGGGAGCACTCAGATGAGTGAGATCGAGGTCCGGGTCGCGCAGTCCGACGCCGAGGTCACCGCGGCCGGGGCGCTGACCGCCGAGGCGTACCACGCGGACCGGCTCATCGACGACGGCGACGAGTACCGCGCGGAGCTGCTCGACGCCCGTCGCCGGGCGGACGAGGCGACACTGCTGGTCGCGGTGCTGACGCCCGAGCCCGGTCACGACGCGGTCGTGGTGGGGACCGTGACGCTCGCGCCCGTCGGCACCTCGTACGCCGAGATCGCCGAGCCGGGCGAGGTCGAGATCCGGATGCTCGCGGTGGCGCCCGAGGCGCGGCGCCGGGGCGTCGCCGAGGCGCTCGTGCGCGCGTGCCTGCGCGAGGCGGTCGTGCTCGGGGCCCAGAGAGTGGTGCTCTCGACGCTGGAGGCCATGGTGACGGCACACCGGCTCTACGAGCGCCTCGGGTTCGTCCGGGTGCCCGAGCGCGACTGGCACCACGAGGAGATCGTGCTGCACGTGCTCACCTGGACCGTTCCGGAGGCACCTGGTGCCACTGTCGAGACGGCCACCTGGCGTCCGCTCGTCGTGCACGACGTCGCGGGGTGGCAGGCGGGTGCCTCTGGCGGGTTCACGCGCCGCGCGAACAGCGTCGTGGCGACGGACGAGCCCGAGGACGTCGCCGCCCGCATCGCCGAGGTCGAGGACCTGTACGCGCGTGCCGGCCGGCCGAGCATCTTCCGGATCGGGCGCGAGTCGCGGCCGGCCGGGCTCGGCACGATCCTCGGGGCGCGCGGCTACGACCGCGTGTCGGGGGCGATCGTCATGGTGCGCACCGATCTGGCTGCGCTCGCGGACGCGCCGGTCGACGCGTCCGGATCGTCCCTGGTGACGGTGCGCGCGGCCGACGAGCCCGACGACGACTGGGTGCGCTGCTGGCTCGACGTGAAGGCCGGTGGGTCGGCCCCCGACCGCTCGACGGCAGTCGCGATCCTCGCGGGCAGCCCAGCGCTCTACCTCACGGCGTACGCGCCCACGGACCCCTCGGGGTCGGATCCCGACGGGGAGCCCGTCGGGGTGATCCGCGCCGCGTTCGCCGACGACTGGGTCGCGCTCGCGTGCCTGGTCGTGGCCGGGCACGCGCGTCGGCGTGGCGTCGCGCAGACGTTGACTCGCGCGGCGGTGCGCGCCGCGACCGCCCGCGGTGCGCGCCGGGCGTTCCTCCAGGTCGAGCACGCCAACGCCGGTGCGATCGCGCTCTACGAGGCGCTCGGGTTCAGCCCGGCCGAGTCGTACGACTACGTGGCACGCCCTGTGCGGAAGCTCGCGGGCGCGGTGCTCGGGTAGTCGCGACCCGCCGCGCGCGCCGGTTGCCGACTCTGCTCCCGTCGGGAGCCGGCCGGACCGGACCGCTCGGGTCTGTGCCGCGTGCGGTCGGGGGCGTCCGGGAAGATGATGTCGGCATGATCTCCGCGGACCGCGCAGAGCAGCTCAGGGCCGCCGGCCTGCGCTGGCACCCGCGGTCGGGCGACCGGTTCACGATCCGACGCCCCGGGCTCCTCGGTGAGGTCTTCACGATCAGCGAGATGACGATCGAGGCGCACGAGTTCCCGACGGGGACGGTGCTGGGGTTCAACGGCACGACCGAGTGGGCCCTGGACTCGGTCTCGCAGGAGGACGCGGTCTGGCTGCCGGGCGAGGACCAGCTGCGCGAGCTGCTCGGCGGGACGTTTCGCAGCCTGGCGCGCGTGGACGACGGGTACGAGGTGACTGTCGACCTGCCCGGTCGGGGCCCACGAGGGTTCCGGGCGAGCGTCGCGGGCGACGCGTACGCGGACGCGTTGCTCGCGCTGGTGATGGCGGCGGTCGACCGCACCGGCTGACGCGGACCGCGCAGCCCGGTGGCGACCGCACGCTCTAGACTGCAGGCCATGTCCACCCTCTCTCGCGACGAGGTCGCGCGCGTGGCAGCCCTGGCCCGGATCGACCTGACGCCTGCGGAGCTCGATCGACTCGCGGGCGAGCTCCGCGTGATCGTCGACGCCGTGGCGAGCGTCAGCCAGGTCGCGACGGCCGACGTGCCCGCCACCAGCCACCCGCTCCCGCTGACGAACGTGTTCCGCGCGGACGTCCCCGAGCCGTCGCTGCCGGTGGCCGACGTGCTCGCCGGTGCGCCCGCGGCGATGGACGGCAAGTTCCTCGTCCCGCAGATCCTGGAGGAGGACTGATGACCGACCTCACGCGGCTGACCGCCGCCGAGCTCGCGGAGCGGCTGACCTCGCGCGAGGTGTCGAGCGTCGAGGCCACCCAGGCCCACCTCGACCGCATCGCCGACGTCGAGCCCGCACTGCACTCGTTCCTGTTCGTCAACGGGGCCGAGGCGCTCGCGACGGCGCGCGACATCGACGCCCGACGCGCCGCCGGCGAACAGCTGCACGTGCTCGCGGGGGTGCCCATCGCGGTCAAGGACATCGTCGTCACGAAGGGCATGCCGACGACCGCAGGCTCGAAGATCCTCGAGGGCTGGATCCCGCCGTACGACGCGACGATCACCACGCGGATCCGGGCGGCGGGTCTGCCGATCCTCGGCAAGACCAACATGGACGAGTTCGCCATGGGGTCGAGCACCGAGCACTCCGCCTACGGCAACACGCACAACCCGTGGGACCTCGACCGGATCCCCGGTGGTTCCGGTGGCGGGTCCGCCGCGGCGGTGGCCGCGTACGAGGCGCCGCTCGCGATCGGCACGGACACCGGTGGGTCGATCCGTCAGCCTGCCGCCGTCACCGGCACGGTCGGCGTCAAGCCGACCTATGGCAGCGTGTCGCGCTACGGCCTCATCGCGCTCGCGTCGAGCCTCGACCAGGCGGGCCCGGTGACCCGGACGGTTCTCGACTCGGCGCTGCTGCACGAGCTCATCGGCGGCCACGACCCCCGCGACTCGACCTCGATCGACGAGCCGCTGCCCGGGCTGGTCGCCGCGGCGCGTCAGGGGCAGTCGGGCGACCTGACCGGCCTGCGCGTCGGCGTCATCACCGAGCTGACGGGGGAGGGCTACCAGGCGGGCGTGAGCGCCCGGTTCACCGAGTCGCTCGACGTGCTGCGCGGCGCCGGCGCCGAGATCGTCGAGGTGTCGTGCCCGCACTTCAAGTACGCGCTGGGCGCCTACTACCTGATCCTCCCGAGCGAGGCGTCGAGCAACCTCGCGAAGTTCGACGGCATGCGGTTCGGCCTGCGGGTCGAGCCGTCCGAGGGGAACGTCACTGCCGAGCGCGTCATGGCCGCGACCCGCGGCGCAGGATTCGGCGACGAGGTCAAGCGCCGGATCATCCTCGGTACCTACGCCCTGTCGGCCGGGTACTACGACGCGTACTACGGCAGCGCCCAGAAGGTGCGCACGCTGATCCAGCGTGACTTCGCGGCAGCGTTCGCGCAGGCGGACGTCCTCGTGTCGCCGACGGCGCCGACCACGGCGTTCAAGCTCGGCGAGAAGCTCGACGACCCGCTCGCGATGTACCTCAACGACGTCGCGACGATCCCCGCGAACCTTGCCGGGATCCCGGGCCTGTCGGTGCCGAACGGCCTTTCCGACGACGGCCTGCCGGTCGGCTTCCAGGTCCTCGCGCCGGCGAAGGCCGACGACCGGCTGTACCGGGTGGGTGCGGCGCTCGAGGCGCTGCTCGAGGCGCAGTGGGGCGGCCCCATCCTCGCGAAGGCCCCCGAGCTGGAGGTGGCACGGTGACGACGACGAACGGCACACGCGAGGTCGACCTGGTCGACTACGACGACGCGGTCGCCCGTTACGACCCGGTCTTCGGCATCGAGGTCCACGTCGAGCTGGGCACGCGCACCAAGATGTTCTGCCCGTCGATCGCGGTGTTCGGCGACGAGCCCAACACCGCGGTCTCGCCGGTGTCGCTTGGCCTGCCGGGTGCGCTCCCGGTCGTCAACGGTACGGCGGTCGAGTACGCGATCCGCATCGGGCTCGCGCTGAACTGCTCCATCGCCGAGACGTGCCGGTTCGCGCGCAAGAACTACTTCTACCCGGACGTCCCGAAGAACTTCCAGACGTCGCAGTTCGACGAGCCGATCGCCTTCGACGGGTGGCTCGACGTCGAGCTCGACGACGGCTCGGTCTTCCGCGTCGAGATCGAGCGCGCGCACATGGAGGAGGACGCCGGCAAGAACACCCATGTCGGCGGGGCCACCGGGCGCATCCAGGGCGCTGAGTACTCGCTGATCGACTACAACCGCGCGGGGATCCCGCTCGTCGAGGTCGTGACCCGACCCATCACCGGTGCGGGCGAGCGGACACCGGAGGTCGCGCGCGCCTACGTGCAGACGTTGCGGGACATCTTCCGTGCGCTCGACGTGTCCGAGGCGCGCATGGAGCGCGGCAACGTGCGGGCGGACGTCAACCTCTCGCTGCGGGCGACGTCCGACTCGCCGCTCGGCACACGTACCGAGACGAAGAATGTCAACTCGTTCCGCTCGGTCGAGCGTGCGGTGCGCTACGAGATCTCGCGGCAGGCCGCGATCCTCGACGCGGGTGGCTCGATCACCCAGGAGACCCGGCACTGGCACGAGGACACCGGCATCACCACGGCCGGTCGCATCAAGTCCGACTCGGACGACTACCGCTACTTCCCGGAGCCGGACCTCGCGCCGGTCTCGCCGGACCTCGCGTGGGTCGAGCAGATCCGCGCCGCGCTGCCGGAGATGCCCGCGGCACGCCGCCGCCGGCTCCAGGGCGACTGGGGCTTCGCGGACGCCGAGATGCGCGACGTCATCAACGCGTCGGCGATCGACATCATCGCGTCGACCATCGAGGCGGGCTCGAGCCCGGCCGCTGCGCGCAAGTGGTGGATGGGTGAGCTGGCCCGGACGGCCAAGCAGCTGGACGTCGAGCTGGCCGACCTGCCGATCACCCCGACCCAGGTCGGCGAGCTGCAGTCGCTCGTCGATGCCGGACGCATCAACGACAAGCTCGCTCGCCAGGTCCTCGAGGGTGTGCTCGCGGGTGAGGGCGGCCCCGAGCAGGTCCTCGTCGCGCGGGGCCTCGAGGTCGTGTCCGACGACGGTCCCCTTCTGGCCGCGATCGACGCCGCGCTGGCCGCGCAGCCCGACATCGCCGAGAAGATCCGGTCGGGCAACCTCGGACCGGTCGGCTCGATCATCGGCGCGGTCATGAAGACCACCCGCGGGCAGGCCGACGCCGGACGCGTCCGGGAGCTCGTGCTGGAGCGCGTCGCCTCGGCGTGAGCCGTCCGCGCGCGGTGCAGGGCGCTGTGCTCGATCTGTTACATGATGGTCACAGGTGCTCCCTAGGCTCGCCCTAGGGAGCAACGACCAGAAGGGCTGATCGATGGAGAAGCCGACGCTCGAGGGCGAGATGATCCGACTCCGGCCGGTGCGTGCGACGGATGCCGACGCGATGTGGGAGATGGTCCAGGACCCGCAGAGCAACCGGCTCACGGGCACGACCGCCGTCTTCACCCGACCGGAGATCGACGCCTGGTGCGCCGGTGTGTCGGCGCGCGACGGCCGCGTCGACCTCGCCGTGACCGCGAACGGCTCGGACGAGTACCTCGGGGAGATCGTGCTCAAGGAGATCGACGAGGTCGTGAGCAGCGCGAACATCCGGCTGGTCATGCGGCCCGCCTACCGCGGTCGGGGGTACGGCACGGAGGCGATCGCGCTGGTTCTCGGCCTGGCGTTCGACGGCATCGGGCTGCACCGGGTCGGTCTCGACGTGCTGAGCATCAACACCCGGGCCCGCGCGATCTACGAGAACATCGGCTTCCAGGTCGAGGGGCGGTTGCGTGATGCCGCCCGCGACGGCGAGCGGTGGTGCGACGTGATCGCGATGGGGCTGCTCGAGGACGAGTTCCGCGCGGCCCAGCTCGGCTAGGAGCGGCGGCGCCTGGCTCACCGAGCGCTGTGGCCCGACCGGACGGTCTCGGACATGGGGCCGGGGCGCCCCCCAACCGTGTCGAGCGGTCGGAGAACGCCCCGGTGGGGGTACCAGGTTGCGGATCGGCGCGACCAGGTACCTCCAGCGTTCCTTGGGCCGGTCGTCGATGTGTGGGCCGTTGGTCCCGCGGACGCGAGACGCGCGGGCGTCGGTCAGGTGAGCTGGGCAGCGGCGAACACGGCCATCGCGTCGCGCAGGTACGGAGCGAGCCCGGGCGCGAACGCGTCGTACGTCGCAGTGAAGCGCGGGTCGTCGACGTACATCTGGCCCAGGCCGGTGTACGACTCGCGGTTCGGGACCCAGAACAGCGCGACCTGCGCGTGGTGCCGGGCGACGAGCGACTGGACGCGGGGGTCGTCGACACCGAGCCCGTCGGCCAGGCACGCCGCGAGCCCCTCGCCGATCGCTGTGGCCTCGGCCTGGTGCTCGGCCTGACCGCTCTTGCCGAGCCGCTCCCACGCCGAGGCGCCTCGGTCGACCGCCTCGGTGCCCCAGCGCTCGCGCGCCTCGACCTCGTACTCGCTGTTGTCGAAGCCTGCGTACAGGTCCTTCGCTGCCATGGTTCGTCCTCCGTCCAGAGACTGCAGGGTGCTGGCGACCGTCGCTGCGAGCCGGTCGTACCGGTCGCGCTCGGCGAGCAGCCGTTCGTGGTGCTGCCGCAGCACAGCGAGCTGCGCGCGGCGGTCGTCGCCGGATCGCACGACGCGACCGATCGACGGCAGGTCGACGCCCAGCTCACGCAGGACGAGGATCTGCTGGAGCCTGACCAGCTCGTCGCGCCCGTAGAGCCGACGCCCACCGGGAGCGGTCCCGACGGGCGTCAGGAGCCCGATGCTGTCGTAGTGCCGCAGCGTGCGCGACGTGACGCCCGAGAGCCGTGCGACGTCACCGATGCTCCATGCCTCGTCGAGCACGGCACCCACCTCCACCTCCGACGGCGGGCGGTCCGCCGTCACGATCCGACGCTACAAGTTGACGCTACGTCAACTGCAACCCTGTTCCGACGGCGCCGCGCGGATGTCGGCGGCGGGTGCCACGCTGAGGGTCATGACGACCATGCTGACTTCTTCGCAAGCCACCGATCAGGTCGACGCCAGGCACTGGCGCGTCCTGCTGAACCGGCTGCACGCGTCGTTCCGCACGGGCTCGTTCGAGCGCGGGCTCGAGCTGACGACGCGGATCGGTGCTGCCGCAGAGACCGCCGGTCACCATCCGGACGTCCACCTGAGCTACCCGTCCGTCCAGGTGTCGGTGACCACCCATGACGCCGGCGGGCTCACGAGCAAGGACGTGGCCCTGGCCGCAGCCATCACGGCGATCGCGGACGAGCTCGGGATCACGTCGGACACCGGAGTCCTCGCGACCCTCGAGATCGCGATCGATGCGCTCGACATCCCGGGCGTCTACCCGTTCTGGCAGGCGGTCCTCGGGTACGCGCCCGAGGAGCTGCCGAACGCGGACGACCCGTCACCGGCACTCGTCGACCCCGCGGGCCTCGGGCCGTCCGTGTGGTTCCAGCAGATGGACGTCCCGCGCCCTCAGCGCAACCGCATCCACCTCGACCTCACGGTCCCGCACGACCTCGCCGAGCACCGTGTCGCAGCGGCGATCGCCGCAGGTGGACACCTGGTCAGCGACCGCCGAGCGCCCGCGTTCTGGGTCCTCGCGGACAGCGAGGGCAACGAGGTGTGCATCTGCACGTGGCAGGCGCGCGACTGACAGCAGCGCCGCGCCCGGCCGTCCCCGCCCGCCAGGCGCAGGGGTTGAGGGCCGACCTAGACTCGCCACCATGACCGTGACCTCCGACTCTGCCTCCGGATCCGCCGCAGCACCCGGCATCGACATCAAGCCCCGCTCGCGAACCGTCACCGACGGCATCGAGGCCACGGCGTCGCGCGGCATGCTCCGCGCCGTCGGCCTCGGCGACGACGACTTCGCGAAGCCGCAGATCGGCGTCGCGAGCTCGTGGAACGAGATCACGCCCTGCAACCTGTCGCTCCAGCGGTTGGCCCAGGCGGCCAAGGAGGGGGTCCACGCGGCGGGCGGCTACCCGCTCGAGTTCGGCACCATCTCGGTCTCCGACGGCATCTCGATGGGCCACGAGGGCATGCACTTCTCGCTCGTGAGCCGCGACATCATCGCGGACAGCGTCGAGACGGTCATGCAGGCCGAGCGCCTCGACGGGTCGGTGCTCCTCGCGGGCTGCGACAAGTCCCTGCCGGGCATGCTGATGGCGGCCGCGCGGCTCGACCTCGCGAGCGTGTTCCTGTACGCGGGCACGATCATGCCGGGCTGGGTCAAGTACGAGGACGGCACCGAGAAGGACGTCACGCTCATCGACGCGTTCGAGGCCGTCGGCGCGTGCGCCAAGGGGCTCATGAGCCGCGGCGACTTGGACCGCCTCGAGCGGGCGATCTGTCCGGGGGAGGGCGCGTGCGGCGGCATGTACACCGCCAACACGATGGCGTCGGTCGCCGAGGCCATCGGGATGTCGCTGCCCGGGTCCGCCGCGCCGCCGTCGGCCGACCGCCGCCGGGACGCGTTCGCGCATCGTTCGGGTGAGGCGGTCGTCGAGCTGTTGCGCCAGGGGATCACCGCGCGGCAGATCATGACCAAGCCGGCGTTCGAGAATGCCATCGCCGTCGTGATGGCGTTCGGCGGCTCCACCAACGCGGTGCTGCACCTGCTGGCGATCGCGCACGAGGCCGAGGTCGACCTCACGCTCGACGACTTCACCCGCGTGGCCGCCAAGGTGCCGCACCTGGGTGACCTCAAGCCGTTCGGCCGCTACGTGATGGCCGACGTCGACCGGGTCGGCGGCGTGCCGGTCGTGATGAAGGCGCTGCTCGACGCCGGACTCATCAACGGCGACTGCCTGACCGTGACGGGCAGGACGGTCGCGGAGAACCTCGCGGACATCGCGCCGCCCGACCCGGACGGCAAGATCTTGCGGGCGCTCGACAACCCGATCCACCGCACGGGCGGCATCACGATCCTGCACGGCTCGCTCGCGCCCGACGGCGCGGTCGTGAAGTCGGCGGGCTTCGACTCGGAGGTGTTCGAGGGCACGGCGCGCGTGTTCACGCGGGAGCGTGCCGCGATGGATGCGCTCGAGGACGGCACGATCGTGGCCGGTGACGTCGTCGTCATCCGCTACGAGGGACCCAAGGGCGGCCCGGGGATGCGGGAGATGCTGGCCATCACCGGGGCCATCAAGGGTGCGGGGCTCGGCAAGGACGTGCTCCTGCTGACCGACGGGCGCTTCTCCGGAGGAACGACCGGTCTGTGCGTCGGCCACATCGCCCCCGAGGCGGTCGACGCGGGTCCGATCGCCTTCATCGCCGACGGCGACCGCATCCGTCTCGACGTCGCGAACGCCCGGCTCGACCTGCTGGTCGACGACGCCGAGCTCGAGGCGCGCAAGGTCGGCTGGGAGCCGTTGCCGCCCGTCTACACCCGTGGCGTGCTCGCCAAGTACGTCAAGCTCGTGCAGTCGGCGTCCAAGGGTGCCGTGCTGATCTGAGGTGCAGGTCCGGCACGGGCGGGTCGCCGGGACCCGGCGAGGCGCATCCCAGCGAGACGGAGCGGAGCGATGAGCAAGGTTCACCCGGAGATCGGCGCTCGGCTGTCGGCATTCATCGAAGCGCAGCCGGTCTTCTTCGTCGGGACCGCCCCCCTCGCGTCGGACGGTCACGTGAATGTCTCCCCCCAGGGTGGCTCCGGCGCGACCGACGCGGAGCTCGCGGCCTACCGCGCGACGCGCAACGCCACGAGCATCGACGGGCTGCCGGCGCTCGACCAGCGGGTCGCCGCCGCTGAGGAGGCCCTGTGACGTTCACCCCCGAGAACGCGCCCTGGTGGACCCGCGCGGTCGTCTACCAGGTGTACCCGCGCTCGTTCCAGGACTCGAACGGCGACGGCATCGGGGACCTGCGCGGGATCCTCGACCGGCTCGACCACCTCGCCGAGCTGGGCGTCGACGTCCTGTGGCTCTCGCCGGTGTACCGCTCGCCGCAGGACGACAACGGCTACGACACCAGCGACTACCAGGACATCGACCCGGTGTTCGGGACGCTCGCGGACCTCGACGCCCTGGTCGCCGCCCTGCACGCGCGCGGCATGCGCCTCGTGATGGACCTCGTCGTCAACCACACGTCAGACGAGCACCCGTGGTTCGTCGAGTCGCGGTCGTCGACGGACAACCCGAAGCGCGACTGGTACTGGTGGCGGCCGCCGCGTGCCGGCATGACGGCGGGGGCCCCGGGCGCCGAGCCGACGAACTGGGCGTCGTTCTTCTCGGGCCCGGCGTGGGAGCTCGACCCGTCGAGCGGCGAGTACTACCTGCACCTGTTCAGCCGCAAGCAGCCGGACCTCAACTGGGAGAACCCCGACGTGCGCCGAGCGGTGCACGCCATGATGCGCTGGTGGCTCGACAGGGGCGTCGACGGGTTCCGCATGGACGTCATCAACCTGGTCTCCAAGGACACGTCGTTGCCCGACGGCCCCGTGACGACCGGTGCGTACGGCGACGGCAGCGCCGCGTACACGTGCGGGCCACGGATCCACGAGTTCCTCGCCGAGATGCACCGGGAGGTGTTCGCCGGCCGTCCCGACCGTCTGCTCACGGTGGGGGAGATGCCCGGCGTGACCATCGGCGACGCGCGCCTGTTCACCGACCCCGCCCGGGCGGAGGTCGACATGGTGTTCCAGTTCGAGCACGTCGGGCTCGACCACCGCCCCGGCGACAAGTTCGACGTGCGACCGCTTCGCCTGACCGATCTCAAGGCGTCGTTCGGGCGCTGGCAGGTGGGGCTCGCGGACGTCGGCTGGAACTCGCTCTACTGGGACAACCACGACCAGCCGCGGATCGTGTCGAGGTTCGGCGACGACACCGTGTACCGCCGCGAGTCGGCCACGATGCTCGCCACCGTCCTCCACCTGCACCGCGGCACGCCGTACGTCTACCAGGGCGAGGAGCTCGGGATGACGAACGCGCACTTCACGCGGCTGGACCAGTACCGGGACATCGAGTCGCTGCGGTATGTCGAGCAGTCCCGCGCGTCGGGTCACCTGACGGACGACGCGCTCCTGTCCGGGCTGGCGGCGATGAGCCGCGACAACGCGCGGACGCCGGTCCAGTGGGACGGGTCGCCGCGTGCGGGGTTCACGACGGGCACGCCGTGGCTCGCCGTGAACGTGAACCACGAGAGCATCAATGCCGAGGCCGAGTGGGCGGACCCTCGGTCCGTGCTCCACCACTACCGGCGGCTGATCGCGCTCCGGCACGACGACCCGGTCGTGGCGTTCGGCGACTTCACGATGCTGCTGCCGGACGACGAGTCGGTCTACGCGTTCACTCGTTCGCTGGACGGGGTCGAGCTCCTGGTGCTCGGCAGCTTCTGCCGCGAGGAGCGGACGGTGTCGCTCGAGGACTGGGGTGCGGACGTGCGCGGCGACCTGGTGCTCGGCAACTACGCCGAGGTGCCGGACGGCGACATCGTCCTGCGGCCGTGGGAGACGCGGGTGTACCGCCGTGTCCGAACTGCGGTCACGTGAACCACGATGTGAGACGACAGGGGTGGAAGGTGACATCGCGGTGACGGGCGGCGTAGAGTCCCTCGCGTGCAGACGATCCTCCTCGTAGTAGTTACCGGGCGCGCCGACTGAGGCATCGCGTCAGGCCTCGTCAGCGCGCTCACCCCTCGACCAGCCCGTGCCAGGGCCGAGGGGCTTTTTCATGCAGGCACCCAGCCAGGCAGGTAGCACCACCCGAGCTCCACCAGCAGCGAAGCCAGGGAGAAACATGGTCCAGGTCCCCCACCCGGCGCCCCCACGCACGCCGACCTCGGCGCAGGCGTCCCCCGCCCGACCGTCGAGGCGCGTCCCGTCGAGCCGAGCATCTCGGCCGCGCCGACGTCCGTCACGGCGATCGGGCCCGAGAGCCTCACTGGCGCGCAGTCGGTCGTCCGCTCGCTCGAGGAGGCCGGGGTCGAGGTCGTCTTCGGGATCCCCGGCGGGGCGATCCTGCCGATCTACGACCCGCTCATGGACTCCACCCGGCTGCGGCACATCCTCGTGCGGCACGAGCAGGGCGGCGGCCACGCCGCGTCCGGCTACGCGCACGCCACAGGGCGCGTCGGGGTCTGCATGGCGACGTCGGGTCCGGGCGCGACGAACCTGGTCACGCCGATCGCCGACGCCAACATGGACTCGATCCCCATGGTCGCGATCACCGGCCAGGTCGGCGCGTCGATGATCGGCACGGACGCCTTCCAGGAGGCGGACATCGTCGGCATCACCCTGCCGGTGACCAAGCACAACTTCCTCGTCACGAACGCGGACGACATCCCGCGCGTGATCGCCGAGGCGTTCCACATCGCCGCGAGCGGCCGCCCGGGACCCGTGCTCGTGGACATCGCGAAGTCCGCGATGCAGGCGGACACGACGTTCAGCTGGCCGCAGACGCTCGACCTGCCCGGCTACCACCCCGTGACCAAGCCGCACGCCAAGCAGATCCGTGAGGCAGCGCGGCTGCTTGCGACGGCACGCCGCCCGGTGCTGTACGTCGGGGGCGGCGTGATCCGGTCGGGCGCCTCGGCCGAGCTGCGCAAGCTCGTCGACGCGTCGGGCGCGGCCGTCGTCACGACGCTCATGGCCCGTGGCGCGCTGCCCGACTCGCACCCCCAGAACCTCGGGATGCCCGGGATGCACGGCACGGTCGCAGCCGTCGCGGCGCTGCAGAAGGCCGATCTCGTCGTGTCGCTCGGTGCGCGCTTCGACGACCGCGTGACGGGCAAGCTGTCGAGCTTCGCGCCGCTCGCGACGATCGTGCACGCCGACATCGACCCTGCCGAGATCGGGAAGAACCGGGCCGTCGACGTCCCGATCGTCGGTGACCTCCGCGAGGTCCTCGCGGACCTCCTGCCCGAGCTGGCGCGCGAGCACGTGCAGCACGGCAAGCCGGACCTCGGTGCCTGGTGGAAGCAGATCGACGACTGGCGCGAGACGTTCCCGCTCGGCTACGACGAGCCGGCGGACGGCCACCTCGCGCCGCAGCACGTGATCCAGCGCATCAGCGAGCTGTCCGGGCCGGAGTCGATCTTCGTCGCGGGCGTGGGGCAGCACCAGATGTGGGCCTCGCAGTTCATCCGGTTCGAGCGGCCGAACTCGTGGCTCAACTCCGGCGGGCTCGGCACGATGGGCTACGCGGTGCCTGCCGCGATGGGCGCGAAGGTCGGCCAGCCCGACCGGACCGTCTGGGCGATCGACGGCGACGGCTGCTTCCAGATGACCAACCAGGAGCTCGCGACCTGCACGATCAACGACATCCCGATCAAGGTCGCGGTCATCAACAACTCGTCGCTCGGCATGGTCCGCCAGTGGCAGACGCTCTTCTACTCCGAGCGGTACTCCAACACGGACCTCCACACCGGCCACGGCACCGTGCGGATCCCGGACTTCGTCAAGCTCGCGGACGCCTACGGCTGCGTGGGACTGCGCTGCGAGACGAAGACCGACGTGGACGCGACCATCAAGCGCGCGCTCGAGATCAACGACCAGCCCGTCGTCATCGACTTCACCGTCTCGCGCGACGCGATGGTGTGGCCGATGGTCGCCGCCGGCGTGAGCAACGACAAGATCCAGTACGCGCGGGGCATCAGCCCGGCGTGGGACCGCGAGGACTGAGAGGACCCGTCATGACCCGCCACACCCTGTCCGTCCTCGTCGAGAACAAGCCCGGCGTGCTGACGCGCGTCGCGGGGCTGTTCGCCCGGCGCGCGTTCAACATCCACTCGCTCGCGGTCGGCCCCACCGAGCACGACGACGTCTCGCGCATCACCGTCGTCGTCGACGTCGACGCGCTTCCCCTCGAGCAGGTCACGAAGCAGCTCAACAAGCTGATCAACGTCCTGAAGATCGTCGAGCTCGAGGACGCGTCTTCGGTCCAGCGCGAGCTCATGCTCGTCAAGGTCCGTGCCGACACGACGCAACGCACGCACGTCCTCGAGGTCGTGACGCTGTTCCGGGCGCATGTCGTCGACGTGGTCCCCGACGCGGTCACGGTCGAGGCCACGGGCAGCCCCGCCAAGCTCGCCGCGCTGCTCGCCGCGCTCGAGCCGTTCGGCGTCCGTGAGATCGTGCAGTCCGGCACCGTCGCGATCGGCCGTGGCGCGCGGTCGATCACCGATCGCACGCTCGAACGGGTCGCCCGCACCGCCTGAAGACCCGCCCCCGCACGTCACACCCACCACCGCTAGACCCACCACCGCTACACCTCAAGGAGATCCACCGTGGCTGAGCTGTTCTACGAGGACGACGCCGACCTGTCCATCATCGCCGGCCGCAAGGTCGCCGTCATCGGCTACGGCAGCCAGGGGCACGCGCACGCGCTCAACCTGCACGACTCCGGGGTCGACGTCCGCGTCGGCCTGCGCGAGGGGTCGCCGTCGCGCTCCAAGGCGGAGGACGCGGGCCTGCAGGTCCTGCCGGTCGTGGACGCGGTCAAGTGGGCCGACGTCGTCGTCATCCTCGCGCCGGACCAGGTCCAGCGTCACCTGTACCGCGACGAGATCGCGCCCAACCTGAACCCCGGGTCGGCGCTCGTCTTCGGCCACGGCTTCAACATCCGTTACGGCTACATCAAGCCTGAGCCGGGTCTCGACGTCGTGATGATCGCGCCCAAGGGCCCCGGCCACCTCGTGCGGCGTGAGTTCGCCGACGGACGCGGCGTGCCGGTCATCGTCGCGGTCGAGCAGGACGCTTCGGGCGGCGCGTGGGAGCTCGCGCTGTCGTACGCCAAGGCGATCGGCGGCCTGCGTGCCGCCGGGATCAAGACGTCCTTCACCGAGGAGACCGAGACCGACCTGTTCGGTGAGCAGGCCGTCCTGTGCGGCGGTGTCTCGCAGCTCATCCAGTACGGCTTCGAGACGCTGACCGAGGCCGGCTACCAGCCCGAGGTCGCGTACTTCGAGGTGCTGCACGAGCTGAAGCTCATCGTCGACCTCATCCACGAGGGCGGGATCACGAAGCAGCGCTGGAGCGTGTCCGACACGGCCGAGTACGGCGACTACGTCTCCGGGCCGCGGGTCATCACGCCCGACGTGAAGGAGAACATGAAGGCCGTCCTCGGGGACATCCAGAACGGCGCGTTCGCGAAGCGTTTCATCGACGACCAGGACGCCGGGGCCCCCGAGTTCAAGGCGCTGCGCGCGAAGGGTCAGAACCACCCGATCGAGCCGGTCGGGCGCGAGCTGCGCAAGCTGTTCGCCTGGGTCAAGCCGGCCGACACCGACTACGTCGAGGGCTCTGCCGGGCGCTGAACCCGGCTCCTCGTTCGACCTCCGCGTGGGGCGTCCCGTTCGTCGGGGCGCCCCACGCGGCGTCCCGACGGCGCACGCGGCCATCGTCGGGCAGGATGGGCGGCGGCGGTCGACGAGAGGACTCAGGGATGAGCGAGACGGTGGATGACGGCGAGCTCTCGAGGTTCTGGGCCGCAGCCCAGGGCCATGAGGGTCTGGGCAGCTTCGACGTCGTGATGGGGGAGACCCCGTCGGGCGCCGTGCCGCCGCCGGCGTGGTCGTTCGGCGACTCGCCCCAGCTGGCCGACGAGCTGCTCGCGCACGTCCTGAGCGGGGCCAAGACCGCGACGTCGACCGCGCTGTGGGAGTTCGAGGCGGGCGGCGAGGAGCTGCCGGAGGTCGGCAGCGCCGCGATCCTGCTCGACGGCGGGGGACATCCGCGGGCGTTCATCCGGACCACGTCGGTGCGGGTCGTGCCGTTCGGTGAGGTCGACGAGGAGTTCGCTGCGGCCGAGGGGGAGGGCGACGGCTCGCTCGCAGCTTGGCGGACGAGTCATGAGGAGTACTTCCGGCGGCGCGCCGCGGACGACGGCGGTCAGCCGTTCAGCGAGGACCTGCCCGTCGTGCTCGAGGAGTTCGAGCTGCGCTACCCGGATGCGTCCACCCGCTGAGATAACCGTCCCGACCCTTGGGACGAGCGGTAGCCTTTCGACATGGTCGAGAACAGCGCAGCCCGTGACATCCGCCTCGCCGTCGTGGCGGGTGACGGCATCGGCACCGAGGTCGTCGAGCAGGGTCTGCGGGTGCTCGACGCGGCGCTGGTCGGGACAGGGGTCCGGGTGCTGCCGACCGAGTTCGACCTCGGGGCGCGGCGCTGGCACGCCACGGGGGAGACCCTCACGGACACGGACCTCGACGCGATCCGCACCCACGACGCGATCCTGCTCGGCGCCATCGGCGACCCGGGCGTGCCGTCGGGCGTGCTCGAGCGCGGGCTGCTGCTGAGGCTGCGGTTCGCCCTCGACCAGTACGTGAACCTGCGCCCCAGCCGCCTGTACCCGGGCGTGACGTCCCCGCTCGCGCAGCCCGGGGAGATCGACTTCGTCGTCGTCCGCGAGGGCACCGAGGGACCGTACGTGGGCAACGGCGGCGCGATCCGCGCCGGCACCCCGCACGAGGTCGCCAACGAGGTCAGCGTCAACACGGCGTTCGGCGTCGAGCGGGTCGTGCGGGACGCGTTCGCCCGCGCGGCGGCCCGCCCCCGCAAGAAGCTCACGCTCGTGCACAAGCACAACGTGCTCGTGTACGCCGGACACCTGTGGCGGCGCACGGTCGACGCGGTGAACGCCGAGTTCACCGACGTGACCGTCGACTACCTGCACGTGGACGCAGCGACGATCTTCATGGTGACGAACCCGTCGCGCTTCGACGTGATCGTCACGGACAACCTGTTCGGCGACATCATCACCGACCTCGCCGCCGCGATCACCGGCGGCATCGGTCTCGCCGCCTCGGCCAACATCAACCCGGACCGCACCGCACCGAGCATGTTCGAGCCCGTGCACGGCTCGGCCCCGGACATCGCCGGCCAGGGCAAGGCCGACCCGACGGCCACCGTGCTCTCGGTCGCCATGCTGCTCGACCACCTGGGCCTGCCCGAGGCCGCCGCGAAGGTCGAGGCTGCGGTCGCCGCCGACCTGGTCGACCGCGGCGCCGGAGCGGGGCGAGTACGGTCGACGGCCGAGGTGGGCACCGACCTGGCGGCACGCGTCGCCGGCTGACCCCTGACTCCTCGGCCGTCCTCACCGGTAACGTCAGCATCCGCACCTGGTGAAAGGCCTCCGATCATGAGCACGACATCTACACCCGCGACGTCGACCTTCGAGATCCGTCGCAGCGACACCCCGGTCCCGGCTGCTGAGCGCGCCGAGGCCATGGCAGCACCGACGTTCGGCACGGTCTTCACCGACCACATGGCCCGCGTGTCGTGGTCCCTGGCCGACGGCTGGCACGACCGCCGCGTCGAGAAGTACGGGCCGCTGCTGCTCGACCCGGCGACCGCCGTGCTGCACTACGCGCAGGAGATCTTCGAGGGGCTCAAGGCGTATCGGCACGCCGACGGCTCCGTCTGGACGTTCCGGCCGTCGGCCAACGCCGCACGGTTCGCGCGCTCGGCGCACCGGCTCGCGCTGCCCGAGCTCACCGAGGCGGACTTCCTGGGCGCCATCACGGCGCTCGTGTCGACCGACGTGGACTGGGTCCCGTCGGGCGAGGAGACGAGCCTGTACCTTCGCCCGTTCATGTACGGGTCCGAGCGGTTCCTCGGGGTGCGGCCGTCGCTCGAGGCCGAGTTCCTCGTCATCGCCTCGCCGGTCGGCCCGTACTTCGCCCACGGCGTGCAGCCGGTGTCGATCTGGGTCGCGCAGGACTACCACCGTGTGGGCGCCGGCGGAACGGGCGCGGCCAAGTGCGGCGGCAACTACGCAGCGAGCCTGCTGCCGCAGCAGGAGGCCTACGGGCACGGCTGCGAGCAGGTGTGCTTCCTCGACGCCGCGACGAACTCGGTCCTCGAAGAGCTCGGCGGGATGAACGTGTTCCTCGTGCACGCGGACGGCAGCGTGTCGACCCCCGAGCTGACGGGGTCGATCCTCGAGGGCGTGACGCGCTCATCGGTCATCCGGCTGCTGACCGACGCCGGTCACGAGGTGTCCGAGCGTCGGATCACGCTCGCGGAGCTGCTGGGCGGGCTCGCGGACGGCTCTGTCGCCGAGGTGTTCGCGTGCGGGACCGCCGCGGTCATCACGCCGATCGGGCGCCTCGCGGGCGAGGGCTTCGACACGACCGTCGCGGACGGCGCCGCGGGAGGCGTCACGATGCGGGTGCGCGCCGAGCTGACCGACATCCAGTACGGCCGGGCGACCGACCGGCACGGGTGGCTCCACCGCCTCGTCTGACGGCTCGAGCACCCTCTCACCACGTATGCCGCGCGGCCCGTGGACCGGCGTGCGACCCCCCGCGGGCCGTGTGGCATGATGTGGCCTGTGACACACCTTCACTCGCTCCACCTCATTATCGAGTAGCGCGCCTGCACATCGCAGACGCGCAGACCTCCCGCACCCTCGGGGGGTCTTTTTGTTGTCGGGCACCACCCCCGCCCGCCAACGACGTCGTCCCCGCACAGACCCGCCCGCCGGCACCACCCCCTCGCCGGTACGGAGGTCGCCGCGGAACCAGGACGGCGAACGGCCCCAGCACCGCCCCCGGAAATGAGCGCCCACGTGACCAGCCAGACCGCACGTCCGTTCCACGTGTACGACACCACGCTGCGCGACGGCGCCCAGCAGGAGGGCATGAACCTGTCCGTCGGGGACAAGCTCGCGATCGCGCCCCTGCTCGACGAGGTCGGGGTCGGGTTCATCGAGGGCGGCTGGCCGGGCGCGATCCCGAAGGACACCGAGTTCTTCGCCCGCGCGGCCAAGGAGCTCGACCTGAAGAACGCCGTGCTCGCGGCGTTCGGCGCGACCCGCAAGGCTGGTGCGGTCGCCTGGCAGGACCCGCAGGTCAGGGCGCTGCTCGACGCGCAGGCGCCGGTCGTGACGCTCGTGGCGAAGAGCGACCTGCGGCACGTCGAGCGGGCGCTGCGCACGACGGGCGAGGAGAACCTCGCGATGATCACGGACACCGTCGAGCTGCTGGTGCGCGAGGGGCGTCGCGTCGTCGTGGACGCCGAGCACTTCTTCGACGGGTACCGCGACAACCCGGCGTACTCCCGGTCCGCTGTGCTCGCGGCGTTCGAGGCGGGCGCCGAGGTCGTGGCCCTCTGCGACACCAACGGCGGGATGCTGCCCGACGGCGTCACCCAGGTCGTCACCGAGATCTGCGCCGCGGTCGGCCCGAACGCGATCCTCGGCATCCATGCGCACAACGACTCGGGGTGCGCGATCGCCAACTCGCTCGCGGCGGTCGGAGCCGGCTGCACGCACGTCCAGGGCACGGTCAACGGCTACGGCGAACGCACCGGCAACGCCGACCTGCTCGCGGTGGTCGCGAACCTCGAGCTGAAGGGGGGGCGCCAGCTGCTCGCGAAGGGCCCGGACGGCCAGGGCGGCCTGCGTGAGATGACCCGGATCGCGCACGCGATCAGCGAGATCACCAACATCGCGCCCTTCGCTCGGCAGCCGTACGTCGGGGCCAGCGCGTTCGCGCACAAGGCGGGCCTGCACGCGAGCGCGATCAAGGTCGACCCGGACCTGTACCAGCACGCCGACCCGCTCGCGGTCGGCAACGACATGCGGATGCTCATCTCCGACATGGCCGGACGGGCCACGATCGAGCTCAAGGGTCGTGAGCTGGGCTTCGACCTGGCCGGACAGGGCGAGCTCCTGACGCGTGTCACCAACCGCGTCAAGGACGCGGAGGCCAACGGGTACACGTACGATGCCGCGGACGCCTCGTTCGAGCTGCTGCTGGTCGAGGAGCTCAACGGTGGGCGGCCCGAGTACTTCCAGGTCGAGAGCTGGCGCTCGATCGTCGAACGCCATGGCAGCCGGGGAGCTGCGGCGACCGCTGAGGCGACAGTCAAGCTGCACGCGGGGGGCCGGCGGTTCGTCACGACCGGTGAGGGCAACGGCCCGGTCAACGCACTCGACCACGCCCTCCGGCAGGCGCTCGTCCACGTGTACCCCGAGGTCGAGAAGTTCGAGCTCATCGACTTCAAGGTGCGCATCCTCGACGCGATGCACGGGACCGATGCCGTGACGCGCGTCCTCATCGAGACGAGCGACGGCAAGACGTCGTGGAGCACCGTCGGGGTCGGCCCGAACCTGCTCGAGGCGTCGTGGGAGGCGCTCACCGACTCGACGATCTGGGGCCTGCACCACCTCGGCATCGCGCCGCGCTGACGGCGGAGCAGAAGGGAGGTCGGGGTGTCGCGCGACGCGGACGCACCGGCGGGCCACCGCGCGCGCCGACGTGTCACGTGGCCGTGGTGGGTCGTCGCCGCCGTCGTCGTCATCGCGGGTGCTGTCGCGAGCACCCAGCCCTGGGCTGCCGAGAGGCCACCAGGCGCGGATGACGCGCGAACCTCGGTTACGCCGACCGCCGGCCGGGCGACGCCGACCCCCGTCACGACCCCGAGCCCCGGCACCGCCGCGACGGCCCGCCCGCTGCCGCCGGTCTTCGACGCGACGACGCTCGCCCTGCTCTTCGCCTCGCAGGAGGAGGTCGTCGGTGCGATCCCTGCCGCCGCGGCCGGCCTTGCCCCGGCCATCACCTCGGGCCAGCTCGCCTGGGGGCTGCCTGCCGGATCGACGATCGAGCCCGCGACCTGCACGGTCGCGAGCACCGTCGTGGCCGAGCCGCCCGCAGCGTTCGACGCACGGTCGTGGTCAGCGACGCTCGTCGAGCTCTCCCAGCAGGTCACGGTGCTGCCGGACGTACCGAGCGCCGAGGCCGCCTTCCGGACCCTCGTCACGACCGTCGACGCGTGCGGCGTGTACAGCCAGGTGGATGCCGGCGTCGCGACCTCGACCACGACGGCGTCACCCGCGACCGAGGCGCAGGGCGTGTACCCCTCGCTCGTCCAGCGCACCGAGCTGGCCGCCGGGGGCGTCGTCGAGCCACAGCTCCACGGGCACATCCTCGTCGGCAACGCGATCGTGACCTGGACCGCGAGCGCCCGGCCGCAGAACGGTGCGCAGGCGGACGTCGGCGTCCTGGGCTCCGGCGGGACGATCGATGCGGCCCTCCAGGCGGTCGCGGCCCGCGCGGCCTCGACCCTCGGCCCCCCGGTGACCGCCACCCCCTGACCGCCACCCCCTGACCGCCACCCCCTGACCGGCACCCCCTGACCGCGGCCCTCTGACCGGCACCTAGGCTGGAGCCGTGCGCGGAGAATACAAGGTGCCCGGTGGGAAGCTCGTCGCTGCGGAGGTCGAGGTCGTCGACGGCCTGTTGGCCGCCGTCGCGGTGAGCGGCGACTTCTTCCTCGACCCGGACGAGGCGTTGGCCGTCATGGACGCGGCGCTCGTCGGGCAGGCGGCTGACGCGCGTGTGCCGCAGCTGGCGAGCGCGATCGAGCAGGCGCTCGCGGCCGCCGACGCCGACGGCACCCTGTCTGCGCCCGTCACGATGGTCGGCTTCACCCCGGAGGCGGTCGCGATCGCGGTCCGCCGGGCTCTTGGCCACGCGACCTCCTGGCAGGACCTGACGTTCGAGCTCATCCACTCAGGTCCCCTGCCCCCGGCGGTCCATGCCGCGCTCGACCAGGTCCTGAGCGAGGAGATGGTCGCCGGCAGGCGTGGTCCGACGCTGCGGTTCTGGGAGTGGGTCGAGCCCGCGGTCGTCATCGGCTCGTTCCAGTCGCTGCGCAACGAGGTGGACCCCGAAGGTGCAGCACGGCACGGCATCACGGTGGTCCGGCGCATCTCGGGTGGCGGCGCGATGTTCATGGAGGCCGGGAACTGCATCACGTTCTCCCTCGTGGTCCCGGCGTCCCTGGTCGACGGGCTGTCGTTCGAGCAGTCCTACGCGTTCCTGGACGACTGGGTGCTGGGCGCGCTCGCCGACATGGGCGTCACGGCTGCCTACGCGGGACTCAACGACATCGCCTCGCCCGCGGGCAAGATCGCCGGAGCAGCGCAGAAGCGCCTCGCCGGGGGCGCGGTGCTCCATCACGTGACCATGGCGTACGACATCGACGCCGACAAGATGCTCGAGGTGCTGCGGATCGGTCGCGAGAAGCTGTCCGACAAGGGCACGACGAGCGCGAACAAGCGCGTCGACCCCGTGCGCTCGCAGACCGGGCTCCCGCGCGAACAGGTCATCGAGGCGTTCAAGGCGCACTTCCGGTCCCGGTACGCCACGGTCGACGGCGCGTTGAGCGACGACGAGCTGGCGCGCGCGTCCGAGCTGGTCGCCACGAAGTTCGGCACCCCGGAGTGGACCGCACGCGTCCCCTGACCGGCCGCGACCGGGCGCACCGCATCTTCACGGTCCGTCCACAGCAACGAGGCCCGCGCCGGTCGTCGGTCTCCTAGCGTGTCGCCATGCCCGATCTGGCGCGGTCCCGCCCGTCCCACACCCCGCGCCACTCGCACGCCCGGCGCGACCGCTCGGCGGCGGGGCGTCGCGTCGCGCTCGTGGTCGTCGCGGTGCTCGCGTTCGGCGGGTCAGCGACCGCGGTCGCCGTGTCCCGGCTGCGCGGGAACGTCGGCACCGTCGGATCGCTCGACGGACTCATCGCCGCGCCGACGGGGTCGCCGACGGACCTGCCCGCGACGGACCTGTCGGCGGGGCGAGCCGTGACGTTCGTGATGGTCGGCTCGGACACGCGCTCGGGTGAGAACGCGGCGATCGGTGGCGAGGTCGACGGGATGCGCGCCGACACGACGATCGTCGTCCACATCGCAGCCGACCGCAGCCGGGTCGACGCGGTGTCGATCCCGCGCGACTCGGAGGCGAGCATCCCCGCGTGCCATCTCGATCGCGACCCCGCGGGCAGGATGTCGCGTCCCCGCACGGACAAGTTCAACGCGGCGTTCTCGATCGGGGGGAGCACCGGGGACGTCGGCCTGGCCGCGGCGTGCACGATGTCCACCATGGCCGCCACGACGGGCCTGGCGGTCACGGAGTTCGCCCTGGTCGACTTCGCCGGCTTCCAGGGCATGGTCGAGGCGATCGGCGGGATCCGCGTGTGCGTCCCGACGGCGCTCAAGGACTACAAGGACAACACCGAGCTGGACCTGGCCGCCGGCTGGCACGACCTCGACGGGCCGCAGGCGCTCGACTACGTGCGTGCGCGGTACGTCACCGGCAGTGACGGCTCCGACGTCCAGCGCATCGCGCGCCAGCAGGACTTCATCGCGGCCGTGGTGCGCAAGGCCCTGTCGGCAGACGTCCTGACGAGCCCGGTCAGCCTCGCCCGCTTTCTCGACGCGGGTACTCGCTCCCTGACGATGTCCGACGGGCTGGCGGCGGGGCTGCCCGGGCTGGCGTGGGGGCTGCGCGGCATCGATCCGTCGACGGTGACGTTCGTGACGGTGCCGTGGGGGTCGGGCACGAAGGGGCGGATCGTGTTGACCGACGACGCGACGACGTTGTGGGAGCGGATCGCGGCCGACGAGCCGATCACCGGAGCGGTCGACGCGCCGGTGGGTGGACCGGTCGTCGAGCCGACGGCGGGGGCGGCGGCTGCACCGGCCCCCGTCCCCGCCCCGACACCGGCGGCTGTCGGGAGTGGCGCGGCCCCGGCCCCGGTGCCTGACGGTGCCGCAGCGGCGGGCGCACCTGCCCTGCCGGCGCCTGTCCCAGGCGTGACCCCGCGGACCGGCGTCGACCCGGACGAGGCACTCTGCGGGCCCTCCTCGTCCTGATAGCGTGCCAGAGCGCGGCATCGTGGCCGCGCCTCGGAGGGAGTGCGATGAAGGGGACCGTCGAGGGGCGCGACCGCGCGACACGAGTCGCGGCCTACGCGCTCTGTGTCGATGACGGCCGGGTGCTGCTCGAGCGGTGGCGCAGCCCCAACGGACCCGCGTGGACGCTGCCTGGCGGTGCGCTCCAGTTCGGGGAAGACCCGCCGACCGCGGTCCGGCGCGAGGTCCTGACCCGGACGTCGCTCGTCGTGGAGGTCAGGGACGTGCTCGGGGTCGACTCGTGGCGTGCCTCACTCGTCCCGTCGAACCGGCGCTCGGCGTCGACCGACACCCACGCGATCCGCATCGTCTATGCAGGTCGCATCGTCGGCGGGCTGCTCGGCGACGTCGATGCGGCCGCCGAGCGGTTCGGATGGGTCGCCGTGGAAGCGCTCCCGCATCAGCTGAGAGCCGAGCTCGTCGACAGTGCGCTGGCGTGGGCGGCGGTCGGAGCCCTGCGGTGACCGCGCGGCTGGTCGGGGCCCTGCGGTGACCGCGCGGCTGGTCGGGGCCCTGCGGTGACCGCGCGGCTGGTCGGGCCGCGTGCGCAGCCGGTCGGCCCGTGAGGAACAGCTCCAGCCGCGTCAGCGCGGCCGGGTGCCGAACACCGCGGTCCCGGTCCTCACGATCGTCGCGCCCTCGGTGATCGCCAGCTCCAGGTCTCGGCTCATGCCCATCGACAGCTCGGTCGCGCCAGAGGTGCTGGCTCCTCCGGTGCGGACGATCTCCTCGCTGAGCTCGCGCAGCAGCGCGTAGCCGGCCCGGACGGCTGACTCGTCGGGCGTGTTGGCGCCGACCGTCATGAGGCCGCGCAGCCGCAGGCCTCCGAGTGCCGCGACCTGTACGGCGAGCTCGACAGCGTGCCGGGGAGCCACGCCGTGCTTGGTCGCCTCGCCCGAGACGTTGACCTGGACGAAGACCTCGAGGACGCGCCCGGACACCACGGCACGGCCGGCGAGACGGCCTGCGAGCGCGAAGGTGTCGACCGACTCGATGCACGACGCCCAGCGGGACGCCGCGGCGACCTTGTTCGACTGGAGCGGACCGATGAGGTGCAGCTCGGGGGAGAGGTCGGCGAGGTGCGGCGCCTTGGCCACGAGCTCCTGGACGCGGTTCTCCCCGAGGATCACGGCCTCGACGGGGGGGTGCCCGCCGTCGCGGGTCACCAGGGCAGCCCGGGCGACGCTGTCCGCCTCGAGCGCTGCCCGGACCAGCTCGACGGGCACGGTCTTGGTCGCGAGCAGCAGACGCACCGACCCCGCCGGGCGACCGGCGGCGACCTCGGCGGCGGCGATCCGGTCGCGGACCCGCGCGAGGCGGCGCGCGACCTCGGCGCGTTCGTCGTCGGAGATCACGAGGCGACCCTACCGGGGTGATCCCTGGGGTGGTCGGCGCCAGGTTCAGGGCGATCCCCGATGTCGGAGGCGTCGCCGGTGGTGGACAGTGGGGGCGTGAAGACTCTCCTCAACCTGATCTGGCTCGTGCTCGCGGGATTCTGGCTCGCGGTCGGGTACGCGCTGGCCGGCGTCCTGTGCTGCGTGCTGATCGTGACGATCCCCTTCGGCATCGCCTCGTTCCGGATCGCCAACTACGTGCTGTGGCCGTTCGGTCGGACGATCGTGGACAAGCCGAACGCCGGTGGCTGGTCGGCCCTCGGCAACATCATCTGGGTCCTCGTCGCCGGGGTGTGGATCGCGATCGCGCACCTCACGACCGCAGCCGCGCTCGCCGTGACGATCGTCGGCATCCCGCTCGCCATCGCGAACCTCAAGCTCATCCCGATCTCGTTGATGCCGCTCGGCAAGGAGATCGTGCCGACGGACCGCGCGTTCGCGGCGTACGGCCGCTGACGGAGCGCGAGCCGGCGGCGGGCGAGCTCAGCCGCGGGCGATGTCCGCGACGGTCGCGCCGGTCAGGCGCACGAGGTCGTCGGGCGGCAGCTCGACGTCGAGGCCGCGCCGACCGCCCGAGACGAACACCGTGTCGAACAGCCACACCGTCTCGTCCACCACCGTCGGATGTGCGGTCTTCTGCCCGAGCGGGGAGATCCCCCCGACGACGTACCCGGTGGCCCGCTCCGCGGCGCTCTTGTCGGCCATCGCGGCCTTCTTGCCGCCGACGGCCTGGGCGAGCGCCTTGAGGTCGAGCATGCCCGTCACGGGCACGACCGCGACCGTGAGCGCGCCGTCGACCGTGGTCATGAGGGTCTTGTAGACCTGCTCGGGCGGGATGCCGAGCACCTGAGCCGCCTCGAGGCCGTAGCCCACCGGGGTCGAGGGGTCGTGCTCGTAGACGTGCGCGGTGTGGGGCACGCCCGCAGCGGCGAGCGCGACGAGGGCGGGGGTGCCCGAAGGGGTGTGGTGCGGCTTGCTCACCGGAGCAGGCTACGGCGCCGCGGTGCCGCCCCGTGCGTCAGAACGCCAGGCCGACGAGGTTGCCGACGCCATAGGTGATGGCCATGGCGAGCCCGCCGCCGACGACGTTGCGCGCCATCGCGCGGGCGACGGGCGCGCCACCGAGCCGCGCGCTGACGTACCCGGTGAGCGTGAGCGCGACGACGACGGCGACGAACGTCGCGACGACCCGTGCGGCCGCTGGGGTCGCGAGCACCGCGACGAGCGGGATGATCCCGCCGACGAAGAACGCCGCGAGCGACGCCCCGGCCGCGTGCCAGGCGTTGGTGAGGTGGTGCTCGCCCGAGCCGCCGCCCTCCTTGGCGCGCTGGACCAGGACCCGCTCGGCGTCGCGCTGGCTGCTGACTGACACGTACTCGCCCGAGGCCATCGACAGGGCGCCGGCGACGAGCCCCGCGACCCCCGAGATCGCGATGGCCGACAGCGACGACGAGGCAGCCGCCACACCGACGACCAGCGCGGCGATGGAGACGATGCCGTCGTTGGCGCCCAGCACGGCGGCGCGCAGCCAGTTGAGGCGTGTGGCGCTCGCGCCGTCGATCACCATGCGCGTGGGACCAAGGTCCGGGATCGTCTGAGTGGTCACGGGGTAAAGGTAGAGGCCGCCCGCGGATCTGTCATCGCAGGTTTGGCTGCCCTGACCTGCGCAAACGCAGGATTGGCTTACCTTGCCGAGCCGCCTGGGAGCGCGTCGGTCGACGTCGGGACGTGGGCTCAGAGCGCCCCGACGGCGGCGATCCGCAGCACGACCTCGCCGGCCGCGTCCGAGGCCGCGAGGTCGACGACGGCGTCGATACGCCAGTCGTGGTCGCGTGCCGGGTCGTCCAGCAGCTGGCGGACCTCCCACGTCGCGGCCCGTTCGGTGACCTGGAACAGGCCCGGCCCGCGCGCTGGCGAGCCGGTGAGGATCTCGTCGTGGTCGTCGTAGTACGGGTCGAGGGCGTCCGCCCAGCGGTCCGTGTCCCAGGCCGCGCCCTCGGTGTCGAGGTCGCCCAGGGCGCCGAGGGCCGCGTAGCGCTCGCGGGCCGCCAGCTCGACGCGACGGAAGAGCGCGCCGCGCACGAGCGCCCGGAACGCGCGCGGGTTGGTGGTGATGGGCGGCGGGGTGTCGTCGTCGATCCCGCCGGGAGCGTCCGCGCCGGTCTCGTCGAGCGGGTTGCGCAGCCGCTCCCACTCGTCGAGCAGGCTCGAGTCGGTGCGCCGGACGAGCTCGCCGAGCCACTCGATCAGCTCGCTCAGCTCCTCGGTGCGCGCCTCCTCGGGGACCGTCTGGCGCAGCGCCCGGTACGCGTCCGCGAGATAGCGCAGCAGCACGCCCTCGGTCCGGTCGAGCGAGTAGACCTGCACGTACTCGGCGAAGGTCATCGCCTTCTCGTGCATCTCGCGGACGATCGACTTAGGGGAGAGCTCCTGGTCGGCGACCCACGGGTTGGTGCGGCGATAGGTGAAGAACGCCGCGCCGAGCAGCTCGGCGAGCGGCCGCGGGTACGTCACGCCCTCGAGCAGCGCCATGCGCTCGTCGTACTCGAGGCCATCGGCCTTCATCGCCGCGACCGCCTCACCGCGGGCCTTGTTCTCCTGCGCGGACAGCACCTGGCGCGGGTCGTCGAGCGTCGCCTCGATGACCGAGACGACGTCGTGCGCGTAGGCGGGGTCCTCGGGGTTGAGCAGGTCGAGCGCCGCGAACGCGAACGGCGACAGGGGCTGGTTGAGCGCGAAGTTCGCCGGGACGTCGACCGTGAGATGGACCGTGCGGCGCACATGCCCGGTCCCGTCGTCGGGCAGAGCGACGCGTTCGACGACGCCCGCCGTGCGCAGCGAGCGGTAGACGGCCACCGCCTGGCGGACGTGCAGGCCGCGCGCCCCCTCGGGCTCATGGTTGTCGGTGAGCAGGCGCGTCATGGCCGCCACGGGGTCGCCCGGGCGCACGAGCACGTTGAGGACCATCGCGTGGGTCACGCTGAAGCTCGACGTCAGCGGTTCCGGGGGTGCGTCACGCAGCCGCTCGAAGGTCTTGTCGGTCCAGTTGACCGCGCCCTCCGGGGCCTTCTTGCGGACGATCTTCTTGATCTTCTTCGGGTCGTCGCCCGCGCGGGCGAGCAGCTTGCGGTTCTCGATGACGTGCTCGGGGGCGAGCACGATGACCTCGCCGACGGTGTCGAAGCCGGCCCGGCCCGCCCGCCCGGCGATCTGGTGGAACTCGCGCGCCGAGAGGTGCCGCATGCGCACGCCGTCGTACTTCACGAGGGACGTGAGGACGACCGTGCGGATCGGGACGTTGATGCCGACGCCGAGCGTGTCGGTGCCGCACACGACCTGCAGCAGGCCCTTCTGGGTCAGGCGCTCGACGACGCGCCGGTACTTGGGCAGCATCCCGGCGTGGTGGACGCCGATCCCGTGGCGCAGCAGCCGCGACAGCGTCTTGCCGAACCCTGGGCCGAACCGGAACGCGCCGAGCTCGTCGGAGATCTGGTCGCGCTGCTCGCGGCTCGCGAGGGTCATCGACATGAGCGCCTGAGCCCGCTCGACGGCCTCGCGCTGGGTGAAGTGCACGACGTACACGGGCGAGCGCCGGGTCCGGACGAGCTCCTCGAGCAGCTCGTGGAGGGGCTCGACCGCGTAGGAGAACGTCAGGGGGACCGGCCGTTCGGCGTCCGCGATGACCGCCACCGGCACGCCGGTGCGGCGCACGATGTCCTCGGCGAAGAAGCCGACGTCGCCGAGCGTCGCGGACATCAGGATGAACTGCGCGTGCGTCAGCTCGAGCAGCGGGACCTGCCACGCCCAGCCCCGCTGCGGGTCGGCGTAGAAGTGGAACTCGTCCATGACGACCTGGCCGACGTCCGCGTCGTCGCCGTGCCGCAGCGTGATGTTCGCGAGGATCTCCGCCGTGCAGCAGATGATGGGCGCGCCGGGGTTGACCGCCGAGTCGCCCGTCATCATGCCGACGTTCTGCGATCCGAAGGCCGCGACGAGCGAGAAGAACTTCTCGCTCACGAGGGCCTTGAGCGGCGCGGTGTAGTACGTGCGCCGACCCTGCGCGAGCGCGATGAAGTGCGCCGCGATCGCGACGAGCGACTTCCCGGACCCCGTGGGGGTCGACAGGATGACGTGCGAGCCCGTGACGAGCTCGAGCAGCGACTCCGCCTGGTGCGGGTACAGCGCGAGGCCCTGGTCGGTCGCCCAGCCCACGAACGCGTCGTAGAGCGCGTCGGGGTCGGAGGGGTCGGCGGGGATCCGCTCGGCGAGGTTCAACGGGCGTTGGGGAGCGGGCACCCGTCCATTCTCCCAGCCTCACGCGCCGCAGGGGCGCGGCGGGACGCCGCGAGCGCTACCGTCCCGTCATGGGGAAGAAGAAGTCGGGCGCGCGCCAGGGTCCACAGCTCTCCGACAAGGTCTACGAGGCCGAGCTGTTCCGGCTGCAGTCGGAGCTCGTCAAGGTCCAGCTGTGGGCCCGGGCGACGGGCGCACGGATCGTCGTGATCTTCGAGGGCCGGGACGCCGCCGGCAAGGGCGGCACGATCAAGAGGATCACCCAGTACCTGAGCCCTCGCGTCGCGCGCATCGCTGCGCTGCCGACCCCGACCGAGCGCGAACGCGGCGAGTGGTACTACCAGCGCTACATCGCGCACCTGCCGGCCGCGGGGGAGATGGTCCTGTTCGACCGGTCCTGGTACAACCGCGCCGGGGTCGAGCGCGTCATGGGCTTCTGCACCCCGCAGGAGTACACGCGGTTCATGCGCCAGACGCCGATCTTCGAGCAGATGCTCATCGACGACGGGATCCTGCTGCGCAAGTACTGGTTCTCCGTCTCGGACGCCGAGCAGCTGCGGCGCTTCCGCTCCCGCCTGCACGACCCGGCGCGGCAGTGGAAGCTCAGCCCGATGGACCTCGAGTCGATCAACCGCTGGGAGGACTACTCGCGCGCGAAGGACGAGATGCTGGTGCACACCGACGTGCCGGCGAGCCCGTGGTTCATCGTGGAGTCCGACGTCAAGAAGAACGCGCGGCTCAACATGATGGCGCACCTGCTCTCGACGATCCCGTACACCGACGTGCCTCACGAGAAGGTCGTCCTGCCCGACCGTCCGCCCCCCTCGAGCGGCTACGTGCGCCCCCCGCGCGAGCTCACGACGACGGTGCCCGACCATGTCGCGATGCTGCTGGGCGACCCGGAGAGGAACATCTGAGGCGGTTCGGGGGCGGTGCTGCAGGACCGCGGTGGCGCCAGCACGCCGAGCGGTGACGTCAGGTGGTCCGGACGGCCACGACGACGGCGTCGAGCGCGGGTCGCACGGCTCCCTCGACGGTCCGCGGGCGACGCTGGGCGAGCCGCACCTCGATCCCGGGTTCTCCGGCCAGGTCGGCAGCGACGTCGTGCGCCGTGAACAGCACCGTCGCGTCGGACGGGCCGCCGGTCCCCTCGGCAGGGTTGGTCAGGTCGTGGCCGACGACGAGGAGGGTGCCGCCCGGTGCGAGCGCGCGCGCCGCGGACCGGACGAGCGCACGTCGGTCGGGAGCGAGCAGGTGGATGTACATCAGCAGGACCGCGTCCTGCGACCCGGCCGCAGGCGTGTACGTCAGCAGGTCGGCGTGGACCCACTCGATGTGCGCGGTCGTTCCAGGAGCGTCGGCACCCTGGACCGCGCGGGCGGTGCGGAGCGCCTCGGCCGAGAAGTCGACAGCCGTCACGTCCCAGCCGAGCCCGGCGAGCCACAGCGCGTGGCGGCCCTCACCCGTGCCGAGGTCGAGCGCGGTGCCGGGCGTGAGGTCACCGAAGGCCTCGACCGCCCACAGGTTGGGCTGCGGCGTCCAGACGCGGCCACCCGCGGCATACCGCGCATCCCAGGCGGCCGCGTCCATGCCGGGAGCGCTCATGCCCGGAGAGCTCATGCCAGGGACAGGAACAGCTTCTCGAGCTTGTCGACGTCGAGCTTGTCCTCGCCGTCCGTCTGCGTGAGGCACTGCCGCATCCCGGTGGCGATGATCGCGAACCCCGCGCGGTCGAGCGCGCGGCTCACCGCGGCGAGCTGCATGACGATGTCCTCGCAGTCGCGGCCCTCCTCGAGCATGCGCTGGACGCCGGCGAGCTGGCCCTGGGCGCGCTTGAGCCGGTTGATGACCTTGCCCATCTCGGTGCGGTCGAGCTCCATGGGAGTTCCTCTTCTCTCGTGCAGGTCAGGTTACCCGCCCGGGTATCGCGCGACCTGGGACGATCACGCCGTGGTCTTCAGGCTGCGCAGCGCTTCGCCGAGTCGAGCTGCCGCGTCGTCGGCCACGGCCGCCAGCGCGGCGTTGCCGGTCATCGTCACCATGACCTGCGGGTCGATCGCGGCGACCTCGGTGCGGCCGTCGGGCAGCGACCGGACGACGACGTTGCACGGCAGCAGCAGGCCGATCTGGTCCTCCGCCTGCAGCGCGCGATAGGCGAGCGGCGGGTTGCACGCGCCGAGGATGACCTGGGCGGCGATGTCGACGTCGAGCTTCGCCTTCAGGGTGGCCGCCATGTCGATCTCGGTCAGGACGCCGAAGCCCTGGGCCTTGAGCGCGTCCTTGACGGCCGCGAGGGTCGGGCCGAAGGGCTCGTCGACCGTGGTGGTGATGCCGTAGCTCATCTGCGGGCCTCTCGTCAGCGGGTGCGGCCAGATTACCCGCGGGGGTATAGCGCGAGGAAGGGGAGACCTATTCCGCCGGCACGAGCACCGCGCACGCGGCGACGAGCCGAGCGCGGAGGGATGTGGCGCGCTCGGCGAAGGCGCGCTGCCGCGCGACGTACTCGGCCTTGCCCTCGGGGGTCTCGATCGCCACGGCGGTCTCGCCGAGCGACGAGACGTCGTACGGCGACGCCTGCATGTCGAGGGTCCGGATGTCGCGAGCGAGCTGGAAGCAGTCGAGCAGGAGGTCGCCCGGCGTGAGCGGGCCCAGCTTCGACGCCCATTTGAACAGGTCCATGTTCGCGTGCAGGCACCCGGGCTGCTCGTGTCCCACCTGGTCGGCGCGCGTGAGCTGGACGCGGTTGCGCGGGACGGCGCCGGGCGTGAAGAAGCGGAACGCGTCGAAGTGCGTGCAGCGCAGCGGGTGCGCCTCGACGACGGCGTCGGTGCCGTCCCGGCCCAGGCGCAGGGGGAGGGTGTGCCGGCGTCGGGCGTCGTCCTGGCGGTAGACCATCGCCCACTCGTGCAGGCCGAGGCAGCCGGTGTGCGCGGGGCGGTCCGCCGTCGCGGTGAGCAGCGAGTGCACGTACCGCACGGTGTCGCCGCGGTCCGCGAGGAGCTCCTGGACGTCGAGGACGACCGTGCCGTCGTCGTCGGTCGTGTACCAGCGCCACTCCGCGTGCTCCGCCGGGCCGTCGGGCGTCGGGCCGAGCGCGACGCCTGCGCCCGGGTGCCAGCGCCGAAGGAGGGAGGGCTTGGTCCCGTAGTAGTCGTAGAGGAAGTCGTCGATCGGATGGCGCTCGCGGGCGGCCTTGCGGGCACGGTGCGCGGCCGTCAGCGCGTCCGCCCGGGCTGCGTGCGCCTCGGCGAGGGGCAGCCACGCGGCGGCGGGGACGACGAGGTTCACCCGACCAGGGTAGGTCGGCACGGCGCTTCCCCTCGCGATCTCACAGACCGGACGATCCCGGCTCGCGGGCTGGAACGGCGCGACGTTCGCCGTCTACAGTGGCGCGTGAGCATCAGCACGGGGTCTCCCGACGACGTCTACACGCACGGCCACCACGAGAGCGTCCTGCGCTCCCACCGGTGGCGCACGGCCGAGAACTCGGCCGCCTACCTGCTCCCCGCGCTCGCGCCGGGGGCGCGGCTGCTCGACGTCGGCTGCGGACCGGGCACCATCACGATCGACCTCGCGGCGCGCGTCCTCCCGGGCGAGGCCATCGGTCTCGACCGCTCGGAGCGGGTCATCGAGGCGGCCCGCGAGGCGGCGCTCGAGGCCGGTGCGCTCAACGTGACCTTCGAGGTCGGCGACCTGTACGCGCTGCCGTACGACGACGCGAGCTTCGACGTCGTCCACGCCCACCAGGTGCTGCAGCACCTCTCCGACCCGGTCGCCGGGCTGCGGGAGATGAAGCGCGTCACGCGTCCCGGCGGTCTCGTCGCGGTCCGCGACTCCGACTACTCCGCGATGACCTGGTACCCGCCCAACGCCGGACTCGACGAGTGGCTCGCGCTCTACCGCGAGGTGACCCAGGCCAACCGGGCCGAGTCCGACGCGGGACGCCGCCTGCTCGGCTGGGTGCGCGAGGCCGGGTTCGACCCGGCAGGCATCCAGCCCGGCGCCGGCGTGTGGTGCTACGCGACGCCCGAGGACCGTCGGTGGTGGTCCGAGCTCTGGGCCGACCGCGCCGTCGCCTCCCACTTCGCGGCCCAGGCGATCGAGTACGGCCTGGCCGACGACGTCGCGCTCGAGCACCTCGCCGACGCGTGGCGCGAGTGGGGCCGCGCCGAGGACGGCTGGTTCGCGATCCTGCACGGCGAGGTGCTCGCCCGCGTCTGACGATTAGGGTTGCCGGGTGCGCATCGCGAGATTCACGACCGGAGACGACCCCCGCTACGCCCTCGTCGAGGGCGCGCCCGGCTCGGAGGAGCTCGTCGTCATCACCGGCGACCCGATCTACACCACCATCCAGCCGACGGGGGAGCGCGTCCCGCTGTCGGACGACGCGGTCCGGCTGCTCGCGCCGGTCATCCCGCGCTCGAAGATCATCGGCGTCGGGCGCAACTACGCCGCGCACGCGGCCGAGATGGGCAACGACCTGCCCGTCGTGCCCCTGCTCTTCCTCAAGCCCAACACCTCGGTGATCGGGCCCGACGACCCGATCGTCCTGCCCGCGTGGACCGAGGAGGTCGAGCACGAGGCCGAGCTCGCGGTCGTGATCGGCAAGGTCACCAAGAACGTGACGGTCGCACGGGCGCTCGACCACGTGTTCGGCTACACCGTCGCCAACGACGTGACCGCGCGCGACGCGCAGCGTGCCGAACCGCAGTGGACCCGCGCCAAGGGGTTCGACACGTCGTGCCCGATCGGGCCGTGGATCGTGCCAGGGCTCGACGTCTCCGACCTCGCCGTGCGGGCCCGGGTCAACGGCCGGCCGCGCCAGGACGGCCGTACCTCGCAGCTGATCTTCGACGTCGCGTACCTCGTCTCGTACATCTCCGAGGTCTTCACCCTGCTCCCGGGCGACGTCATCCTCACGGGGACCCCGGCGGGCGTCGGGCCGATCGTGGACCGCGACATCGTCGAGGTCGAGGTCGAGGACATCGGCGTCCTGCGCAACCCGGTGCTGCGCCGCTGAGAGGTGCAGGAACCCGTCCCTGACCTGCCGCTCGCTCGACGGGCACGGGCAGGGTGGCCGCGGCGCGCCGTTAGGGTGGGATCGTGACCGATGCTGCTGCCGGGTCTGCGACCCGTGTTCGTTTCTGCCCCTCGCCGACCGGGACCCCGCACGTCGGGCTCATCCGGACCGCGCTGTTCAACTGGGCGTACGCGCGCCACGTCGGCGGGACCTTCGTGTTCCGGATCGAGGACACCGACCCCGCGCGGGACTCCGAGGAGAGCTACCAGCAGCTGCTCGACGCGCTGCGGTGGCTCGGCCTCGACTGGGACGAGGGCGTCGAGGTCGGCGGACCCCACGAGCCGTACCGCCAGTCCCAGCGGATGGACCTCTACCGCGACGTCGCACGCCGGCTCCTCGAGGGCGGGTACGCCTACGAGTCGTACTCCACCCCCGAGGAGGTCGAGCGGCGCCACCTCGCGGCGGGTCGCGACCCGAAGCTCGGCTACGACGGCTTCGACCGGGCGCTCACCGACGATCAGAAGGCCGTGTTCCGCGCCGAGGGCCGCGAGCCCGTCCTGCGCCTGCGGATGCCCGACGAGGACGTGACGTTCACCGACCTCGTCCGCGGCGACGTGACGTTCAAGGCCGGCTCGGTCCCCGACTACGTCATCGTGCGCGGCAACGGCCACCCGCTGTACACGCTGGTCAACCCGATCGACGACGCCCTCATGGGCATCACGCACGTCCTGCGCGGCGAGGACCTGCTGTCCTCGACCCCGCGGCAGGTCGTGCTCTACCGCGCGCTCCTCGAGCTCGGTGTCGCGACCGTCATGCCGGCGTTCGGACACCTCCCGTACGTCATGGGCGAGGGCAACAAGAAGCTGTCGAAGCGCGACCCGGAGTCCAACCTGTTCCTGCACCGGGAGCGCGGCTTCACCCCGGAGGGGCTGCTCAACTACCTGTCCCTGCTGGGCTGGTCCATCGCGGCCGACCGCGACATCTTCACGGTCGACGAGCTCGTCGCCGCGTTCGACATCACGGACGTCAACCCCAACCCGGCTCGGTTCGACCTCAAGAAGGCCGAGGCGATCAACGCGGCTCACGTGCGGCTGCTCGGCCCGGAGGACTTCCGCGACCGGCTCGTGCCGTACCTGCACAAGGCAGGTCTCGTGCCGGCGGTCTCGTTCGCGGACCTCTCGCCCGAGCACCGCGCGCTGCTCACGGCGGCCGCTCCGCTCGTCCAGGAGCGCATGACGCTGCTCGGCGAGTCCGTCGGGATGCTGGGGTTCCTCTTCGTGGCCGACGACGCGGTCACGGTCGAGGACGACGCCCGGACCGGCCTGCGCGAGGAGGCTCCCGCGGTGCTCGACGCCGCCGCGGCGGCGCTCGAGGAGATCCCGACCGACGGCTTCACGACGGAGGCGACGCAGAGCGCCCTGCAGGCCGCCCTGGTCGACGGGCTCGGGATCAAGCCCCGCTTCGCCTACACCCCGCTGCGCACGGCTCTCACGGGCCGACGCGTCTCGCCGCCGCTGTTCGAGTCGATGGAGATCCTCGGCAAGGTCTCGACGCTGGCCAGGATCGCGGCGCTGCGCGGAACGCTGTGACCGCATGAGGGCTGTGTCCGCATGGGTGCGGTGACCGCATGAAGGTCGACGGTGTCCTGTTCGACATCGACGACACGCTCGTCGACACCCGTGCCGCGTTCTCCCATGCGCTCGCAGCGGTGGCGCGCTGGTACCTGCCGGACGTCGGCCCCGAGCGTGACCACGAGGTGCTCGCGCACTGGCGTGCCGACGTCGAGGGTCACTACGGCGCGTACACGCGCGGGGACGAGACCTACCGCGAGCAGAGGATGCTGCGCGCCAACGCCTTGCACTCGGCGTTCGGCGGGCCCGCGCTCGACGACGCGGGGTACGACATCTGGAACGCGCTGTTCGAGGAGAGCTTCGTGGGCGCCTGGTCGCCGCACGACGACGCGTCGTCGGCCGTCGACCGCCTCCTCGCGGCGGGCATCGTGATCGGTGCGCTGTCCAACGCGTCGGTCGCCTACCAGACGCGCAAGCTCGCCCGGGTCGGCCTCGTCGAGCGCGTGCCGATGCTCGTCGGCGTCGACACGCTCGGCGTCGGCAAGCCCGATCCGCGCGTCTTCGTCGAGGCGTGCCGGTTGCTCGGGACCGAGCCCGCGCGCACCGCGTACGTCGGTGACGAGCTCGACGTCGACGCGTGGGCTGCCCGTGACGCGGGGCTCGTCGGCGTGTGGATCGACCGGCCGGGCGGGCGCCGCAACGCCCTGCCCGACGCGCACGAGCATGCACCGGGGGTCGTCGTCGTCCGATCGCTCACCGAGCTGGCGGACCTCGTCGGCGTCTGAGCCGGCGGCGTCACCGTGCGCCGTGAGGTCCCGTCCAGGGGCGTGCGGGGGAGCCGTGGTTTGGAGGCGACGGTGCAGTCAGGTAGTGTTCCCCCGCGGTACGACGTCCGGTGACGTTGCCGAATCCGATGGTCACGCAGGTGTCCGCAGGTTCGGGCGACTCCGGAGGTTATACCCCATGGGGTATGGTGTAATTGGCAGCACGACTGATTCTGGTTCAGTTAGTCTAGGTTCGAGTCCTGGTACCCCAGCGGTGTGAATGCTCCGGAGATCCGGTAGACTCACCACCCGGCAACGCGTGAGGCGACTCGCGAGCTGCAGGTTCAAGGCAGTGGTTCTTGGCAGTACAGGCCCCCGTTGTGTAGCGGCCTAGCACGCCGCCCTCTCACGGCGGTAGCGCCGGTTCGAATCCGGTCGGGGGTACGAGCAAGGCCCGGACACCTCACGGTGACCGGGCCTTTCTGCTGTGCTCGCCCGAGCGGTTGCGCCGCGCGGGGCGGGTCGCGCTCATTCACCCGATCGGCGCAAGACCTCCGTCAACCGGTTGGCCGCAGACACGACGGCGCCGGCGTGCAGCCTGCCGGGCTGACGCGACAGCCGCTCGAGCGGCCCCGAGATCGACACGGCGGCGACGATGCGACCGGACGGGCCACGGACGGGCGCGGACACCGACGCCACGCCCACCTCGCGCTCGGACACCGACTGCGCCCACCCGCGGCGTCGCACGCCGGACAGGATCGTCGCGGTGAACTTCGCCCCCTGGAGCCCGCGGTGGAGCCGGTCCGGCTCCTCCCACGCAAGCAGGATCTGCGCGGCCGAGCCGGCCTGCATGGTCAGCGTGGCACCGACCGGGATCGAGTCGCGCAAGCCGACCGGGCGCTCGGCCGCGGCGACGCAGATGCGCATGTCGCCCTGCCGGCGGTACAGCTGTGCGCTCTCGCCGGTGTGGTCGCGCAGGGCCGCCAGGACGGGCCCTGCGGCGGCGAGCAGACGGTCCTCACCGGCGGCGGTCGACAGCTCGGAGAGGCGGGGGCCGAGCACGAACCGGCCCTGCATGTCGCGGGCGACGAGGCGGTGGTGCTCGAGCGCGACGGCGAGCCGGTGGGCGGTCGGGCGAGCAAGATGGGTGGCGGTGACGAGCTGCGCGAGCGTCGCAGGTCCGGCCTCGAGAGCACTGAGCACGGATGCCGCCTTGTCGAGCACGCCGACTCCGCTAGAGTTGTCCATAGGTCGATACTGACGTCTCGCAGGCTGAGACGCAAGTGCATCCGGCTAGCTCTTGCCCGTCGAACACCCGACCGGGCGACTCGAGAGGACCACAGACATGGCAGGCACGTTGGCAGAGAAGGTGTGGGAGAACCACATCGTGCGGCGCGGCACCGACGGCGCGCCCGACCTGCTCTACATCGACCTCCACCTCGTGCACGAGGTCACGAGCCCCCAGGCGTTCGAGGGACTGCGGCTCGCGGGCCGCACGGTACGCCGCCCGGACCTGACGTTGGCGACCGAGGACCACAACACGCCGACGCTCGACATCGACCTGCCGATCGCCGACGTCACGAGCCGCACGCAGATCCAGACGCTGCGGAACAACGCCGCCGAGTTCGGTGTCCGGATCCACTCGCTCGGCGACGCGGACCAGGGCATCGTGCACCAGGTCGGCCCTCAGCTCGGCCTGACGATGCCCGGCCTGACGGTCGTCTGCGGCGACTCGCACACCTCGACGCACGGCGCGTTCGGCGCGCTGGCCTTCGGGATCGGCACGAGCGAGGTCGAGCACGTGCTGGCGACCCAGACGCTCCCGCTCGTGCCCTTCAAGACCATGGCCGTCACCGTCGACGGCGAGCTGCCCGCGGGCGCGACCTCGAAGGACATCATCCTGGCGATCATCGCCAAGATCGGGACCGGCGGCGGCCAGGGCTACGTGCTGGAGTACCGCGGCGAGGCCATCCGGGCGCTGTCCATGGAAGCCCGCATGACGGTCTGCAACATGTCGATCGAGGCGGGCGCGCGCGCCGGCATGATCGCGCCCGACGAGACCACGTTCGCCTACCTCAAGGGCCGCCCGCATGCGCCCGAGGGCGCGGACTGGGACGCGGCCGTCGAGTACTGGCGCACGCTGCGCTCGGACGACGACGCGACGTTCGACACCGAGGTCGTCCTGCACGCGGCCGACCTCGAGCCGTTCGTCACGTGGGGCACCAACCCGGGTCAGGGTCTGCCGCTGTCGGGTCGCGTGCCCGTCCCGGCCGAGATCGCCGACGAGAACGAGCGTCAGTCCGCCGAGCGTGCGATCGAGTACATGGGCCTGACCCCGGGCGCCCCGCTGCGCGACATCGCCGTCGACACCGTCTTCATCGGCTCGTGCACGAACGGTCGCATCGAGGACCTGCGCTCCGTCGCCAAGCTCGTCAAGGGCCGCACGAAGGCCGACTCGGTCCGCGTCCTCGTCGTGCCGGCGTCGGCCCGCGTGCGCCTGCAGGCCGAGGCCGAGGGGCTCGACCGGATCTTCCTCGACTTCGGGGCCGAGTGGCGCAACGCCGGCTGCTCGATGTGCCTGGGCATGAACCCGGACCAGCTCGCACCGGGGGAGCGCAGCGCGTCGACCTCCAACCGCAACTTCGAGGGCCGTCAGGGCAAGGGCGGACGCACGCACCTCGTGTCGCCGCTCGTCGCAGCCGCGACCGCGATCCGCGGGACGCTGTCGTCGGTCGCGGACCTCGGGCCGGACGTCGTCGCGCCCGACGGCTCGCCGCTGACCGACCTGCAGACCGCCTGAGCCCCCGACACCGGAAGAGAGAACGACCATGGAGAAGTTCAGCCAGCACACCGGCGTCGGGGTGCCGCTGCGACGCGGCAACGTCGACACCGACCAGATCATCCCGGCCGTCTACCTCAAGCGCGTCACGCGGACGGGCTTCGAGGACGCGCTGTTCGCCGCATGGCGCGGCGACCCGGAGTTCGTCCTCAACCAGCCCGCCTACGCCGCCGGCTCCGTGCTGGTCGCGGGTCCCGACTTCGGCACCGGCTCGTCGCGTGAGCACGCCGTCTGGGCGCTCAAGGACTACGGCTTCCGCGTCGTGATCTCGGCCCGCTTCGCCGACATCTTCCGCGGCAACTCCGGCAAGCAGGGGCTCCTCGCCGCGCAGGTCGCGCAGGAGGACATCGAGCTCATCTGGAAGGTCCTCGAGACCCGCCCGGGCACCGAGGTGACGGTCGACCTCGTGAGCCGCACGGTCACGTGCGACGACGTCGTGGCGTCCTTCCACGTCGACGACTACACGCGCTGGCGCCTCCTCGAGGGCCTCGACGACATCGGCCTCACGCTGCAGCACGAGCCCGAGATCACCGCGTTCGAGGCGACGCGCGAGGCCTGGCGTCCCCGGACGCTTCCGGCCAAGCACCTCCCCTCGGTCGAGATCAAGGCCGCCCGACCTGCGGGTGTGCCCGTCGAGCTCGGCGCGACCCGCACGTCCTGACACCTGCGACCGGATCGCCGTCGTGTGAAGGTTTTGCACGACGCGCACGCCCGACGGCGATCCGGTACGAAGCACCCGCCCCGGTGAGCGACGATGGAGTCATGAGCGACCTCCTCTACGTCAACGGCGGCAACCCCCTGTCCGGGGAGATCACCGTCCGCGGCGCCAAGAACTTCGTGTCGAAGGCCATGGTGGCCGCCCTCCTCGGGGAGGGCCCGAGCGTCCTGCGCAACGTCCCGCAGATCAAGGACGTCGCCGTCGTGACCGGCCTGCTCGAGCTGCACGGCGTCAGCGTCCAGGTCGACGACGTCGCCGGCACGCTCCACCTCGACCCGTCGAACGTCGAGTCCGCGCACGTCGCCGACATCGACGCGCACGCCGGGTCGAGCCGCATCCCCATCCTGTTCTGCGGCCCGCTGCTGCACCGGCTGGGCGAGGCGTTCATCCCCGACCTCGGCGGCTGCCGCATCGGCGACCGGCCGATCAACTTCCACCTCGACATCCTGCGGCAGTTCGGCGCCGTCGTGGAGAAGCGCGAGGGCGGCATCCACCTGCAGGCGCCGCGCCGGCTGCAGGGCACGAAGATCGCCCTGCCGTACCCCAGCGTCGGCGCGACCGAGCAGCTGCTGCTCACGGCCGTGCGCGCCGAGGGCATCACGGAGCTGTCGAACGCCGCGATCGAGCCCGAGATCATGGACCTCATCAACGTCCTGCAGAAGATGGGCGCGATCATCTCGGTCGACACCGACCGCGTCATCCGCATCGAGGGCGTCGACCGGCTCATCGGCTTCCAGCACACCGCGCTCTCGGACCGCATCGAGGCCGCGTCCTGGGCCTCGGCGGCGCTTGCGACGGGCGGCGACATCTACGTGCGCGGCGCCACGCAGCCCGAGATGACGGCGTTCCTCAACACGTTCCGCAAGGTCGGCGGCGAGTTCACCGTGGACGACGACGGCATCCGCTTCTTCCACCCCGGCGGAGACCTCAGCTCGATCGTCCTCGAGACCGACGTCCACCCCGGCTTCATGACCGACTGGCAGCAGCCGCTCGTCGTCGCGCTGACCCAGGCCAAGGGCCTGTCGATCGTCCACGAGACCGTCTACGAGAACCGGTTCGGGTTCACCGACGCCCTGCGCGGCATGGGCGCGACGATCCAGGTCTACAAGGAGTGCCTGGGCGGTCGTCCGTGCCGGTTCGGCCAGCGGAACTTCTACCACTCGGCCGTCATCTCGGGACCGACGCCGCTCGCGGCGGCCGACATCGAGGTCCCCGACCTGCGCGGCGGGTTCAGCCATCTGATCGCAGCGCTCACCGCGAAGGGCACGTCGTCCGTGCGGGGCATCAGCCTGATCGACCGCGGCTACGAGCACTTCACCGACAAGCTGACGGCGCTCGGCGCCGAGTTCAGCCGCGACTGAGACCTCGCGGCTCCGGCGTCGAGATCGCGCCGGGGCCGGGCGCTACCTGTTGCCACCCGCGGAGGTGAACCGCCGCGCACGGCGCAGGATCCGGTAGCCGATGCGGCGTTCGCGCGCGCCGACGGTCGCCCGCGCCGGCGCCGGGGGAGCCGCTCGGTAGAACCAGCGCTTGCCGAGCTCGATGAGGGCCAGGTAGCACGCGGCGAGCAGGACGAGCACGAGGAAGAACCCGGTCGGCAGCGCGCCGAACCCGAGGGCCGAGGCGAAGGGCATCGAGGGCACGAGCGCCCCGATGACGACGATGCCGAGTGCGGAGGCCAGCAGCGGGGCGCTCGGCCGGCTGCTGAAGGACGGGATCCTGCGCGTGCGGACCGCGAAGATGACGAGCGTCTGCGTCGCGAGCGACTCGACGAACCACCCCGACCGGAACTGCGCCGGTCCCGCATGGAAGACGCCGAGCATGATGGCGAAGGTCGCGAAGTCGAAGAGCGAGCTGATCGGGCCGAAGAACAGCATGAAGCGGCGAATGAAGTGGATGTCCCAGGCCTCGAGGAGCCGGAGGTCGGCCGGGACGATCTCGCCGAGCTGGAGGTCCACGACGTCACCGGGCACCAGCGCCGTGACGTCGACGGCCACCGGGTGGCCGCCCCGGACGACGACGCACGTGTGCCTGATCTGGCTGTGGAGCGCCTCGGCCGCGCGCACCGCGCGGTACTCGTTGACGAAGCCGAGGCCCACGGACACGACGAGGATCGCGCCGATGATGACCGCCGAGGTCCGCTCGCCCACGAAGTAGGACGCGATCGCAGCGACGACGAGCAGGACGAGCAGGGGCGACCGGACCTGACGGACCAGGACGGGGAGCCAACGGGCCTCGTCCGAGCGCACGGCATTCGGACCGAGCTCCGCGAACCGGGCAGCCGCCTGCGTGTCGGACAGGCCCCCGCGCGCCGAGTCGAGCCGCCGCAGGACGTCGTCCGCCGTCAGTGCGGATGCGCGGACGACGTCGAGGCCGGGTTCCGCGGTGCCCGCTGGCAGCACGTGGTCGGACGCCATCGGGCTACCTCGCGTGTCACCGGTCGTCAGAGCCACGCTAGTCCCGAGCGGCCGGCCGGGTGCGGGGATGGTCTGTCGAAACCTGCCCCGAACCGCCGTCGCGAGGCTGGTGCGGGTAGCATCCGTGACCGTGCCAGCACCGCAGCGCTCCAACCGCGCCTACCGCGTCGTCGCCCGGATCGTGCGACCGGTCCTGTTCGCGATGATGCGTCGCGACTGGCGCGGGGCGGAGCACCTGCCTGCGAGCGGGGGCTTCATCGCCGCGGCGAACCACATGACGAACCTCGACCCGCTCACGTTCGCGCACTACCTGTACGACCACGGCTTCGCGCCGAAGATCCTTGCGAAGGCCTCGCTGTTCAAGTACCCGGTGCTCGGTGCGACCCTGCGGGCGACGGGCCAGATCCCCGTCTTCCGCAACACCTCGCAGGCCGGCCAGTCGCTCGACTCGGCGGTCCAGGCGCTGCGTGACGGCGAGTGCGTCGCGGTGTTCCCCGAAGGCACGCTGACCCGTGACCCGGACCTGTGGCCGATGGTCGGCAAGACGGGCGTCGCGCGGCTCGCGCTGATGACGCGCGCGCCGGTGATCCCCGTCGCCCAGTGGGGTCCCCAGGACATCCTCGGCCGGTACTCCAAGGTCCTCAAGCCGTTCCCGCGCAAGAAGGTCTCGGTCGTCGCGGGGCCGCCCGTCGTGCTCGACGACCTGTACGACCGCCCGCTGGACACCGCGACGCTGCGTGAGGCCACGGAGCGCGTCTTGGCGGCCATCACGGTGATCCTCGAGGACCTCCGCGGCGAGCCCGCCCCCGAGGTCCGGTTCGACGTGCGCCGGGCCAAGCCGGCGGGCGAGCGACCCGACGACGGCGATCGGCCCACGACGCCGACGAACGCGTGACGGCCGTCCCGCCGGTCCCACGCCTGCGCGCCGCAGTCCTCGGCGCCGGGAGCTGGGGCACGACGTTCGCCGCGGTGCTGTCCGACGCGGGGTGCGACGTCACGATCTGGGGCCGCAGCGCACAGACCTGCGACGAGATCACCCGGACGCACCGCAACGAGGCCTACCTGCCCGGTGTCGAGCTGCCCCCCGGCATCAGCGCCTCGACGGACGCGGCCGGCGTGGTGTCCGGCGCGGACCTGGTGGCGATCGCGATCCCCTCGCAGAACGCCCGGGCCACGCTCGAGCCGCTGCGTGACACGTTCGGCCCGCGCGCCGTGGCAGTCTCGCTCATGAAGGGCGTCGAGCTCGCGACGGACCGGCGGATGAGCCAGGTCGTCGCCGAGGCGCTCGGGATCGACGCCGACCGAGTGGCCGTCGTGTCCGGCCCGAACCTCGCGAAGGAGATCGCCCAGCACCAGCCGACGGCCACCGTCGTGGCCTCGACGAGCGAGGAGACGGCCCGCCTCGTCGCACGAGCCTGCGCGTCCTCGTACTTCCGTCCGTACACGAACGACGACGTCGTCGGCGTCGAGCTGTGCGGTGCGGTCAAGAACGTCATCGCGATCGCGGTCGGCATCTCGCAGGGGCGCGGGCTGGGCTACAACACGATGGCCACGGTCATTACGCGCGGGCTCGTGGAGATCACGCGGCTCGGGCTCGCGCTGGGCGCGGACGCGGAGACGTTCCCGGGCCTGGCGGGTCTGGGTGACCTCATGGCGACCTGCGCGTCGCCCGACTCGCGCAACCACACCCTGGGGGTGCACCTGGGTCAGGGGATGGCGCTCGACGACGCGATCCGCGCGACGGGCGGCACCGCCGAGGGTGTCAAGAGCTCGCGATCGGTGCTCGAGCTGGCGGCCAAGGTCGGCGTCGAGATGCCCATCACGGCGGCGGTCGTCGCGGTCCTCCACGAGGGTCTCCCGGTGGACCAGCTCGCGCCCCTGCTGCTCGCGCGCCCGCACAAGGCCGAGGGCCTCTGACCCCGACGCACCCGCGTCCGACGGCCCCCGACCCGCGCGCGGCCGACCCGGGCCCGACTAGCCGGCGGAGCGGCTCAGTGCCCGCTCGAGGTCGGACCACAGGTCCTCGACGTCCTCGATGCCCACCGACAGGCGGATGAGGTCCTCGGGCACCGTGGGGGACTCGGTCGCGAAGCGACGGCGACGTTCGAGCGTCGACTCGACGCCGCCGAGGCTCGTCGCCGGGACCCACAGCCGAACGGCGTCGACGACCGCGTCCGCCGCGTCCGCACCTCCGCGCGGTCGCACGCCCACGATCGACCCGTAGCCGTCCATGAGCGCCGAGGCGCGTGCGTGACCCGGGTCGGCCGGAAGGCTCGGGTGGCGCACCTCGAGCACGGCGGGGTGCTCGGACAGGCGCCGGGCCAGCTCGGCCGCGCTCGCCTGTGAGCGCGCGACCCGCAGCGCGAGCGTCCGCAGCCCCCGCAGGGCGAGCCAGACCTCGAACGGTCCGGCGACCGAACCGTGCAGCGTGCGGTACGCGTGGAGACGTGCGTGCAGGTCGGGGTCGTCGGCGAGGGCCGCACCGAGCACCACGTCGCTGTGCCCGGCGAGGTACTTCGTCACCGAGTGCACGACGACGTCGACGCCGTGGGCGAACGGGCGCTGCACGAGCGGGGTGGCGAACGTGTTGTCGACCACGACGAGTGCGCCGGCCTCGTGCGCGACGGCGACCAGCGCGGGCAGGTCGGCGACCTCGAGCATCGGGTTCGTCGGGGTCTCGACCCACAGCATCGATGCCGGGCGACCGGCGCGCAGCGCCGCCGTGACTGCGGCGGTGTCGGCGATGTCGACGGAGGTCACCTCGATCCCTGAGCGAGCCGTGAGGTCGTGCGCGTACGCGAGCGTCACCCCGTAGGCGTGCCGGGGCAGGACCACCCGCCCCCCGGGCGGCACCAGCGAGAGGGCGGCCGCGATCGCCGCCATCCCTGAGCCGAACACGAGCGCCGGGCGGGCTGACTGCTCGAGCGCGCCGAGCGCCAGCTCGAACGGGTGCCAGGTCGGGGTGTCGTTGCGTCCGTAGAACAGCTCGCCCGCGGGCGGCACGCCCGTCGAGACGAACGTCGAGGAGAGCACGACGGGCGGGTTGACCGGTGCACCCGGTGACCGCTCCGGCCGACCGGCGGTGACGACAACGGTCGACGGGTCCAGGGGCAGCGACGGGTCCGGCATGGCCGCAGCCTAGCGAGGTCGTGTCCGTCGCCGCGGTAGGGTCGGGCGCGATGGACACGACACCGACGACCTCGACCGTCAGGCCCGACTCCGGTGCGCGACCCCGCGTGCTGCTGCTGTTCGGCGGACGCTCGGGTGAGCACGCGATCAGCTGCGCGACGGCGGGCGGCGTGCTGCGGGCGATCGACCGCACGCGCTACGACGTGCTGCCCGTCGGGATCACCCCGTCGGGCCGCTGGGTCCTGGTCGAGGACGACCCCGACCGCTGGTCGATCGTCGACGGCCACCTCCCCGAGGTCGAGGACGGGCCGCTCGAGGTCCTCCTGCCGCAGGGCTCCGACGAGCGCGCGGTCACCGTCCTCGAGGCGGGGGTCCTGCCGCGGCAGATCGGTGCGGTCGACGTGGTGTTCCCCTTGCTGCACGGGCCGTTCGGTGAGGACGGCACGCTCCAGGGCCTGCTCGAGCTGGCCGACGTCCGCTACGTGGGCGCGGGAGTCCTGGCCTCTGCGGTCGGCATGGACAAGCACTTCATGAAGCTCGTGCTCGCGGGGCAGGGCCTGCCGATCGGTGAGTTCACCGTGCTGCGACCGGGCGCCTTCGCGCGCAACCCGGCGGCATGGACCGAGACGATCCGCGGCCTGGGTCTGCCGGTGTTCGTCAAGCCCGCGCGGGCCGGCTCGAGCCTGGGGATCTCACGGGTCGACGATCTTGCTGACCTGCCGGCTGCGATCGCCGCCGCCGAGCTCCACGACCCGAAGATCGTCGTGGAGGCCGGCATCGTCGGCCGTGAGATCGAGTGCGCGGTGCTCGGCGGCCGCGACGGCGCCCGACCGCGAGCGTCGCTGCCCGGCGAGATCGTCGTCACCGACACCCGGCACGGCTTCTACGACTTCGAGGCCAAGTACCTCGACGAGGCCGGGGTCACGCTCTCGTGCCCCGCCGACCTGCCCGACGCGCTCGTCCGCGAGATCCGCGAGGTGGCCGTGCGGACGTTCGAGGCCGTCGGCTGCGAGGGCCTCGCCCGGGTCGACGTCTTCGTGACCCCGGACGGCGACGTCATCGTCAACGAGATCAACACGATGCCCGGGTTCACGCCGTTCTCGATGTACCCCCGGATGTGGCAGGCGACCGGGCTCTCCTACGCCGACCTGATCGACGAGCTGCTGCAGCTCGCGCTGCACCGGCCCACCGGCCTGCGCTGAAGCGTCTGCTCCGGCAGGCAGGCTCAGAGGCAGGCCCGCGTCGGCTCGACCTGCGCGAGGGCCGGGCCGAGCCGGTCGAGGAACGACGTCGAGTGCGAGCTCGCGACAGCAGCGGGCACGCGGACCTCGACGGCCGGGTCGCGACCGTACGTGGTGAAGGTCCAGCTCGTCGCCCCCTGCGCGTCGGGGTCGTCGGCGAGCGCGAGCCAGTCGATGCTCGGGCCGTCGGGCGTCTCCACGCTGACGCAGTGCACCGTCGTGGGCCCCGGGACCTCGACGCCGCACCGGAGCACGACCGGTGCCGCCGCCGTGCCCCAGGCCGCACTGGCCTGGCTCGTCGTGCGTAGACGCGGCAGGTCGCCCAGCTGGTCCGGGAGAGCGAGCACGACGCTCGCGCAGACGGGGTCGGCGCCGTGCGGGGCCTCGGCGACCGACACCCCCGGGGCGCACGCGGCGAGGGTCACCAGGAGTCCCGCAGCGGTCGCTGCGCGACACCCGCGCCGGGGACGTGGACCCGAGCCCCGACGGCGCCCTGACACGCGCTGCGTCGAGGCAGTGCGGATCACCAGGTCGGTCACGCTGTCACGCTAACGCGTCGCGTGCCGGGCGCGTGCGTCTCTCGGCCGCAGGGCCGGGACTGGTTGTCGCAGGGCCGGGACAGGTTGTCGCAGGGCGGGGACCGGTTGTCGCAGGGCCGGGGCGGGGTGGCTGCAGCGCCGCGGGCAGGGCGGGACCGGCCGGCGCGAGGTCGACGGCGGGATACGGTGGCGGACGTGAGTTCCCCTGACGAGCCGACCGTCGCCGACCTGTCCGAGGATGCCCTGCTCGCCCTGATCTTCCCGCAGCTGCCGCTCGGCGACGCCACGCTGGTCCCGCCCGGGGACGACGCCGCGGTCGTGGCCGCGCCGGACGGTCGCGTGGTCGTGTCGACCGACGTGCTCGTCGAGGACCGACACTTCCGCCGGCGCTGGTCGACCGGCGAGGACGTCGGCCGGCGGGCGGCCGCTCAGAACCTGGCCGACATCGCGGCGATGGGCGCGCGCCCGACGGCTCTCGTGGTGGCGTTCGTGGCACCGGCCGACCTGCCCGCGTCGTGGGTCGAAGGGCTTGCGCGGGGCCTCGCGGCCGTCTGCGCACCTCTCGGTGTCGGGGTCGTGGGTGGCGACCTGTCCTCCGGGCCGGTCGCGGTCGTCGCCGTGACGGTGCACGGCGACCTGGCCGGCCGAGAACCCGTGCTCCGGTCCGGCGCCCGGCCGGGCGACGTCGTCGCGCATGCGGGGGTGCGGGGGTGGTCCGCTGCGGGGCTGGCCCTGCTCGAGGCCGGGCGGGGCGACCTCGATGCCGGCCTCGTCGGCGCGTACCTGCGGCCCGAGCCACCGTTGGCGGCGGGGCCTCTCGCGGCGCGCGGCGGCGCCACCGCGATGCTCGACGTGTCCGACGGCCTGCTGCGCGACGCCGGCCGGATCGCGCGCGCGAGCGACGTCGTGCTCGACCTCGACGAACCGGCCGTGGCGTTCGCGGTCGACCTCGAGCGGCTGTCGGGCGCGGCTGGCGCGCTCGGGGCCGAGGCGCGCGACTGGGTCCTGACCGGGGGAGAGGATCACGGGCTGCTCGCGACCTTCCCCGCCGATGCTCAGCTCCCGGAGCCGTTCCGCGTGGTGGGTCGGGTGCGCGCGGCTCCCGCGGACCACGGCACCGGGGCGCAGGTCACGCGGGTGCTCGTCGGGGGCGTCGACCCTGGACCGGGCTCACCGGGATGGGATCACTTCGCGCGGCAGGCCGCGTCGGGTCGGGCGGTGCCGGCTGCCGGTCAGCCGCGGCGGTAGCGCACCTCGAGGAGCTCGGCGCCGCCGACGTCCTCGAAGCGCTCCGTGCCGTCGGCCTGGAAGCCGTTGCGGCGGTAGAAGTGGCGTGCCCGGTCGTTCGCCGCGAGCACCCACAGCGTCAGGGCCGACCGGCCGCCGACCTCGGTGATGACCGTCCGCAGCAGGTCGCGCGCGACGCCGTGCCCCCAGGCTCCGGGCTCGAGGTAGATCGAATAGATCTCGTGGTCGCCGCGGTTCGCGTCCTCGTCCCGGGCCGGTCCCAGCGTGACGAAGCCGAGCACGCCCGACGGCGACTCGGCCAGCCAGGTCCGGACGTGGTCGTGCGGACCGTTCCGCAGGAACTGCGTCCACTCGGCGGCGCGTGCCACCGGGTCGAGAGCTGCCAGGTGCTCGGCGGGGACGATGCCCTCGTACGCCTCCTGCCAGGAGTGCACGTGGACGCTCGCGATCGCCGCGGCGTCGGCCTCGGCAGCGGTGCGGATCGTCACTTCGTCGAGCTGTTCGACCATGCCCTCACGATGCCACACCGGGTGGGCAGCCCGAAGGCCCACGAGGAACGAACCTCGTGGGCCTTCGGGTAGAGAGTGGGGCGGCGGTCAGACCGCGCGCTGCACCTTGCCGGCCTTGAGGCAGGACGTGCAGACGTTCAGGCGCTTCGGGGTGCCGGCGACGACGGCACGCACGCGCTGGATGTTCGGGTTCCAGCGGCGGCGCGTCCGCTGGTGAGAGTGCGAGACGCTGTTCCCGAAGCTCGGGCCCTTGGCGCAGACGTCGCAGTTAGCAGCCACGGTCTTCTCCTGGTTCGGTCATGCACGCCGCAGAGCGGCCTGTCTTGGTCTGGGGTGGGGCGCGGCACGCTGCCGTCCAGCTGATGCTGTCCGTCAAGCACGGGTGCGCCACCTGCGCCCGGACACGGCCGGGCAACCTGGAAAGACTAGCCCATGGGAACGGCGCGACCCAAATGTGGGTCCGATGCGGCATCGTGTGGGGACGTACGACGAGACGAGGACGGGAACGCGGTGCAACGCCTGGACGGGACGGATGTGCGCGCCTGGGCGCACGCAGCCACGGCGGCGCTGGGCGCAGCGCGCGGACGTATCGACGCCGTCAACGTGTTCCCCGTCGCCGACTCGGACACCGGGACCAACGCGCTCCTCACCGTCGCGGGTGGCGCCGATGCCGTGGCGGCACTCGAGGGCCCGGCGGGGGCCGACGCCGTCGCCCGCGTGTTCGCGAGCGGCGCGCTCCTGTCGGCCCGCGGCAACTCGGGCGTCATCCTGAGCCAGTACCTCGAGGGGCTGGCTGGGGCGTTGCCGTCGTCCGCCGGTCCGGTCGACCTCGCCGACGCGCTGGCCGCGGCCGGCCAGGCGGCGCTCGGTGCGGTGGCTGATCCCCAGGAGGGGACGGTCCTGACCCTCGCGCGCGTCGTCGCGGACTCCGCGCTGCGCGCCGCGGGAGCGGGCGCCGACCTTGCCGGCGTGCTGGCCGCCGTGTCCACGCAGGCGCACGCGGCACTCGTGCGGATCAGCGCGCAGCACCCGGTCCTGGCCGCAGCCCACGTCGTCGACGCGGGTGCCTGCGCGCTGATCGTCCTGCTCGACGCCCTCCGGGACGTGGTCGCCAGGGACGGCGCACCCGCCGACGCCGGGAGCGACCTGTCCTGGCTGCCTGAGCCGATCGACCTGGTCGCGACGCACCTGGCACCCGAAGGCGGTGGGGCGTTCGAGGTCATGCTGCTCGTGCGAACCCCCGGCGGGCCGGGCGACCGGGCTGATCTCGGGCCGACCCTGATCGCCGGCATGCAGGCGCTCGGCGACTCCGTGGCCGTCGTCGGCGCGGACGGCGTGTGGCAGGTCCACGTGCACACCGACCACCCCGGCCGGGCGGTCGAGGCCGCGGCGGTCGGTGCTCGTGAGCAGGTCGTCGTGCGACTGCTGGGCGCTCGCCTCGCCGACGGCGTGCCGCTCGAGCTGGGTGTGGTCGCCTGCACCGGGTCGCCCGACCTCGGGGCTGCGCACGCTCTCGCGGGGGCCGTCACTCTGGTGCGCTGCGACGGTGCCGCCCTGGAGGCGCGTCACCTCGTCCGGGCGATCACCGACACGGGGACGCGTCACGTCGTCGTGCTCCCCGGAGACGCGTCGGGTGCGCACGCGGCCCGTGAGGCAGCGCGCTCCCTTGCCCCCAGCGGGACGACGGTCGACGTGCTCGACGCGCACGACGACCTGCGCGTCACGGTCGCCGTCATCGCGCTCGCCGGTGCCGCGGACCCGGCGCGCCAGGTCGCCGGGGCAACGGCGGCGTTGGGCCGCCTCCGGACGACGGTCGTCGAGCAGGCTGACCTCGCCGCGGCGCTCGCCGCGGTCGACTCCCTCCTCGCCGGGGTCGCCGTCGGGGCAGGCGCTGCAGCCCGGCAGACCCTGACCGTTCTCACGGGCCCGGCTGTCGACCACGACCTGCGTGGGGCTCTCGAGGCCGAGCTCGCGCAGCGGTGGCCTGACCTCGCCGTGCTCGGCACCGGTCCGGTGCCGGGACTCCCGGCGTTCTGGCTGGGCCTGGACTGATGCGTCGATCGACCGGAGGTTGCCGGTGAGCGTCCCCGATGATGCCGTCGTGCGCCCCGGTGCCCGGGTGGACGAGGCTCTTGCCCGCGTGCTGGGAGAGCGGACCGCAGCCCCTCTCGCCAAGCTTGGCCTGCGGACGACGGGCGACCTGCTGCGGCACTACCCGCGCCGCTACACCGAGCCGGGGACCTTCACGAACCTCACCGACCTCGCCGTCGGCGAGCACGTGACCGTGCAGGCGGAGGTCCGTCAGGTCACGGTCCGCGAGATGCGCTCACGCGGAGGCGCGATGCTCCAGGCGGTCGTCACGGACGGCGTGCGGACCTTGCAGCTCACGTTCTTCGCGAAGCGCCGGGGAGTGCTGCGCGTGCACGAGCAACGCCTCGTGCCGGGTCGCACGGGTCTGTTCACGGGCGTCGTGTCCGACTACCGCGGCCAGCGCCAGCTCACGCACCCCGACTACCAGCTCATCGGCGTGGACGCGGACGACGAGGCGGCGGCGCTCGTCGAGGCGTCGCGCCCCATCCCGCTGTACCCGGCCTCAGCCGCCGTCCCCACCTGGCGCATCCAACGCTGCGTGCGCACGGTGCTGGACCCCCTGACCGACGACGACCTGCCCGACCCGATCCCGGTAGAGGTCCGGTCGGCGCGCGGTCTCGTGGGGCTGCGCGAGGCGCTCACCGACGTGCACGAGCCGTTCACCGACGAGCAGTGGCGTCGGGGCCGTGACCGGCTGCGCTACGAGGAGGCGTTCGTGCTCCAGGCCGAGCTGGCGCGCCGCCGACAGCTGGCCGCGGGCTCCCCGGCTGTCGCTCGTCCGCGGGTCGCGGGCGGACTCCTCGACGCGTTCGACGCCCGCCTGCCGTTCACGCTCACCGACGGTCAGCGAGCCGTCGGCGGGGAGCTCGAGGTCGAGCTCGCGGCCGCGCATCCCATGCAACGGCTGCTGCAGGGCGAGGTCGGCTCCGGCAAGACCGTCGTGGCGCTCCGGGCGATGCTCCAGGTCGTCGACGCGCGCGGACAGGCGGCGCTGCTGGCTCCGACCGAGGTTCTCGCGGCGCAGCACGTGCGCACGCTGCGTGCCCTGCTGGGCGACCTCGCGGAGGGCGGGTTCCTGGGCGGCGACGACCTGAGCACGCGCGTCGCGCTGCTCACGGGCTCCCAGGGTGCGTCAGCGCGACGCGAGAACCTGCTCGACGCCGCGAGCGGTCGCGCGGGCATCGTCGTGGGGACGCACGCGCTCCTCTCGGAGACGGTGCAGTTCGCCGACCTCGGGCTCGTGGTCGTCGACGAGCAGCACCGGTTCGGTGTGGAGCAGCGCGACACGCTGCGCGCCAAGGCCGCCCAGCTGCCGCACCTGCTGGTCATGACCGCGACCCCGATCCCTCGCACCGTCGCGATGACGGTCTTCGGAGACCTCGAGACCTCGACGCTCTCGGAGATCCCGGCGGGCCGCAGCGGCGTCACCACGGTCGTCGTGCCGGCCGACAACGCGACCTGGGTTGCCCGGACGTGGCAACGCGTGCGCGAGGAGGTCGAGAAGGGCGGCCGTGCCTACGTCGTGTGCCCGCGGATCGACCCGGACGACGACCAGGCGGGGTCCCGTCGCCGCACCGCCTCGAGCCGGGGACCGGCGGACGACGACGGAGCCGACCTGCTCTCGTGGGACGCCACGGCTGCCGCCGGCGGCTTGGACGCCGACGAGCCGAGCGCCGACGAGCCGAGCATCGACGACATGGGTGTCGACGGGCAGGGCCTCGTCGCGGGGGCGCCGCCGCGTCGGCCCCTGCGCGCGGTGCTCGAGGTCGCCGACGAGCTGCGCGCCCTGCCGGCGCTCGCCGGGATCGAGATCGGGACGCTGCACGGGCGCATGGCGGCCGACGAGAAGGACCGGGTGCTCGCGGACTTCACGTCGGGGCGCGTGCCCGTCCTGGTGTCGACCACGGTGATCGAGGTCGGGGTGGACGTCACGGCCGCGACGGCGATGGTCGTCCTCGACGCCGACAGGTTCGGCATCTCCCAGCTGCACCAGCTGCGCGGCCGGGTCGGTCGCGGCGCTGCACCCGGGCTGTGCCTCCTGGTCGCGGACGCGCCCGACGGCAGCCCGGCCGCCACGCGCCTCGCCACGCTGGCGGCGACCACCGACGGGTTCGAGCTCGCTGCCGTCGACCTCGAGCTGCGCCGCGAGGGTGACGTCCTTGGCGCCGCGCAGTCAGGCGGGGCGAGCTCGCTGCGCCTGCTGCGGGTGGCTCGGGACGGCGCGGTCATCGAGCGGGCCAGGGCCGACGCGCGCGAGGTCGTCGGGGCCGATCCTGACCTGCGCGAGCACCCGGTGCTGCGCGCGGCGATCGACCGGCTGCTCGTCGGTGAGCGCGAGGAGTTCCTCGACCGCGCGTGACGCCGGCCCGGCGGGGATGCGTACGCTGTCGGGCGTGTCGAAGACCCCCGCGATCCGCGCCAAAGACCTCCTCGTCGGATACGGCGGTGAGCCGGTGTGCGCGCCGGTGTCGTTCACGCTCGCGCCCGGGCGGGTGATCGCGCTCGTGGGTGCCAACGGATCGGGCAAGTCCACCGTCCTGCGTGCCGTGCTCGGGCTGCTCGACCCCGCCGGCGGCTCGGTCGAGGTGTTCGGTGCTGCCGTGGACGAGCGCGAGGTCGGCTTCCGCACCAAGGTCGCGAGCGTGCTCGACGACGACGCGTACTTCCCGGCGCTGACCGTCGCCGAGCACCTCTACCTGACGGCGCGCGGCCACGGCGTGCGCGATGCCCAGACCGTCGTCGACGAGGTGCTCGACGAGTTCGGCCTCACCGAGCACGGCACGTCGCTCCCGGTCGCCCTGTCGTCCGGGCAGCGCCGCCGGCTGCTGCTGGCCGCCGGGTTCGTCCGCCCGCGGGCGCTGCTGGTGCTCGACGAGCCCGAGCAGCGGCTCGACCTGCGCATGCGCCAGCGGCTCGTGGAGCGGCTCCTCGCGGAGAAGGCGTCCGGCGGTGCCGTGCTGCTCGCGACCCACGACCCGGTGCTGCTGCGGGCGGTCGCCGACCGCGCCGTGCTGGTCGCCGACGACGTGTCGCGCCTCCTGAGCGCCGAGGAGGCCGCCGCGGCGATCGAGCAGGGGCCGCGATGAGCGACGACGCCGGACTGACGGACGAGGTCGGCGAGTCGGGCGAGGCCGGCTCCGCGGTCCTGGTCGGTCCCGAGGCGACCGGGTCGTTCCCGACCGGCCGCTCGATCCGCCGGTACACCGCCGCCGCGACGAACCTGCGCAGCGGCGCGAGCGTCGGGGAGCTGCTCGGTGACGTGTACTACGTCGTCATCACGACGGCGATCGGCATCGGGATGGCGCTCGGCATCGCGGGCCAGCTGCGCGCCTCGCTGCCCGCCGGCGAGCAGACCACCGCCGGCGCGAGCAGCCTGAGCCTGCCGGGTCTCGTCGTGGTCCTCGTCGTCGGGCTCGCCGGAGTGCTGCTCTCGCTCGCAGGCCGGCTCGGTCCCGTCGGCTCGGCGGCCGCCGAGGCGACGTGGTGGCTCGGCCTGCCGGTCGACCGACGCGGGCTGCTCCGTCCGTCCGCGCGTCGGCTGCCCCTGCTGGCGGCGGTCGTGGGCGCGGTCGTCGTCGGGGTCCTCGACGGCGGGCTGCTCGGTGACCACCACGGCGGGCAGGTCCTGGTCGCGGCGCTTGCCGCCGGGCTCGTGTCGGCCGCGCTCGTGCTCGCGGCGAGCCTCGCGCAGACGTTCGACGCGCGGCGCGGCGCGACCTCCCTCGTGGGTGACCTGGTCCTCGCGGCCGCGCCGGTCCTCGCAGTGCTCGGTGTCGTGCTCGGCTGGCACCCCGCGAGGTTCCCCGCCATCCCGATCTGGTCGCTCGCGGTCCTCGCCGTCGCCGTGGCGGGTCTGGCCGTTGTCGTCGACCGCCGGCTCGACGACATCCCGTCGCGGTCCCTGCGGGTCAGCGGCTCCGTCGCGAGCCAGGCCGCGGGTGCGGTCGTGTCGATGGACTCGCGCGAGCTCGGCCGCGCGCTCACCGACAGCGCCGCGACGCCGCGACGGCGCCGGTCGGCCCGGTTCGGGCTCGTGCGCGGTCCGGTGTCGGCGTTGGTCTCGGCCGATGCGACGGTGCTGCTCCGCTCCGTACGGCACCTCGTGCAGATCGTCGTCGCCGCGCTCGTGCCGGTGCTGGTCGGGGTCGTCCCTCAGCTCGCCGGTCGGCTCGGCTTCGCGATCGCCCTGGTCGTCGCCGGATCGGTGGCCATGACGGCGACCGGTGAGGGCGCGCGCCGGGCTGAGATGTCACCCGTGCTCGACCGGCTGCTGCCGCTCGCGGCACGTGAGGTTCGCCGGCTGCGCATGGTCGTGCCCGGCGTCGTCATGCTCGCGTGGTCGCTCGTCGCATTCGGCGCCGTGGGGGCCTGGGCGGGCGATCTGACGTCCTGGCTCACGCTCGCCGTCGTCTCGACGCCCGTCTGGGCCGGTGCGGCCGTGCGGGCCGCCTACCGCCCCGCTCCCGACTGGGGTGGCCCGCTGGTCTCGACACCCATGGGCGCGTTGCCCGCGGGCGTCACGATGGTGCTCGCGCGCGGGCCGGACGTCGTCGTGCTCGGCCTCGTCCCCGTCCTCATCGCCGTCGCGCTCGGCCACGTGCCGTCCGCGGTCGTCATCGCGCAGGTCGCGGTCAGTGCGATCGTCTTCGCGGTGTGCTCGAGCACGAGCACCAAGTCGATGATGGAGCGCATGACCGACGCGTCCGGGACGGCCGCACCGGGTGCGCCGGCCGCCGCGACCGGTCCGCAGAGCCGGCGATGACCCGGATCGTCGCAGGCTCCGCCGGCGGCCGCACGCTCCAGGTCCCCCCGAAGGGGACTCGCCCGACGAGCGACCGCGTCCGCGAGGCGCTGTTCTCGCGGCTCGAGCACCTCGGCGCCGTCTCCCGTGCGCGCGTCCTCGACCTGTACGCCGGGTCCGGTGCGCTGGGGCTCGAGGCTGCGAGCCGTGGTGCGGCGTCCGTCACGCTCGTCGAGTCGGCCCGGCTCGCGGCCGACGTGTGCCGACGCAACGTGGCGACCCTCGGGTTCGCCGGCACCGTGACGGTCGCCGTCGAACGCGTCGAGCGATTCGTCGCGCGCCCGGTTCTCGCGCCCTGGGACCTCGTGCTCGTCGATCCGCCGTACGACGTCCCGGACGACGAGCTCGCGGGGATGCTGGGCGACGTCGCCGGCGCGCTCGCGCCCGACGCGGTGCTCGTCGTCGAGCGCTCGACGCGCAGCCCCGAGCCGACCTGGCCCGCGGGCCTCGAACGCTTCGACGACCGGACCTACGGCGAGACGCGCGTGTGGTTCGCGCAGCCCGAGCGTGCCCTCGCGTAGGTTGGCTGCGTGAGCACAGCCGTCTGCCCGGGGTCCTTCGACCCGATCACGCTCGGCCACATCGACATCGTGCGACGTGCCGCGTCGCTGTTCGACGAGGTCGTCGTCGGCGTCGCCCGGAACTCGTCCAAGGCGGCCCTCCTGGGCGTCGACGTCCGCGTCGAGCTGGCCCGCGCGGCGCTCGCGGACGTCCCCGGCGTCCGGGTCGAGCAGGTGACGGGTCTGCTCGCCGAGTTCGTCCGCTCGGTCGGCGCGGTGGCGATCGTCAAGGGGCTCCGCGGCGGCGCCGACTTCGATGCCGAGCTGCCGATGGCGCTCATGAACCGCCGCCTGACGGGCGTGGAGACGGTCTTCCTCGCCGGCGACCAGGCGCTCGCGCACATCGCGTCGTCGCTGGTCAAGGACGTGGCGCGGTTCGGGGGCGACATCGATGATCTCGTCCCGCCCGGTGTCGGGCGGGTCGTGCGTGACGCGCTGGGCGCCAGCCCGGCCGGCGGAGGGAGCAGGGCATGAGCAACGACAGCTACAGCGACGACGACCTGGACCGGACGCGTCCGGAGGGCCTGACCGGCATCCTGGACGCGCTCTCGACCGCGATCTCGACGGCGCGTGCGATGCCGATGTCGTCCTCCGTCCTGGTCAACCGTGCGGAGATGCTCGACCTCGTCGACCAGGCGCGTGACGCGCTGCCGACCCAGCTGGGCCGCGCCGACGAGCTGCTCGCGGACGCCGACTCGGCCCGCGCGGCCGCCCAGACGGAGGCCGAGGCCGTGCTCGCGCGCGCCCGCGAGCGCGCTTCGGAGCTCGTGGACACCGAGGCCGTCGTCGTCGCCGCGCGCGAGCGTGCCGCGGAGATCGTGCGCGAGGCCGAGGTGACCGCCGAGGGCCTGCGCCGCGACGCCGACGACTACTGCGACCGCCGCCTCGCCGACTTCGAGATCGACCTCGGCAAGCTGCTCAGCCAGGTGCAGGGCGGGCGGGCCAGGCTCGCCGACCGTCTCGGCGGTCCGGGCGAGGGCTGACGGATCGGCCGTCGTGTCGCGCCGTTTGGGCAGGTGGCCTCCAGTGCCGTAGGCTTGACCGTTGGTCCTGCCGGTCGTGGCGTGACCGAGAACCTGATGATGGGAACCTGGAAAGTGCAGCGCGCGCCTCACCTCGATCCCCGTTCGCCCCTCGTGCTCGATACCCATGAGCTCGGTCGACGTCCGGGATCGATGCGGACGGTGCAGCGCACGGTCAAGGCTCCTGAGGATCTCGGTACCGTGGTGATCGGCGTCCCTCCCGGGACCGACCTGGAGCTGGATCTTCGGCTCGAGGCGGTCATGGAGGGTGTTCTGGTCTCCGGATCCGTCCGTGGCCGAGCAATCGGGGAGTGCATCCGCTGCCTGGACGAGACGGTCGAGGACCTCGACGTCACGATCCAGGAGCTGTACGTCTACCCTGAGCGCGCGGCTGTCGCGGTCGAGGACGGCGACGACGAAGAGGACGTGCGCAAGCTGGACGGCGACCTGGTCGACGTCGAGCCCGCGCTCCGGGACGCTGTGGTGACCGCGCTACCGTTCCAACCGCTGTGCCGGCCGGACTGCCCGGGTCTGTGCTCCGAATGTGGAGCGCACCTCGCGGACGACCCCGACCATTCGCATGAGATCCTTGACCCTCGGTGGGCGGCCCTCGGTGGCCTGCAGAGCACGTACGACGAGACGAAAGAGAGCTAGCCGTGGCTGTTCCGAAGCGCAAGATGTCGCGCAGCAACACCCGTGCGCGTCGGTCGCAGTGGAAGACCACTGCCACTGCGCTCACCACCTGCCCGCAGTGCAAGGCCAACAAGCAGCCGCACATGGCGTGCCCGACGTGCGGCGCGTACAACAACCGCCAGTACGCCGAGGCCGTGCGCACCGAGCACGAGGTCGGCTGACGCTCAGCGCAGTGGCGATCGCGATCGTCGCTCATGCCCCGATCCCCTTCGGGGTGACCGGGGCATGAGCATCGCGTCCGCTCAGCTTGTCGAGAAGCTCGGGATCCACCTGGATCCCGAGCTTCTCGTGCTGGCGCTCACGCATCGTTCGTTCGCGCACGAGGCCGGCGGCATCCCGACGAACGAGCGTCTCGAGTTCCTCGGGGACACGGTGCTCGGCCTGGCCGTGACCGAGGCGCTCTACCGCAACCACCCTGAGCTGCCCGAGGGTGAGCTCGCCAAGATGCGCGCCGCCACGGTGTCGCAGCGCGCGCTCGCCGCCGTGGCGCGCGACCTCGACCTGGGCTCGTACGTGCTGCTCGGCAAGGGCGAGCTGTCGACCGGTGGCCCGGACAAGGACTCGATCCTGTCCGACACGCTCGAGGCGCTGTTCGGCGCGGTCTACCTCGCCCACGGTCTCGAGCCCGCACGTGAGCTCGTCATGGCGCTCGTCGGCCCTACCCTCGTGGCCGCGGCGGACCTCGGCGCGGGCCTCGACTGGAAGACGAGCCTCCAGGAGCTCTCGGCCGAGCTCGGTCTCGGTTCGCCGAGCTACGAGGTCGACGGCGTCGGACCCGACCACGCCCGCACGTTCACGGCTCGCGCCGTCGTCGGTGACGAGGTGCGCGGCAGCGGGACCGGCGCGGCCAAGAAGCTGGCCGAGCAGGAGGCCGCAGCGGACGCGTACCGGGCGTTGGACGCGCTCCGACCGTCCTGAGCCTCAGCAGCCTGAGTGATCGCATGAGCGTGCCGCGCCGTGCCTGAGCTGCCCGAGGTCGAGACCGTCCGCGACGGGCTCGCACGCCACGTCCTGGACCGCACCGTGACCGCCGTCGACGTCCGGCGCGACTACAGCGTGCGACGCCACGAGGGCGGCCCGCTCGACTTCGCCGGTCGCCTGACCGGGCGGCGCCTGGCGGCAGCCGTCCGCCGCGGCAAGTTCCTGTGGCTTCCGCTCGACCCGGTCGTGGGCTCCGAGCCCGACGACGCGCTCATGGCGCACCTCGGGATGAGCGGTCAGCTGCTCGTGCGGACGACCCCGGACGAGGTGGCGGCCGGCGGGTCCCACCCGCACCTGCGGGTGCGTCTCGAGCTCACGGGCGGTGCCGCGCTGGACTTCGTGGACCAGCGCACCTTCGGGCACCTGTCGGTCACGGACCTCGAGCCGACGCCCGACGGGGCACCGGGCGGCGCCGGATCACCGCTCGCAGCCGTCCCCGGTCCCGTGGCCCACATCGCCCGCGACCTGCTCGACCCCGCGCTCGACCGCCGGGCGCTCGTGGCGGCGGTCCGCTCGCGCCGGACGGGTCTCAAGCGGGCCCTGCTCGACCAGACGCTCGTGTCGGGGATCGGCAACATCTACGCCGACGAGACGCTGTGGCGCGCGCGCCTGCACTACGCGCGCCCGACGGACACGCTGCGCCGCACCGAGGTCGAGCGCGCGCTCGACGCCGCCGCCGAGGTGATGGCCGAGGCGCTCGCTCAGGGCGGCACGAGCTTCGACGCGCTGTACGTCAACGTCAACGGCCAGTCCGGGTACTTCGACCGGTCCCTGGCCGTCTACGGGCGTGCGGGCGAGCCCTGCCGGCGCTGCGGCGCGCCGGTGCGCCGCGACGAGTTCATGAACCGCTCGTCGTTCACGTGCCCGGTGTGCCAGCCGCGCCCGCGACACGGGCGCTGGTGACCGCAGCGACCGGCGAGGGACCGGTCTCAGTGCTCGACGACGTTCCGCAGCGGGCGCCCGCCCTCGAACGCCGCCAGGTTGTGTGCGATCAGCTCTGATGCACCCTGCGGTCGACCACCCGCCGCGTGGGGGCTGATCAGGATGCGCGGGGAGTCCCACAGCGGCGAGTCGGCCGGGAGCGGCTCGGTCTCGAACACGTCGAGCGCCGCACCCGCGAGTTGCTCGGAGCGCAGGGCCTCGAGCAGGGCGTCCTCGTCGAGCGTCGACCCGCGCCCGACGTTGACGACCCACGCGCTCGGCGGCAGGAGACCGAGCACGTGCGTGCCGATCGCGTGGTGGGTCTCGGGCGTCGCCGGGAGCAGACCGATGAGGACGTCGGTGGTGGGGAGCTCGGCGGGGACGTCGGCGGTGGCCACGACGCGGACGCCGGCGCGCTCACCGGCCGTCCGGGCGACGCCGGTCACGCGTGCGCCGAGCGAGGTGAGCACCGGTGCGAGCCGTGCCGCGATCGAGCCGAAGCCCCAGATCAGGACGCGGGCGCCGTCCAGCGTGCGGAACGAGCCCGGCGGGTCGAGCTGCTGCGCGCCGCCGAGCTCGCGGGCCCACCGGTGGTCGTGCTGGGCCCGCACGAGGTCCGGGACGCGCCGGGCGGCAGCCAGCACGAGCGCGAGCGCGTGCTCGGCGACGGGTCCGTCGTGCAGACCGCGGCCGTTCGTGACCACGACGTGGGATCCGAAGCCGGCATCGAGGACCGCGTCGGGCCCGGCCGCGAGCGTCTGGACCCAGCGCAGCCGGGTCAGTCGGCGTGCGCTGTCGGCGAGCTGGCCGGGCGTGTTCATCCACACCACCAGCACGTCCGCGTCGGTGTGCTCGGCGGGAATGGGTGCTCGGACGTCGTAGCGGACGGCCCGCACACCCTCGGGGAGCGCAGGGTCGAGCTCGATGCCGAGGGGCAGCAGCACGGTCGTCACAGGTCGTCCTCCAGATAGGTCGCAGACGGGACAGCGCGTCCGGCGGGAGAGTCGGTGTCGGGTATCGGGCGCGCTCTGGATACGATGCCACCGTGCCACCTACGACGCCCGCCCCGCAGGCCGACCGCACCGGTCCCATCACGGTCATGATCGTCGACGACCACGAGGTCGTCAGGCGAGGAATCGCCGAGGTGGTCGAACGGACCGAGGGGATGACGGTCGTCGCCGAGGCGGGCTCCGTCGCCGACGGTGTCCGCCGCGCCGCCCTCGTCCACCCGCAGATCCTGCTCGTCGACCTCCAGCTGCCCGACGGCACGGGGATCGACCTCCTCAAGCGGACGCGGGAGACACTCCCCGACGCGCGTGCGATCGTCCTGACCTCGTTCGACGACGACGACGCGCTCGCCGAGGCGCTCGAGGCGGGCGCTGCCGCCTACCTGCTCAAGAGCGTCCGGGGCGCAGAGATCACCGACGTCATCCGCGCGGTCGCGTCGGGGCGCACGCTGCTCGACGAGCGCACGGTGACGCGCCGCCGGGCCGGCCACGACGACCCGACCGAGAACCTGACGCCGAGCGAGCTCAAGGTGCTCGACCTCATCGGCGAGGGCCTGTCGAACCGCGAGATCGCGGAGCGTCTCGGGGTTGCCGAGAAGACCGTGAAGAACCACATCACGTCGCTGCTGTCGAAGATGGGTCTGCAGCGCCGCACGCAGGTCGCCGCGTGGGTCTCGGCCCGCAAGCACTCGGGCTGGCGTGCCGAGACGAACCACTGACCCGCTGACCTCCGGCCGCATGCTCACCGGCTGAACGCTGCGCCGGCACCGCGGAGGCTGCACCCGCGGGATCAGCCCAGCGGGGCCTCGAACGTCAGCAGGGCGCCGCGGCCTGCGGGCGAGGCGCCCAGGGTGAACGTCCCGCCGTGCTGCCGTGCCCGAGCCGCCAGGTTGCCGGTCCCGGAACGTCGCGCCCTCATCGCGGGCAGCCCGACGCCGTCGTCCTCGACCTCGACGATGACGGTCCCCGTCGGCCCCTGACCCTTGACGATGACCCTGACGGCGACCGATGACGCCTGCGCGTGCCGGGCGGCGTTCGCGAGGCCCTCCCGGACGACCGCGACGACGTCGTCGGTCAGGTCGGGGCCGATCCGTGCGTCGATCTGGTCGGCCTCGATGTAGTCGCCGTCGGGCACGCTCTCGCCGTCCAGCATGACCACGAATGACGGCGCGAAGCCGAGCCCGGTCCGCGCGAGCGACGCCTCGCGGCGCAGCCGCTCGACGATGCCGTTCGCCGCGTCGGGGTCCCGCAGCGCGTAGACGATCTGGCGGATCTGTCGGACCGACGCATCGACGTTGTCGAGCGCGTCCTCGACGATGCTCGTGAGCTCGCTGGGGTCGACGCCGCGGGCCGCGCGCCGCCGGACCGTCTCGAGCTGCATGCCGGTCGCGAAGAGCTGCTGGATGGCGAGGTCGTGCAGGTCACGCGCGATCCGCTCACGCTCGTCGAGCAGGGCCGCGACGTCCTGGGCGTGCCGCGCCTCGGCCAGGACGAAGGCGAGCGCGGCCTGGGCGGCGAACGACTCGGCGGTCACGAGGTCGCTCGACTCGAACGCCGAGCCGCCGATGCGGCGCATCAGGATGAGCACGCCGACGCCGCGCCCCGACGTCTGCAGCGGGGCGAACATCGCCGGGCCGAACGCCCGCATCGGCAGGACCCGCACCACGCGGGACTGCGACAGGGACTCCACGAGCAGCCCGTGGCCCTCTCCCATGACCGACCACGACGGACCGTCGGACGGCATGACCGAGCCGATGAGGCTCTCGGCCGCGTGACCGTCGGCCAGCTCGATGACGAGCTCGCCGCCGACGCCGGGGAGCGCGAGCGCGGCCGTGTCGGCCCCGGCGACCTCACGGGCCGTGGCGGCGATGTGCGCGAGCGCCTCTTCCTCGTCGACGCCTGAGAGCAGCATCGTAGTGATGTCCTGGCCGGCGCGGAGCCAGTGCTCACGGCGTGCCGCGTTCGCGTAGAGCTGGGCGTTCGCGAGCGCGACCCCGGCCGACAAGGCGAGCGCGATCACGACGTCGGCGTCCGCCTCGGTGAACCCGCCCTGCTTGTCGGCGAGGTACAGATAGCCGTAGACCTTCTCGCGCACGCGGACGGCGGTGCCGAGGAACGCGCCCATCGGGGGGTGGTTGGCCGGGAAGCCGCGGAACGCCGGATGGTGCGTGAGGTCGTCGAGCGCGAGCACGCCTTCGTCAGGGATCTCGCCGAGGACCCCGATGTTGTGGGGCGCGTGCCGCAGCATCGCGGCGACGGCCGGGGACACGCCGACCTGCACGAAGGTCGTCGAGGCGCCGCGCGCGTCGAGCACGTTGAGCGCACCGAAGCTCGCCCCGGTCAGCTCGACGCTCGCCTCGACGAACCGCTCGAGGACGCCGGTCAGGTCGAGCCCGCTCGCGACGGACAGGACCGCGTCCAGGAGGTCGTCGCGACCCTTGTCGGCCTGGGTCGTGCCGCCGTCGACGGGCGGTACCGCGGTGCGGGCGTCGTCGCGCGTGGTCATGCGTCCTCCGGGTCGTCGTCCTGCTCAGTCGTCGTCGTGCTCACGGGCCAGCGACTCACGGTAGCCGTCGTGGGTGCAGAGCAGCTCGGCGTGGGTCCCGCGCGCCTCGACCCGTCCGTCCCGCAGCAGGACGACCTCGTCGGCCGCGTCGAGCGGGGTCAGTCGGTGCGTGACGACGACGACGCCGCGAGCGCGGTCCACCGCGGTGCGCGCAGCGGTCCCGGGTGCGGTGGCGCTCTGGTTCAGCAGGTCCCGGACGAGGAGGTCCGCGGTAGCCCGGTCGAGGTGCTCACCGGGCTCGTCGACGAGCAGCAGCGGTGCCGGCGCGACCAGGGCGCGGGCGAGCAGGAGGCGCCGCCGTTCGCCTCCGGAGACGTTCTGCGCGTCGGTGCCGAGCTGGGTGTCGACGCCGTCCGGCAGCCCGACGAGCCAGTCCGTCAGCCCGGCCCGGCGCAACGCGTCGAGCGCCTCGTCGGGGGAGACGTCGCCGCGGGCGACCCGGAGGTTCTCGAGCACGTTCGTGGCGAAGACGTGCGCGTCCTCGGCGGTCAGTGCCACGCCGCGGGCTGCGGTGTCGCGGGAGAGGGACGAGACGGCGACACCGCCGAGCTCGACGGTGCCCGCGTGGGGCGGCAGCAGACCCGCCAGCGTCAGCAGGAGGGTGGTCTTCCCCGTGCCGCTCGGGCCGACGACGGCGATCGAGCGACCGGGGGAGAGGTCAAGGTCGAGCCCCGTGACGACCGGCGGGTGCCCCGGCCACGCGCAAGAGAGGCCCCGCGCCACCAGCGACGGCGCGACGGCGGTCGAGCCCCGCGCGTGGTGGTCGGGGACAGTTCCGGCCTCGGCCTCGTCGAGCAGCGCCATGATCCGGGCCGCGGCGGCCCGCGAGCGGTGGACCTGGATGGCGGCAGCCGGCAGGACCGAGGTCGCCTCGAAGGCGGCGAGCGGCGTCAGGACGACGACCGCGAGCGCGACGGGCGTCAGGCTGCCGGCGGCGACTGCGGGGATGCCGAGCAGCAGCGCCGACAGCACGGCGATCCCCACGGCGAGCGACCCGAGTGCCGACGCGAGCGCGGCCGGACCCGCGCCCGCGTCGGTGGCGTCGGCAAGCTCGGCGTCGGAGCGCCGCAGCGCGGCGAGCTCGGGTGCTGTGCGCCCCTGGACGGCGAGCGCGCCCGGGTCGTCGAGCAGCCCGAGAGCGATCGACGCGATCGACGCGCGGGCGGCGACGGCCCGCTGCTCGGTGATGCGTGCGCCGCGCGCCGCGAGCCACGGGGCGACGACCCCGGCGAGCAGGAGGCAGGCGGCGAGGGCGGCTCCTGCCGCGGGGAGGAGCGCACCCATCGCGACGACGGTGCCGAGGCCCAGGACCGAGGCCACGGCGGCCGGCAGGAGGCCTCGGACGACCGCGTCGCCGACCGCGTCCACATCCGCGCCGACGCGCGCCAGGAGGTCGCCGCGTCGCACGGCGGCAGTCCCTTCGGGGCGACCGGCGGCCAGGCGCGCGTAGAGCGCCGTGCGCAGCGCACCCATGCCACGGAGCGCGACGTCGTGCGACACGAGCCGCTCGAGGTAGCGGAACACTCCGCGGCCGATCCCGAACGTCCGCACCGCGACGGTGGCGATGGACAGCTCGAGGACCGGTGGCATCTGCGAGGCGCGGGCGATGAGCCACGCGGCCACGCCCGCCAGCGCGACGGCACTGCCCAGCCCCAGCACCCCGAGCGTGACGGACAGTGCGACGCGGGACCGGTCGATGTCGAGGAGTGCCAGGGCCCGCCGCAGCGGGTCACGTGACCCCCAGGGTGCATCGACCCGCGCTGGTTCCGTCGCGGCGGCGGTGTCACGCGGCAGGGCGGGCGCGTCGGCGCCGCTGAGGGCGGTCATGCCCGGACCTCGGCGACGACGGGCTCGGGGTGGACCTCGATGACGTCGTCGGCGAGCGCGACGAGCGACGCGCGGTGCGCGACGAGCACCACCGTGCGCCCCGCGTCACGCAGCGCGCGCACCGTCTCGAGGACGACGCGTTCGCCGGCTGCGTCGAGGTGCGCCGTCGGCTCGTCGAGGACGACGAGCGGCGCGGGGGCGAGGACGGCCCGGGTGAGCGCGACCCGTTGGCGCTGCCCGACACTCAGACCCGTGCCGCCGCGACCCAGGGGCGTCGACCATCCGTCGGCGAGGCCCGCGACGACCAGGTCGAGGCCCGTCAGCGCGGCCGCGGCGTCGCGGTCGGACGCCCTGACCGCGCCGGCACCTGCGGTCACGACGTCGGCGAGCGTGCCCGGTTCGAGCACCGGGCGCTGAGGCAGCCACGCGACCTGGCGCCAGAAGGAGGCGAGGTCGATGTCGGCGAGATCCGTCTCACAGCCGTGGTCGTCGACCAGCGTGACCGAGCCTGCGTCGGGTCGCAGCAGACCGAGCAGCACGGCGACGGCGGTCGTCTTCCCGGCGCCGCTGGGTCCGGTGAGCGCGACGACGCGGCCCGGGGTGACCGTGAGGTCGAGCGCAGCGGGGGCGTGCACCGAGCGTCCGGGCGCCCGGACGCCGACGCCCCGCATCAAGACGGTCGTGGTGCGAAGGTCGGGCGCCGGGACGGCCCCTGCCGCCGGGACGGGCGTGTCGAGGACCGCGAAGACCTGCGTCGCAGCGGCCACGCCGTCGGTCGAGGCATGGAAGTGGGCGCCCACCTGACGCAGCGGGAGGTACACCTCGGGCGCCAGGACCAGCACCGCGAGCCCGGTGACCAGGTCGATGTCGCCACCGACGAGGCGCAGCCCGATGCCGACCGCGACGAGCGCGACCGAGAGCGTGGTGAGCAGCTCGAGCACCATCCCGGAGAGGAAGGCGATGCGCAGCGTCCCCATCGTCGCGACACGGTGCGCGTCGCCGAGCTCGCGCACGCGCGCCGCAGGGCCGCGTTCGCGCCCGAGGGCCCGCAGGGTCGCGAGCCCCGCGAGCAGGTCGAGGACCTGCGAGCCGAGGCGCTGCATCACCCGCAGGCCACGCTCCGAGCGTCCCTGGGTGAGCTGCCCGACGAGAACCATGAACACGGGGATGAGCGGGAGCGTCCCGGCGATGATCGCGGCGGACACCCAGTCGAGCCCGAGCACGACCGCGAGCGTGGCCGGGGTCAGGGTCGCGGCGAGGACCAGCTGCGGCAGGTACCGCACGAAGTACGGCTCGAGAGCGTCGATCCCACGGGTCGCGAGAGTGACGACACCGGGCCCGGCGCCCTCGGCGAGCCAGCGGGGGCCCAGCGCAGCGGCTCGCGCCACGACCTGCTCGCGGAGCTCGCCGATCGCGCGGGTCGCCGCCCGGTGCGCGTACCGCTCCTGCACGCCGGTCACGGCGGCCCGGGTCACCACGACGACGGCGAGCCACGCGACGAGGCCCATGACGTCCGACAGGTCGGCGCCGTCGTGCACGACCGACGCGAGCGCGTGCGCGAGCAGGAGGGCCTGCGCGACGACGAGGCCGGCCCCGACGACGCCGAGACCGACGGTCAGTGCGAGGTACGAGCGGGCCGATCGTGCATAGCGCAGGAGTCTCGGGTCGAGCGGCTTCACGCCCGCGAGCGTCTCACGCCCGCGGGCCGCCGTCAGAACCCGCAGGCCCACCCGCGGGAGTCGTCGGGGCGCCGACCGGGACAGCCGGACGCTCGAACGTGAGCCCGACGTGGTCGGGGATGTGCGTCGCGAACACGCGCTTGCGGAAGACCCAGTACGTCCAGCCCTGGTACAGCAGCACGAACGGGACGAGGACGGCTGCGACCCACGTCATGACCGTCAACGTGTAGTGGCTCGACGACGCGTTCGTCACGGTCAGGGAGTTCGCCGTGTCGAACGCCGGCATGACGTCGGGATACAGCGAGCCGAAGATGAGCACGACGGCGGCCAGGATCGTGACGGCCGACGCGACGAACGCCCAGCCCTCGCGCCTGGACCGGGTCGTCAGCACCGTGGCGACGAGCGAGGCGGCTGCGACGACGACCGCGGCCCACGTCCAGGTCACCGAGTACGCGACCTGGGCCCAGATCGCCCACGCCGCCGCGACCACGAGGGTCACCGGCGCGAGCCGTGCAGCGAGCGCGCCCGCGCGGTCCCGCACGTCCCCGCCGGACTTCAGTGCGAGGAAGATCGCGCCGTGCGTGAGGAAGACGAGCGCCGTCATGGCGCCGCCGAGCAGCGCGAACGGGTTCAGCAGCGCGAAGAAGCCACCGACGTACTGGTGGCTCGCGTCGAGCTCGACACCTCGCACGAGGTTCGCGAACGCGACGCCCCACAGGACGGCGGGCACCCACGACCCGATGATGAGCGCCCAGTCCGAACGGCTGCGCCACGCGTCGTCGTTGATCTTGCCGCGCCACTCGAAGGCGACGACGCGCACGATCAGCGCGAGCAGGATGAGCAGCAGGGCGAGGTAGAAGCCCGAGAACATCGTGGCGTACCACTCGGGGAACGCCGCGAAGGTCGCGCCGCCCGCCGTGAGCAGCCACACCTCGTTGCCGTCCCACACCGGGCCGATCGTGTTGATCATGACGCGACGGTCCTTGTCGCGTCGGCCGAGCACGGGCAGCAGCATGCCGACTCCGAAGTCGAACCCCTCGAGGACGAGGTAGCCGGTCCACAGGACCGCGATGAGCAGGAACCAGACGGTCGAGAGCTCCATGTCCGCTCCTCAGTAGGCGAACGACAGCGGCGCGTCAGCGGCGGCGGGGTCGTCGGGATCGCGGTGGTTGGCGGGGTTGTCGGGGCTGGGGTCGTGCTCGGTCGCGGCGACGCCCTCGATCGCGTAGCGGTGCATGAGCTTGAACCACACGACCGCGAGGACCCCGTAGAGCAGCGTGAAGGCCACCATCGAGATGATGACCATCGTCGGGCTGACGACGGTCGACACGCCGCGCGCCGTGAGGAGCCACACGCCGTCGACGCCCGACGGGTTGGGGTTCGGCACGACGACCCAGGGCTGGCGGCCCATCTCGGTGAAGATCCAGCCGAACGACGAGGCGAGGAAGATCATCGGGAGCGCGACGAGCCCGAGCCGGGAGAACCAGACGCTGCCGGTGACCCGGCCCTTGCGCGTGAGCCACAGCCCGGCGAGAGCGAGCGCCGCGGCCCCGGCGCCCATGCCGATCATGAGCCGGAACGACCAGTAGGTGATCGGCAGGTTGGGGACGTAGTTGACGCCGTCGCCGTACTTCGCCGCGGCGAGCGCCTGGAGCTCGTCGACGCCCTTGATCGGGGCGGAGAAGTCGTTCGTCGCCAGGAAGGACGTCAGTCCGGGCACGGAGATGAGGTGCTTGACGCCCGCGCAGTCGTTGTTGAGGTCGCCGATCGCGAGGATCGAGAACGAGGCGCCGTCGACGCTCTCGCACAACCCCTCGGCGGCGGCCATCTTCATGGGCTGCTGGTCGAACATGAGCTTGGCCTGCTGGTCGCCCGTGAGCGCGACGCCGGCGCCGGCGACGAGCATGACGACGACGCCGAGGATGACGGCGGGCCGGTACACGTCTCGTGCCGTCGCGACGTCACCGCTGCGCACGAGCCGGACCATCCACCAGCCGGCGATGGCGGCGACGAAGGTGCCCGCGGTCACGAACGCGGCGGTGAGCGTGTGCGGAAGCGCCGCCATGAGGGTCGGGTTGCTCAGGATCTTGCCGATGTCGACCATCTCGGCGCGGCCGGTCTGAGCGTTGAAGACGGTGCCGACCGGGTGCTGCATCCAGGAGTTCGCGGCGAGGATGAAGAAGGCCGACAGGTTGGTCGCGATCGCGACCGCCCAGATGCACGCGAGGTGGATCTTCTTGGGGAGCTTGTCCCACCCGAAGATCCACAGCCCGAGGAACGTCGACTCCACGAAGAAGGCGGCGAGCGCCTCCATGGCGAGCGGTGCGCCGAAGACGTCGCCCACGAACCGCGAGTACTCGCTCCAGTTCATGCCGAACTGGAACTCCTGCACGATGCCGGTCGCGACGCCGATGGCGAAGTTGATGAGCATGAGCTTGCCGAAGAACTTGGTGAGGCGTAGCCAGCGCTCGTTCTTCGTGCGGACCCAGAAGGTCTGCATGAGCGCGACGAGGGGCGCGAGCCCGATCGTCAGCGGCACGAAGATGAAGTGGTAGACGGTGGTGACACCGAACTGCCAGCGGGCGAGATCGAGGGCTTCCATGTGGTCCTCCGACGGTGTGCAGCGGCTCGGTGCCGGGCCGGCGCGAACCGGACAGGGGCCTGGGACGACCGTAGAAGGCAGCCCCTTCCAGACGTGGGACCTTAGTCCCGGTTGCTGACAGTTCGTCGTCACGTCGAACCGTGTCGCGGCGCCCGCCGCAAGCCCCTGTGCGATACTTGCAGCGGTGCCCAGGGTGTCCACACCGCCCTGACGCCACGAACGTGCTCGCCGCACCAGCGCATCGCGCTCGCCAGGCGCCGCCGGCTTCGCGCCGGGTCCCGTCCGGGACTCGGGGGAGCAGGCAGGCGATGGCGCCGACCGCCCGTGCAGCCAGCCGCAACCGACGACTTCCGTCGCCGCGCTCAGCGCGAGCGACGACCGACCGCCCGCGGGCGCCGATAGGTGTGGACGGCGCTGGTGGGCACCCAGGAGCACCCGAGTGACCTTCGAGAACAGCAACGACAACGCAGTCGAGAACAGCGCTGAGAGCGCCGGCGCAGCGGCTGTCGCACCGAGCAAGCCCGTCCGGCGCCGCGCCACGCGCCGCACCGCCGCCCCCGGGGATGTCGTCGCGGCGCCTGCCGCCGAAGCACCAAGCGTGCCGGAGCCCGCTCCCGTCGTCGCACCCGAACCTGTCGTGGCCCCGCCGGTCGAGCCGGCACCCGCCGCAACGGCCGAGTCTGCCGCGCCCCCGGCGCGTCGGTCGCGGCGCGTCACGCGCACCGTCGTGACCCCGGGCGAGGCCGTCGAACCGGCGTCGGCCCCGGTCGCCGAGGCCCCTGTCCCCGAGACACCCGTCGCCCAGGTCGCTGCCGACGAGGTTCCCGTCACTGCCCCGCGCAAGCGCGCCCCGCGCCGCAGCCGGTCGCAGGCTGCGCCCGTCGTCGAGCCTGTCGTCGAGGCGGCAGCCGACGAGGAGGAGCTCGACGAGTCGGCTCCCGACGCCGCCCCCGCCCCGTCGCGTGCGCCGGCGCTCGACGTGTTCGCGGCGCTTGCTGCGACGCCGCCTGCCGAGGCAGCCCCCACCGCCACGACGCGGTCGACCAAGCCCCGTCTCGCCACCACGGCTCTGCTGTTCCAGGCCCCGGAGCCGGATGTGCGCCCGCGCCGGCGGCGCGCCGTGTCGCCGGCCGGTACGCCTGCCGCGATCTCCGAGGCCGCCGCGGCCCTGCACGACCAGGAGCTCGCAGCGTCGGTCGCCGCCACCGAGGCGGTCGTCGCCGACGAGGCCGTGCAGTCCGAGGCCCCCGCGCGTCGCCGCTCGCGTCGCGGAGGACGAGGACAGGCCCCGGTCGAGGAGCTCGAGGTCGTGGCGCCTGTCGAGCCTGCGGCCGACGAGGAGCTCGACGAGGACCAGGCGCCCGACGAGGCAGCAGGCGAGCAGGACGACGAGCAGACGTCGCCGCGCCGCCGCCGTCGTCGCGGCGGTCGTGGCCGTCGCAGCCGCCCCGCGGGCGAGGTCGACGAGTCCGACGACGGTGACGAGGACGAGGAGTCCCCGGCCGGCGAGGCCGACGAGGACGCGTCCGATGCCGAGTCCGACGAGAACGAGGCCGTGACCGAGGGTGACAGTGACGGCGGATCCAGCCGTCGTCGTCGGCGTCGTCGTAGGGGCGGTCGCAGCGGGGACGGTGCCGAGGAGGTCGTGACCACCACGCGGACCCGTGCTGCGCGCGTCCCGAGCGACGAGCCCACCGCGCTGCGCGGCTCGACGCGGCTCGAGGCCAAGCGTCAGCGCCGCCGCGAGGGGCGCGACAACGGTCGACGCCGTCAGATCATCACGGAGTCGGAGTTCCTGGCCCGTCGCGAGTCGGTCGACCGCACGATGATCGTCCGCGAGGCCAACGGGCGGACGCAGATCGCGGTCCTCGAGGACGGCGTTCTCGTCGAGCACTTCGTCTCGCGGCAGGCGCAGGCGTCGATGGCCGGGAACGTCTACCTGGGTCGGGTGCAGAACGTGCTCCCGAGCATGGAGGCCGCGTTCGTCGACGTCGGCAAGGGTCGTAACGCCGTGCTGTACGCCGGTGAGGTCAACTGGGACGCGGCGGGCCTCGAGGGTCAGCCGCGCCGCATCGAGCAGGCACTGAAGTCCGGTGACGCGGTGCTCGTGCAGGTCACCAAGGACCCCATCGGTCACAAGGGCGCCCGCCTGACGTCTCAGGTGACGCTCGCGGGCCGCTACCTCGTGTACGTCCCGGGCGGCGGCATGACCGGCATCAGCCGCAAGCTCCCCGACACCGAGCGCAACCGCCTCAAGAAGCTGCTGCGCGAGCTCGTCCCGGACTCCGCCGGCGTGATCGTGCGCACCGCGGCCGAGGGTGCCAGCGAGGAGGAGCTGCGCGCGGACATCGCGCGGCTCCAGGCGCAGTGGGAGGCCATCGAGAAGAAGTCGAAGTCGGCGTCGGCGCCCGCGCTGCTGCAGGGCGAGCCGGACCTGGCCATCCGTGTCGTGCGTGACATCTTCAACGACGACTTCGGCTCGCTCGTGGTCCAGGGCGACGAGGCGTGGGACACGATCTCCGGCTACATCGGCGACCTCGCCCCCGACCTGGCCTCGAAGGTCACACGGTGGTCGGGTCGCGGTGACGTGTTCGCCGAGCACCGGATCGACGAGCAGCTCGCCAAGGGCATGGACCGCAAGGTCTGGCTGCCGTCGGGCGGCTCGCTCGTCATCGACCGCACCGAGGCGATGACGGTCGTCGACGTCAACACCGGCAAGTTCACGGGGTCGGGCGGGACGCTCGAGGAGACCGTCACGCGCAACAACCTCGAGGCCGCGGAGGAGATCGTCCGTCAGCTCCGGCTGCGCGACATCGGCGGGATCATCGTCATCGACTTCATCGACATGGTGCTCGAGCAGAACCGCGACCTCGTGCTCCGCCGCCTGGTGGAGTGCCTGGGCCGTGACCGCACGAAGCACCAGGTCGCGGAGGTCACGTCGCTCGGCCTCGTGCAGATGACCCGCAAGCGGGTCGGCCAGGGGCTGGTCGAGGCGTTCAGCGAGACGTGCGAGCACTGCAACGGGCGCGGCTTCATCGTGCACGCCGAGCCGATCGAGAAGGACAACCGCCTCGACGCGGGTACTGCCCAGCCCGTCGACTCCGAGGGCGACGGGGAGCCGAAGCGCGCGCGCCGCAAGCGCGTCGTCAAGGAGTCCTCGACGCCGACGATCGCCGTACCGGTGCTTCCCGAGGCGCGTGCGGCCGTCAAGGCGACGCTCGCCACGATCGCGGCAGCGGCGGCTCATGCGCACGAGCACGGGCACGAGCAGGCCCCGGAGCGCGCCGAGGAGGCCGACCTCACGGTCGCGGCTCCCGAGCCGGTGCAGGCGGCCCCCGTGGACGACGAGACTGCCTCCAGCGCCGCGCCGAGCGAGCCCGCAGCGACGTCGTTCGATGCCGCCGTGGCCCTGCCGGCCGAGGCGGGCGACGCGACGCTCGAGCTCGTGCAGGTCGACCCGGGCGTGTTCGAGCTCGACGGGGACGAGGACGAGACGTCCGACTGAGTCCGGGGAGGCGGAACGGCCTGGTCGCGGTTTGACCCTGCCAGGTCAGTTCCGTACTCTTGGACGTCGGCGCGTTTCGCACGCGCCGGTTGTGCGTTGCAGGTTGTGCGCTGCAGGTCGTGAGCACAGGCCGTGCGTGCAGATCGTGCGAGATCAGCGTCGAACAGGCGCGAGCCGAACCTCGGCTCTCCGGATCCTGCGCGCGCAGCACATCTCCCAGAGATGCAGTGCCTGAGTGACGACGTAGTGCCTGATCGCAGACGTAGTGCCTGACCAAAGACGTAGTGCCTGAGTTCGACGAGCAGAGATGAGCAACAACGTGGTGTACGCGATCGTGAAGGCTGGCGGCCGCCAGGAGAAGGTCGCCGTCGGCGACGTCGTCGTCGTCGACCGTCTCGCCGCGACGCCCGGGTCGACGGTCGAGCTCACCGCTCTGCTCCTCGTCGATGGCGAGAAGGTGACCGCCGACGCGAGCGCGCTCGCGAAGATCAAGGTCACGGCGGAGGTCGTCCGGGACGAGAAGGGCCCGAAGATCGACATCCTCAAGTTCAAGAACAAGACCGGCTACCGGGTGCGCCAGGGTCACCGTTCGCGGCTGACCCGCCTGAAGGTCACCGGCATCAACTGAGCTTGCGCCGCCGCCCCGCACGTGGGCGCGTCATCCATCTGAGCACGAAAGCAGGTTCGACATGGCACACAAGAAGGGCGCGAGCTCCTCGCGCAACGGTCGCGACTCCAACGCGCAGCGCCTGGGCGTCAAGCGCTTCGGTGGCCAGGTCGTGAAGGCCGGCGAGATCATCGTCCGCCAGCGCGGCACGCACTTCCACCCCGGCATCAACGTCGGCCGCGGGGGCGACGACACACTGTTCGCCCTGGCTCCCGGCGCCGTCACGTTCGGCACCCGTCGCGGCCGCAAGGTCATCGACATCGTCGTGGCGGCCTGACGCCTCAGTACACGTTCGTCGAAGGGGCGCGCCTGGACGGGTGCGCCCCTTCGTCGTCGTCACGCTCGTTCGAGCGCAGCCTTGCTGGTCTCAGCACCAGCTCGGAGCAGTACCGCCGCGGCCATTCGCGGCAATCAGGGACGGGGTCCGCGTGATCCCCGGGAAGAGGTAACCCATGGCATCTTTCGTCGACAGGGTCGTGCTCAGCGCGACCGGCGGTGACGGTGGTCACGGGTGCGCCTCGATCCGCCGCGAGAAGTTCAAGCCGCTCGCGGGGCCCGACGGCGGGACCGGTGGGAACGGCGGGAGCGTCATCCTCGTCGTGGACCCCCAGGTGACCACGCTGCTCGAGTTCCACCACTCGCCGCACAAGCATGCAGGCTCGGGCTCGCAGGGCATGGGCGACTACCGGCAGGGCGCGACGGGTGAGGACCTGATCCTCGGCGTGCCCGACGGGACCGTCGTGAAGTCCAAGGACGGCGAGGTCCTGGCTGACCTCATGGGCGTCGGTGCCCGCTACGTCGTCGCGCACGGCGGCCACGGCGGCCTCGGGAACTGGGCGATCGCGTCGCCGCGCCGCAAGGCCCCGGGCTTCGCGCTGCTGGGGGAGCCGGGGACGTCGCAGGACGTCGTCCTCGAGCTCAAGACGATCGCCGACGTCGCGCTCATCGGGTACCCGAGCGCCGGCAAGTCGAGTCTCATCGCCGCCATCTCGGCAGCCCGGCCGAAGATCGCCGACTACCCGTTCACGACCCTCGTCCCGAACCTCGGCGTCGTCCAGGCGGGCTCGTCGCGCTACACGGTCGCGGACGTCCCCGGCCTGATCCCCGGGGCGAGCCAGGGCAAGGGTCTGGGCCTGGAGTTCCTGCGGCACGTCGAGCGCTGCGCGGTCCTCGTGCACGTGCTGGACTGCGCGACCCTCGAGCCTGACCGTGACCCGCTGAGCGACTTCGACGTCATCGAGTCCGAGCTCGCGGCGTACGCGGGCGACGTCGGCATCGAGGGCGGTCGGGTCCCGCTGATCGAGCGGCCGAGGCTCGTCGTGCTCAACAAGGTGGACGTGCCGGAGGCCCGCGACCTGGCGGCCCTCGTCCGGTCCGACCTCGAGGAGCGCGGCCTGACCGTGTTCGAGGTCTCCGCGGCGACCCACGAGGGGCTGCGCCCGCTGACGTTCGCGCTCGCCGAGCTGGTCGAGCGCACGCGCCGCGAGGCGCCGGCCCCGGAGCAGGCGCGGATCGTCCTGCGCCCCAAGGCGGTCGACGACGCGGGCTTCACAGTCACGCTGCGCACCGACGGCCCGCACGACTACTTCCAGGTGCTCGGGGTGAAACCGGAGCGCTGGGTGCGCCAGACGGACTTCACGAACGACGAGGCCGTCGGGTACCTCGCCGACCGGCTCGCGCGGCTCGGCGTCGAGGAGCAGCTGTTCGCGGCCGGCGCGGTCGCGGGCGCGGAGGTCGTCATCGGCGACGGTCCGGGTGCTGTCGTCTTCGACTGGGAGCCGACGATGCTCGTCGGCTCGGAGATGCTCGCGGGTCCCCGCGGCTCGGACATGCGGATCGAGGCGCGGTCGCGGCCGACCCGCGGCGAGAAGCGCTCCGAGTACAAGGAGCGCATGGATGCCAAGACCGAGGCGCGTGCCGAGCTGTGGACCGAGCACGAGGCCGGGCTGTGGACGGACGAGGACCCCTCCTGACCCTCCGGCGTCGTCGTGGTGCGTCCACGGCCGACCCGGCGGCGCGCTGCGGCACGTCGGGGGCGCGTGACACGGGAGGATGGACCCCGTGAGCGCCCCCGCCCTGACCGACCGCCGCCGCCTGCCTTCCGCCGCTCGGATCGTCATCAAGGTCGGGTCGTCGTCCTTGACGGACGGGCACGGCCGGCTCGACCCTGACCGGCTGCGTGCCCTCGTGGACGTCCTGGCCGCGCGGCGCGCCGCCGGTGGGCAGGTCGTCCTCGTGTCCTCGGGTGCGATCGCCGCCGGCCTCGGACCGCTCGGGCTGAGCGCGCGCCCGCGCGACCTCGCCACGCAGCAGGCCACCGCATCGGTCGGCCAGGGCATCCTCGTCGCGCACTACACCAAGGCGTTCTGGGACCACGGGATCCGGGTCGGGCAGGTGCTGCTCACGGCGGAGGACACCGTGCGGCGCGGTCACTACCGCAACGCGCAACGCGCGCTCGGCCGCCTGCTCGACCTGGGTGTCGTGCCGATCGTCAACGAGAACGACACCGTCGCGACCGAGGAGATCCGGTTCGGTGACAACGACCGGCTCGCGGCGCTCGTCTCGCACCTCGTGCACGCCGACGCGCTCGTGCTCCTGACCGACGTCGACGGGCTGTACACCGGTCCGCCGTCCCGCGCGGGGTCGACACGCATCGCCACGGTCACCGGTCCCCAGGACCTCGAGGGCGTCGACATCTCGGCGCGCGGCAGCGCGGTCGGGACCGGCGGCATGGTGACCAAGCTCGAGTCCGTGGCGATCGCCGCGGGTTCCGGCATCCCCGTCGTCCTGACCTCGGCCGCGCAGGCCGCGCAGGCGCTCGCGGGGGACGACGTCGGTACCTGGTTCGCGGCGACCGGCAGGCGCGCCTCGACGCGGCTGCTGTGGCTCGCGCACGCGGCGCGCACGCGGGGACGGCTCGTGCTCGACGACGGTGCGGTCCGCGCGGTCGTCGAGCGCCGCATGTCGCTCCTCCCCGCGGGCATCACCGGGGTCGACGGCGACTTCGAGGCGGGCGACCCGGTCGACCTGGTGACCGCCGACGGCACCGTCGTGGCCCGCGGCCTGGTCGGGTTCTCGTCGGCCGAGGTCCCCGACCTGCTCGGCCACACCACGTCCGAGCTGCGCGCCGAGCTGGGGCCGGGCTACGACCGGGTCGTGGTGCACCGTGACGACCTCGTGCTCGTGCGGCGTCGGCCTCGCGCTGCCACGCGTCAGCGCCAGGACGCCGGACTATCCTGACTCGATGACCGCATCGCTCGAGAACCACCTCGACGTGTCGCCCGCCTCTGCGGCCGGTGACGACGTCGCGGCGCAGGTCCTGGCCACCGCGCGCCGCGCCAAGGTCGCGTCCCGTGTGCTCGCGACCGCGACGCGCTCGACCAAGGATGCCGCGCTGCACGCGCTGGCCGACGCTCTCGTCGACTCGACCGCCCAGATCGTCGCGGCCAACGCCGAGGACCTGGCGCGAGGTCGGGAGAACGGCACCTCGCCGGGGCTCCTCGACCGGCTGGCACTGTCCGACGCGCGCATCGTCGCGATCGCCGACGCCCTGCGCGAGCTCGCCGCGCTGCCCGACCCGGTCGGTGAGGTCGTGCGCGGCTCGACGCTGCCCAACGGGATGCGTCTGCGCCAGGTCAGGGTCCCGATGGGCGTCGTCGGCATGATCTACGAGGCCCGGCCGAACGTCACCGTCGACGCCGCCGGCCTCGCGCTCAAGAGCGGGAACGCCGTGATCCTGCGCGGCGGCTCGGCGGCGGCGCGCAGCAACGAGGTCATCGTCGGCGTGCTCGGCCGAGCCCTCGTGGCGCAGGGTCTGCCCGCCGACCTCGTCCAGTCGATCGACGCGTTCGGCCGTGCGGGGGCTGTGGCGCTCATGCACGCCCGTGGCCTGGTCGACGTGCTCGTGCCGCGCGGCGGCGCCGACCTCATCCAGACCGTGGTGCGCGAGGCGACCGTCCCCGTCATCGAGACCGGTGTCGGCAACTGCCACGTCTACGTCGACGCGTCCGCCGACCCGGCGATGGCCCTGCCGATCCTGCTGAACTCCAAGACCCAGCGGGTCGGGGTGTGCAACGCCGCAGAGACGCTGCTGGTGCACGCGGCGGCGGCGCCGGGGTTCCTGCCGTCGGCGCTCGCAGCGCTCGCCGAGGCGGGCGTCGTCGTGCACGGCGACGCGGCCACAGCGGCGCTCGCGCCCGTCGGCGTCGAGGTGGTGCCGGCGACCGACGAGGACTGGGCGACGGAATACCTCTCCCTGGACCTCGCCGTGCGGGTCGTCGACGACCTCGACGCCGCGATCGAGCACATCCGCACCTGGACGTCCGGCCACACCGAGGCCATCGTGACGCGGGACCTGGCCGCGTCGGAGCGGTTCGTCGCCGAGCTGGACTCCGCGGCGATCATGGTCAACGCGTCGACCCGGTTCACCGACGGCGGCCAGTTCGGCCTCGGCGCCGAGATCGGGATCTCGACCCAGAAGCTGCACGCCCGCGGTCCGATGGGCCTCGCCGAGCTCACCACGACCAAGTGGATCGTGCACGGCGACGGGCACGTGCGACCCTGAGTGGCACCTCGGACGTGCGACACTGGAACACCCCGCTACCCCACCCCTGGAGGATGACGTGCACGCTGCCCTGCTCGCCGTCGAGGCCGTCGCCGAGCACGCCACCGAGCTGCCCGTCCCGCCCGTGGCCTTCGGTCTGACCGCGTTCGGCGGGCTCGTCGCGCTGCTGCTCGTCACCTACGCGTTCCGGAGCGTCGGCACCCGGCACTGACCGCGCACGACCGACCTGGGACACGAGAGCGAGGACGCACCTGATGGAAGAGCGTCGACCCCGCCTCGGCGTCATGGGTGGCACGTTCGACCCCATCCACCACGGGCACCTGGTCGCCGCGAGCGAGGTCGCCGCGATCCTGGGTCTCGACGAGGTGGTGTTCGTCCCCACGGGGCAGCCGTCGTTCAAGCAGCACCAGCACGTGACACGGGCCGAGCACCGCTACCTGATGACCGTCATCGCGACCGCCTCGAACCCGCGGTTCACGGTCAGTCGGGTGGACATGGACCGCGCGGGGCTGACGTACACCGTCGACACGCTCCGCGACCTCAACATCGAGCGGCCGGATGCCGATCTGTTCTTCATCACCGGAGCGGATGCGCTCGCACAGATCCTCACGTGGAAGGACCCGGAAGAGCTGTTCGCCATGGCCCACTTCGTCGCCGTCAACAGACCCGGGCACACGCTGTCCACCGAGGGGCTGCCCGAGGACCGAGTGACCCAGCAGGAGATCCCCGCCCTGGCGATCTCGTCGTCGGACGTCCGCGCCCGTGCGCGCGGGGGGAAGCCGGTCTGGTACCTCGTTCCTGACGGGGTCGTCCAGTACATCGCCAAGCATGGTCTGTATCGAGGTAACGATGAGTGAACCAGGAGAGCGGCGCCGCCGTCGCGAGCTCGAGCGAGCCGGCGAGGGCGGTGCGCCCGACACGGACTTCGGAGTCAGCGGCGACGCGACCCCGCCGTCTCGCCGCGCCCTGCGCAGCCAGCCCGTCCCGTCCGTCGGACCGGACGGCCAGCGCGGGGGAGCGGCGCCGTACCAGGTGCCCGGTCTCGCGCCCGACACCTCGCAGGCGATGCGTTCGCGCCGCACGATCCGCGACACCCCGCTCGACCCGACCGGCCCCCACCCCGCCACGACAGGTCAGCCCTCGGTGCGACCACCGTCGGCGGGCTCCCCGTCGGCGTGGAGCGGGCACCCGAGCGCCCCCGCGGCGCCAGCAGCGCCCACGCAGACCTACACGAGCCGTCCGGCGACCCCGCGCCCGGCGGCCGGCCCCGCACGCTCCGCGGACGCCGTCGGCGGCAGTTCCAGCCAGGTGCCGACGCAGCCGCCGGCGGCTCCGTCGCCCGCTGGATCGACGCCTGCCGCCCGGCCGACCGTTGCGCGTCCCGCCGTGGCCCGCCCTGCGGTGGCCCGGCCCTCGATCGTCCGGCCCTCCACGGCCGCGCAGCCGTCGAGCCCGTACTCCGCCGTCCCCGCAGCTGCCTCGAGCCCCGAGCAGGCCGGCCCGACCGCTCAGCCGCCGGTGCCGGACCCGACGGTCCCGCGGCCGACCGGCTTCCAGCCGAGGTCGAGCGCATGGGGTGGCCCGGCGGGCGCAGGGTCGGCACGACCCGCCGCCGGGGACGCGGGTGCGCCCTCGGCCGGTCCGGTGACGCCGTCGCGCTACGGCACGTCGCCCGCAGCGACCCCGCCGCCGACACCGGTCGCACCATCCACACCGTCTGCACCGCAGGCCGGGTGGCAACCCACGTCCGGGCGCACCGGCCCTTCGTGGGCGCCGTCCGCGGGGGCGTCGACCGCCGTTCCGACACCTGCTTCGCCGCCGGCCTACCAGGCGCCCGTCGTGGGCTCGTGGGGGGCGTCCGCCCCGGCGCCCGAGGTCGAGGTCGCCGACGAGGTCCCCGTCCCGCACTGGGGTTCGCTCGGCGTCGCGGGGAGCGCACCTGCGGCCGGCAATGAGCCCGTCGCGAGCGGGAGCCTGTACGGTGACGACGACGACGAGGACGCCGACGAGCGGCCGTCGCACCCCTACACGTGGCTTCAGCTGATCGTGCTGGCTCTCGTCGCGTTCGTCCTCGGCTTCCTCATCGTGCTCCTCGCAGGTCACGGCAGCGCCGATGCGAACGACCCCGCACCGACCTCGACGCCCGCAGCGTCGGCGCCGTTCGGTGCGGTCCAACACCCTGTGGTCTGACGGTCAACCGTCCGTCCATCTGAACTCACCCAAGGAGTCCCGTGCCGGCAACCGAACGCGCCATCGAGCTTGCCATCGCTGCAGCCCGCGCTGCAGCCGACCTCAAGGCAGACGAGATCATCGCCCTCGACGTGAGTGCGCAGCTCGTCCTCACCGACGTGTTCCTCATCGCCTCGGGTACCAACGAGCGGCAGGTCAGCAGCATCGTCGACGCTGTCGAGCGTGCGCTGCACCTGCTCGGCGCCAAGCCGCTGCGCCGCGAGGGCAACCAGACCGCGCGCTGGGTCCTGCTGGACTTCGGCGACATCGTCGTGCATGTCCAGCACGCGGAGGACCGCGTGTACTACGCGCTCGAGCGACTGTGGAAGGACTGCCCGGTCATCGAGCTGCCCGCCGACGTCCGGTCGGGGTCCGGGACCACCGAGTGACCGCGGGGCGCGTGCTGCTCTGGCGGCACGGTCGCACTGCGCACAACCTGCAGGCCAGGCTGCAGGGGCAGTCGGACATCCCTCTCGACGACGTCGGCCACTGGCAGGCGCACACGGCGGCCGCGGCCATCGCCGCGCGGTACCAGCCGACGCGGATCGTGGTGTCCGACCTCGTGCGCGCGCGGGTCACAGCCGACGCACTCGCGTCGATGCTGGACCTCGAGCCAGTGGTCGATGCGCGCGTGCGTGAACGCTCGTTCGGCGACTGGGAGGGCATGACGGCGACGGAGATCGCCGAGCGGTGGCCTGCCGACCATGCTGCCTGGGCGCAGGGCGGCGAACCGAACCGCTCGGGCGGGGAGTCCCGCGCGGCCGTCGCGGCTCGCATGGTCGAGGGCGTGATGGCCCATGCCGATGACCTCGGCGACGACGACACGCTCCTCGTCGTCTCGCACGGCGCGGCGATCGGGCTCGGCGTGGCGGGGCTGCTCGGCCTGCCGCCGGACTGGCGGGGCATCGTCGGGGTCAGCAACGCGCACTGGGCCGAGCTGCGGCTCGGACGCGGGAACCTGGGGCCGACGTGGCGGCTCACGGGCTACAACCTGGGGCCCACCGACGCCTCCGCCGACTGGGATGCGGGACCGGACCGCGAGGTCCGGGACCCCGATTAGCGCTCGGGGCGAAGTTCCGCCTAGACTTCACGACGCCCGCAAGGGTGGTGGTCCTCCCTCCGGGGTGGGTCACGGGGCTGTGGCGCAGCTGGTAGCGCACCTGCATGGCATGCAGGGGGTCAGGGGTTCGAATCCCCTCAGCTCCACCCGATCGAAAGGGCCGTCCCTCAGGGGCGGCCCTTTCGCATGCCCGGCGGGCGCCCGCAGGACGCGGACCTGCGCACACGGGTAGCGTGCAAGGCGTGAGCGACAACGGGTACGGCGACTTCGAGTTCGAACGCCGGTTCTTCGTCCGCGACCTGCCGCGTGAGCTGCTCGACGAACCCGCCCCCGTCCTGATCGTCCAGAGCTACTTCATGGCCGAGCAGGGGTACGCGCTACGGATGCGGGTGCAGTCCAGCTCGGCGCGCGTCGAGCTCGACGGGACCGAGGACGAGCTCGCGTTGCTCGACGACCTGGGGAGCGAGTTCGACTTCTGCGCGCTGACCGTCAAGGGGCCGATGATCGAGGGCACCCGGTACGAGGCGGAACGGGAGATCGACCTGTCGGTCGGGCTCGAGATGATCAAGCTCGCGGGGTCACGGATCATCAAGAACCGCTACGCGATCTGGCTGGGCGGGGACGGCTGGGTCGTGGACGTGTTCGGCGGCCTGAACCGTCCGCTGATCATCGCCGAGTGCGAGCGGGGGAGCCCGGTCACCGACCTGCACATCCCGGCGTTCTGCGTCACGGAGGTCACGGACGACCGCCGGTTCGCGAACGACGGGCTCTCGAACGCGCCGTTCTCGACGTGGAAGGACGCGTTCGACGCCGAGCTCGCCGCGAACGGTCCGCACTTCCTGGCGGGGCTCGGGCAGAACTTCTTCGACTCGGGGCGCGTCCCGCACCAGGGGCGCGGGTAGGGCTGCTGCTCAGGCCGCCGTGGTCGGCGTCGCGAGCATCTGCAGGCGGTCCTCAGGGTCGATCCGGCGCAGCACGGCGGTCGCGATCGCGTCGAGCTGCGCGATCTGCTCGGGGGTCAGGGCGTCGATGACGGCGTCCCGGACCGAGCGCACGTGCTCGGGAGCGGTCGCGACGACCTTGCGCCATCCCGCCCCGGTGAGTGAGGCGTTGGTCGCGCGGCGGTCGTCGGCGCAGGTCCGCCGCTCCAGGTACCCGCGGGCCTCGAGCCGGGCACTGACGTGCGAGAGCCGGGGCAGGGTCGCGTTGGTCCGGGCCGCGAGCTCGCTCATGCGGAGCGTCCGGTCAGGCGCCTCGGAGAGCTTGGCGAGGACGAGGTACTCGTAGTGGCTGAGCTCCGCGGCGCGGCGCAGCGGACCGTCGAGCGCGCCCGGCAGCAGCTCCACGACGGCCTCGAGGCGCGTCCAGGCGCGCAGCTCGTCCGCGGTCAGCCAGCGCGTGTCGTCGTCCATGCCAGCCAGTGTAGCCGGTTAGTTGACAGATCAACCATTCGAGGAGCATAGTAGTTGAACCAACAAGTAATCCCGGAGGAAGACATGACCACGTTCAGCATCCTCGGCGCCGGCTCGATGGCGTCCGCGATCGCCACCGTCGCACTCAAGGGCGGTGCGACGGTCCAGGTCCTCGCCCGCGACCCGCAGAACTCCGCAGCAGCCGTCGCGGCCCTCGGTGCCGGCGCGACGAGCGGCCGGTTCGGTGACGAGCTGACGGGCGACGTCGTCGTCCTCGCGCTCCCCTACGGTGCCGTTGCCGACATCGTTGGGCAGTACGCGACCCAGCTCGACGGCAAGGTCGTCGTCGACATCACCAACCCGCTCGACTTCACGACGTTCGACGACCTGGCCGTCGCCGCCGGTACCTCGGCGGCGCAGCAGATCGCCGCGCTCGTCCCGGGTGCCCGCGTCCTCAAGGCCTTCAACACGAACTTCGCAGCGACGCTCGCCACCGGCACGGTCGGCGGCGCGACCACCACGGTGCTCGTCGCCGGGGACGACGCCGACGCGAAGGCGACGCTCATCACGGTCCTCGAGGCGGCCGGTCTCGGTGCGGTGGACGCCGGCTCGCTCAAGCGCGCGCAGCAGCTCGAGGCGCTCGGCTTCCTGCAGCTGACGCTCGCGGTCGGCGAGAAGATCGCCTGGGCCGGCGGGTTCTCGCTCGCAAGCTGAGCCTGGCGGTGTCCGTCGGGCGGTGCGGGGCGCCAGACTGTCGGTGCGCCCCGTGCCGTCCGGCCCGGGTGCGGCTCGCCGCGAGGGAGACGACATGCCGGCCTGGATCGACCACGCGATCTGGTGGCACGTCTACCCCTTGGGCTTCACCGGGGCGCCAGCGGCCGCCCTTGCGCCGGGCGAGCTGGTGCAGCACCGGTTCGCCCACCTGACCGCGTGGCTCGACTACGCGGTCGAGCTGGGGTGCAACGGCCTGGTCCTCGGACCGGTGTTCGCCTCGGCGAGCCACGGGTACGACACGGTCGACCACCTGCGGATCGACAGTCGCCTCGGGGACGACGACGACTTCGACGCCTTCCTCGCGGCCGCGCGCGAACGCGGGGTGCGGGTCGTGCTCGACGGCGTGTTCAACCATGTCGGCCGCGACCACCCGCGCGTCGTCCAGGCGCTCGCCGAGGGGCCGGACTCCGCCGCGGGGCGCTGGGTGCGCTGGCGCACCGGCATCGACGGTGTTCCCGAGCTCGACGTGTTCGAGGGCCACGGGGCGCTCGTCGCGCTCAACCACGACAACCCCGACGTCGCCGACCACGTCGCCGACGTGATGACCCGCTGGCTCGGCCGGGGGGCCGACGGCTGGCGGCTCGACGCGGTCTATGCGGTGCCGGCAGCGTTCTGGCAGCGCGTCCTGCCGCGCGTCCGCGCCGCGCACCCCGAGGCGTGGGTGCTCGGCGAGATGATCCACGGCGACTACGCCGGGTACGTCGCGGAGTCGGGGATCGACTCCGTCACGCAGTACGAGCTCTGGAAGGCGCTCTGGAGCTCGATCGTCGACCTCAACCTCTTCGAGCTCGCATGGGCGCTGCAACGGCACGACGCCTTCGCCGCGCAGTTCCTCCCGTACACGTTCGTGGGCAACCATGACGTCACGCGGCTCGCCAGCACCGTGACGGACGCGCGGCACGTGACGCACGCGCTCGCCGTGCTCTTCTTCGTCGCCGGGACGCCGTCGGTGTACGCGGGTGACGAGCAGGGCTTCCGTGGGGTCAAGGAGGAGCGGGCCGGAGGCGACGATGCGATCAGACCTGCGTTCCCCGCAGCTCCCGGCGACCTCGCGCCCGACGGGTGGCCGCTCTACCGCGAGCACCAGCGCCTGATCGGGTTCCGGCGTCGCTACCCGTGGCTCGCGCACGCGCGCCTCGAGGTGGTGCACGTCGAGAACGAGCGGCTCGTGCTCGGCGCGAGGTCACCTGACGGCGAGCGCCTCGTCCTGGCGCTGAACCTCGGCGACGAGCCGTTCACCCCGGCCATCCCGTCGGCCGAGCTGCTCCTCCGGTCGGGGGAGGAGCTCTCGCCGTCCACCGTCCCGGGCGACCTCGTCGTCGGCCCGCACTCGTGGGCGATCTGGCGCTAGTCGGAGCCGGCCCCGACGAGGTAGGCGGCCAGGACGACCGCCTGGTTGTGGCGCTCGTCGTGCGCCGAGTAGACGAGGGTGATCCGGTCGTGGTCGGCAGCCAGGCCGCGGAGCTCGGCTGCCGCGGGACTGGCGTCGAGCTCCGCGGTGTACCGCACGGTGAACTCGGCCATGCGCTCGGTCTCGTGGCCGAACCACTGCCGCAGCTCGGTGCTCGGGGCGACGTCCTTGAGCCACAGATCCACCGCGGCGTCGGCCTTGCTGATCCCGCGCGGCCAGATCCGATCGACGAGGACCCGGAGTCCGTCGTCGGGGGCGGGTGGCGCGTAGACGCGCTTGACGCGGACGTCCATCAGCGGAAGAACCCTTGGGTGAGCAGCGTGAAGGTCGTGGAGATCCCGGCCACCACGAGTCCCCAGGTGGCGATGCGACCGCCGCTGGGGCGGTAGTTCTCGCGCACCCAGGTCGTGACGCGGCGCTTTCCGAGGAGGCTCAGGGCCAGTCCGGCGATGCCGAGCAACCCCACCGGGTTCCACGCGAGGCTGACGAGGCCGATCCCGAGACCGGCGATCGCGGCGTTGTTGTGCCCGGGTGCCAGCTCAAGGCCTTCGTAGGGGTCCGGGGGTGCCAGAGCGGGGTCGGGGCGGGTCGCCACGGTCCAGGTGTCACCGTCCCACCAGCGCTGGCCGGCCGGTCGTCGCGGGTCGGCGTACCAGCCGCGGAGACCTCCGGGCGGGGGTGCTTCGTTCATGCGTCCAGTCTGGCGCACGCGTCGTGGCCGGCTGGCGTGCGACGGGGAATGCAGGCCACTAGCCAGAAGTTGAAGCGTCAACTACTATGAACTCAGCCGACCCGAGGAGAACGCCATGACCACCGTCCGCACATCGCTGACCGCAGCCCAGCAGGCCGGCGCGCCGCTGATCGCGCGCCCCGACTCGATCGCGGCCGGCACGGGCATGGACGCGGTCACGCTGCTCGTCGAGGACCTCGACCTGCAGACGCGCTACTACCACGAGGCCCTGGCGCTCGACATCATCGAGGACCCTGCCGACCGCCTCGTCGCGGACGGTCGCCGGGCCGTCGTCACGCTGGGCCGGGGCGGCACACCCCTCGTCGTCCTGCGCCACACGCCCGGACTGCCGCGCCCTGCGCGTGGTCAGGCCGGCCTGTACCACACGGCGATCCTGTTCGACGAGCAGGCCGGCCTCGCCGCGACGCTCGCCTCGATCGCCGCGAAGGCCCCGAACACCTACATCGGGAGCGCCGACCACCTCGTCTCGCTCGCGTTCTACTTCACCGACCCCGAGGGCAACGGCGTCGAGCTGTACTGGGACCGCAGCCGGTCCGACTGGGCCTGGACGCCGGACGGCCACGTGCAGATGGACGCGCTGCGACTCGACCCGAACGCGTTCCTCGGTGAGCACCTCACCGAGTCCGGCATCGCGACCCCCGGCGCAGGCGAGGCCATCGTCGGTCACGTGCACCTGCAGGTCGGCGACGTGCCCACGGCGCGGGCCTTCTACGTCGACGCGCTCGGCTTCGACGAGACCCTGACGTGGAACGGCGCGCTGTTCGTGTCGGCCGGCGGCTACCACCACCACCTGGCAATGAACACGTGGAACAGCGCGGGTGCGGGTCCCCGCGCGTCGTCGATCGGCCTCGGCGAGGTCGCCATCGTCGTGCCGACCGCCGACGACGTCGCAGCGCTGGACGCACGCCTTGCGCACCACGGCATCCGCAGCCGCAACGACGGCGCGACGCTGCACTTCGAGGACCCGTGGCTCAACCACCTCAAGGTCAGCGTCGAGGGCTGAACCGGCGGCCGCGCCCCGACCGCGGCAGACTGGCCGGAGCGGGCGTCGAGGTCGGGCGCTCCGGCGACGACGAGGAGACACCATGGCAGCGACGCAGGACATCGTCATCGTGGGCGCCGGGCTCGCGGGGGCCAACGCCGCCGCGTCGCTGCGCATCGAGGAGTTCACCGGGCGGATCATCCTGATCGGCGACGAGCCGTACCTGCCGTACGAGCGCCCGCCGCTCTCGAAGGGGTACCTGCTCGGCAACGACGAGCTCGAGACCGCGTTCGTGCACCCGGCCGACTGGTACGCCGAGCACGCCGTCGAGCTCCGCACGGACGTCGAGGTCGTGGCGCTGGACCGTCCGGCGCACGAGGTCGTGCTGGCCGGCGGTGAGCGCGTGCCCTATGGCAAGGTGCTGCTCGCCACCGGGTCCGAGCCGTTGCGGCTCGACGTGCCCGGGGCCGACCTCGCCGGCGTGCTGACGCTGCGCCGCATCGAGGACAGCCAGCGCCTCAAGGACGCCTACACGCGCGCGTCCAGCGTCGTCATCGTCGGCGGTGGCTGGATCGGGCTCGAGACCGCGGCAGCCGCCCGTGCGGCGGGCCTCGACGTCACGCTGCTAGAACGTGGTGAGCTGCCCCTGCTGCGCGTCCTCGGCCCCGAGGTCGCCCCCGTCTTCGCCGACCTGCACCGCGAGCACGGCGTCGACCTGCGCACCGGCGCCGTCGTCGCAGAGATCCTCGGGGTCGATGGCGTGGTCACCGGCGTCCGTCTCGGCGACGGCTCGACCATCGACACCGAGCTCGTCGTCGTCGGCGTCGGCATCCGTCCCCGCACCGAGCTCGCCACCGCCTCGGGCCTCGACGTCGACAACGGCATCGTCACTGACGAGCACCTGCGGACCTTCGACCCCGACGTGTTCGCGGCGGGTGACGTCGCCAACGCGATGCACCCGCTGCTGGGGCGACGCCTGCGCGTCGAGCACTGGGCGAACGCGATCCGCCAGGGCGAGCTGGCCGGGCGCACCATGCTGGGTCGCGACGACGTCGACGACAGGCCGCCGTACTTCTTCAGCGACCAGTACGACCTGGGCATGGAGTACACGGGCTACGTGGAGCCAGGTGACGCCGACCGCGTGGTGTTCCGGGGCGATGTCGCCGCGCGCGAGTTCGTCGCGTTCTGGCTCTCGGGGGACCGCGTGCTCGCCGGCATGAACGTCAACGTCTGGGACGTCGCCGACATGATCGACGTCCTCATCCGCTCCGGTCGATCCGTCGACGTCGCCCGGCTCACCGACCTCGCTGTCGGGCTCGACGAGGTCTGAGCCGGAGGCGCGCGTGCCGCCCCTCAGCCTGCCATCGCGGCGGCTGTGTGCTCGGGCGGGACCTCCTCGCCCCGACGCACGGGGCCTGGGGGAGTGCCGTCGCCGAACGGACGGCCGCCCAGCGCCGCACGGCCGTGCGGCGTGAGCCACCCCGTCAGGTCGGGACCGTCCGGCACGATCTGCGTCGGGTTCACGTCCGTGTGGACCACGTAGTAGTGCCGCTTGATGTGGTCGAAGTCGATCGTGTCCCCGAAGCCCGGCGTCTGGAACAGGTCGCGCGCGTAGGCCCAGAGCACCGGCATCTCGGTGAGCTTGGACCGGTTGCACTTGAAGTGCCCGTGGTAGACGGCGTCGAAGCGCACGAGGGTCGTGAACAGCCGCACGTCGGCCTCGGTGATCGTGTCACCGACGAGGTAGCGCTGCGAGCTCAGCCGCTCGGAGAGCCAGTCGAGGCGCGCGAACAACCTGCCGTACGCCCGGTCGTACGCGGCCTGCGAGCCTGCGAACCCGCAGCGGTAGACCCCGTTGTTGACGTCCCGGAACACCGCGAGGGCAACAGCGTCGATCTCGTCACGCAGGTGCTCGGGGTACAGGTCCGGCGCGCCCTCGCGGTGGAGCGAGCGCCACTCGGTCGACAGGTCGAGGGTCATCTGTGCGTAGTCGTTCGTCACCACCTTACCCGACGACACGTCCACCATCGCCGGGACCGTGATGCCCCGCTCGTACCCCGGGAACCGCGCGAAGTACGCGTCCTGGATCCGCTCGATGCCGAGCACGGGGTCGACACCGCCAGGGTCGAGGTCGAACGTCCACGAGCGACGGTCGTGCGTGGGCCCGCAGATGCCCATCGAGATCGCCTCCTCGAGGCCCAGCAGCCGCCGCACGATCACGGCCCGGTTCGCCCACGGGCACGCACGCGAGACGACCAGCCGGTAGCGACCCGCCTCGACCGGGAAGCCGTCGCGGCCGTCCGCCGTGATGCGGGTCGCGATGTAGCGCTGGTCGCGGGTGAACTCGGTGCCCGGCGTCACGTAGGCCCCCGTGGTGCTGTTCTCGTCCGTCATACGACGATCTTGCCCGCCCGCTGTCAGGTGCGCGGCCCGGTCGACGTCACATGGCGGTCGTCCGGGTAGCGGGTGTGGTGGTCAGCAGCCGGGGCCGTGGGGGTTGGTGAGGCAGGTGTCGGCGACGAGGTGGGTGCGGCGTTCGACGACGGTCAGGGCCGGGTGGGTCGTGGTGGTGGTGGCGGTGCCGGTGATGGGCCGCCAGGTGGTGTCTCCGGCGATCTGGTAGGTGCCGGTCCAGGTGGTGGTCAACGTCAGGGTGTAGGTGCCGGGGGCCTGGTAGGGGTGGCCGTGGGACCCGGCCGGGTAGACGCTGCCGGGGGTCGTCGGGGGCGTGCTGCCGTCGGTCGGGTAGGGCAGGCCGGGGTCGGGGGTGTCCAGGGGCGGGGTGTCGTCCCCGAAGTCCCAGCGGTAGGTGGTGGGGGTGGCGTGCACGGTGACCGGGTAGCCGAGCAGGGTGGTGGTCAGGTCGACCGGGGTCGGATCGGCGCTGACGATGACCCCGTACCCGACCAGGACGTACCCGGTGCCGGGTTGCACGGTGGTCGCGGTGGGGGTCAGGGGCAGGCGCCGGAAGTCGGCGGTGGTCAGGGCGGGCAGGACGTCTTGAGGGCAGGCCCCGGCCGTGAGGTACGTCCAGGGGGTCCACGCAGCGGTCGCGCTGGTCCGGGTGCGGGTCCACAACGGGTCCAGGGCGGTGACCCCGACCCCGCAGAACACCGCGGGCACCGCCCCGCTCGCGGCCCCGCACGGACCGTTCAACGCGGTCGTCAACGGCACCGTCGTCACGTTGCACTGCACGCCCCGGGCGTACTCCTTCAGCACCGCCACCGGGTCACCCGCCGCCACCGCCACCGCATGCGCCGCCACCTCGGCCTGCCACTCGCGCGCCGAGAGTTGATAGGCGCCCCCGTTGGCACCCACACCCACGTCCATTGCGGCGGCCGACGAGCCGACACCGAACGCGACACCCGCAAGAATCAGGACCGAAGCCAGGGTTCGCACTACTCCTCGATGAGGTCGGCCTGGGCCTCACGCACCAGCCAGCGGCCAGAGTCGCGGACGACGTTCATGTGGATGTGTGCAACCTTCGTCGGCAGTGACTCCTCGACGACGGTCCCTGCCTTGTCTACGACCTGCCAGGGGCCCTGGGTGAGCTCGAGGTCGACGTCGAAAAATGCGCCCCGTGTCACCTCGATGCCGGTTGCGGATGCGATGGATGTAGCCAAGCCCTCCTGATGCTCAGAGAGACCGACTTGCCGCTCCACCTCATCCGCCAGTCCGGCACAGAAGATGCACTCAGGATGGCTGAGGCTGTTCCAGTCGCTGATGTCGCCCGTGTTTAGGGCATAGGGATACAGCTCGAGGAAGTACGTGGCCGTCGCGATGGCACCATCGACATTGACGGTGTCCATCGCGGCCGGACGCTCGGGCTTCGGCGTTGCCGTCGGGCTGGGCGTGGCGGCCGCGGTCGGTGTCGTCGAAGCGACGACCGTCGGGACAGAGCTCGTCGAGGTGGCCACCGGGGCGGAGCCGCCGGACGAGCAGCCACCGAGCAGCCCGAGCGCCAGCACCGCCGCGAGAGCAAACCTGACCGCGCGCGAGGAGACGACGTCGGGCACGGGCAGGGTGCGGGGCATGCCCGAGAACCTACCGATAACCACCCAACCCGGTCAGCCGATCTCACATCCCTGTGGATGAGCTTCAGAGCCTGGTCCGCCGCGCGGACGCGATGCCGGTGCCGCCGCCGACTCGCCGCCTACAGTTGACCGGCCATCGCCGTCGACCCCAGGAGCGCCGTGCCGCACCATCCCCGCGCACGCCGCGCCGCCGTGCACGGTCGGCGTCAGGCGGCGGCAGGTATGGCTGCGCTCGTGGCTCTGGGCGTGGGTGCGTGCACGACCGGCACCCCCGTCGAGCGTGCGCCGAGTCCGAGCGTGGCGCTGAGCGCGACTGCGTCACCGACCACGGCGACCCCCACCGCTGCACCGACGCCCCTCGTCGTCCCCGTCGAGACGCGCCCGCCCGGCGGACCGGTCACGCTCGTTCCCGACGCAGATCCCGAGACGACCGCGATGGCAGCGAGCCGCGCGCTGTACGTCCACGCGCCGACGGTCGTGCTCGCGCCCGTGAACGACGTCGCCGCGCAGCTGACCGGGGCGTCGGCCGCCGTGGGCCTCGGCGTCCCGCTGCTGCTCACGGGCGGGACCGTCGTCGGGGCGGACGTCGCGGTCGAGCTCGACCGTCTCGGAGCGGACGTCGTGCTGGCGGTGGGCTCGGCCGTGGTGCCCGCGGGAGTGGCAGCCGTCCAGCAGGCTGTGGGCGACATCCCCGGCGCGGCCGCGATCGCGTCCGGGGCGGCCGCGCAGGTCGTCGAGCCCGGTCTCGAGGTCGCGGCGGTGGTCGGGCTCGCGCGGCCGGCCGTGGCGACCCTCGTCGTGCAGGGCCAGGACGTCGCCGCGGCGCCTGCGATCACCCCGACTCCTCAGGACATGTCGCTGTGGCTTCCTTCCGAGCCGACGGGTGCGCCCCGCCCGCCGCGTCCGCCCGCCCCGCCGGTCGTCCCGGCGTTCTCTCCCGCGGCCACGCCTTCGGGGACGCTCGTCCTGACCGACGGCGCGCCCACCCACCTCGCAGCGCTGGCGACGGCGAGGGCCGCGGGCGTCCCGGTCCAGGTGGTGCCGGGCGGCGACCCGCGGCTGTTCGCGACAGCAGTCGACGCGCTCGGAGTGGTCAGGCCGACCGCGGTGCTGGCGCTGGGCTCGGTGTTCGGGACACCCGAGCTGCTCGCAGCGCGCGTCGCGGCGGCCGCCACCGGTGTCCAGCTTCCGGGCGGCGGGCAGCTCGTCTTCCCGACGGCGCCAGGCGTGCCCGGCAAGCGGTACGTCGCGCTGTACGGGTCGCCCGGGACTCCCGGTCTAGGGGTGCTCGGCGAGCAGGACGACGCCGCGACGGTGGCCCGGGCCGAGGCCACGGCGGCCGAGTACCGTCCGCTCACCACTGACACCGTCGTCCCGACGCTCGAGATCATCGCGACGGTCGCCTCAGCCGGTCCGGGGTCGGACGGCAACTACTCCGCCGAGCGTCCGCCGGCCGAGCTGCGGCCGCTGATCGACGCCGCCGGGGCTGCGGGCATGACCGTCCTGCTGGACCTGCAGCCCGGTCGGACCGACTTCCTCACCCAGGCTCAGCAGTACGCCGAGCTGCTCGCCCTGCCGCACGTCGGCCTGGCGCTCGACCCGGAGTGGCGGCTCGCGCCGGACCAGGTGCACCTCCGGCAGATCGGGAGCGTCGGGATCGACGAGATCAACGCGACGGCCGCGTGGCTCGCCGACTTCACGCGCGCGCGGGCACTGCCCCAGAAGATGCTCGTGCTGCACGAGTTCGCGCCCCGCATGATCGTCGATCGCGAGCGACTCGGCCTGAGCCGGGACGAGCTCGCCGTCGTGCTCCACGTCGACGGGCAGGGTGGGCAGCCCGCCAAGGCCGGGACGTGGGCGCGACTGCAGGAGGGGGCACCGGCCGGCGTCCGGTGGGGCTGGAAGAACTTCTACGACGAGGACTCGCCGATGCTGGACCCCATCCAGACGATGGCCGTGCAGCCGATCCCCGACCTGGTCACCTACCAGTAGCCCTGCGCGCGCCCGCGGGGTCGGTGGGTGCCACGATGAGAACGAGGGCGGGACGTCGCCCAGGGTGAGTGAACTCGGTCCGCCCCGAGGAGGCCGTCATGGCCGGGCAGAAGAACGTTCACGTCGACGGGCACAGGTCTCGGTCGGTGGCCGTGACCTGCGTGGCAGCCCTCGCCCTGATCCTCGCGGGGTGCACGACGGGGACCGGCGGTGAGCCGACCCCGACCACGACCCCGAGCCCGAGCGCCACGCCGAGCGTGACCGCGTCGGTCACCCCGAGCCCGTCACCGACCGTCTCACCGACGAGCGCGCCGGTCGTCGTGCCCGTGTACTTCATGATCGACACCCGAACGGGGCTGCGGCTCGCGCGCGAGCAGCGCGCAGTCACGGGGTCAGACCCGATCCGGGCGGCCGTCGAGGCGATGATCGCCGGACCGACCGACCCTGACTACACGACCACCTGGAACCGTACGACCACGGTGCTCGGCACGAGTCGCGTCGACGGTGCGATCGTCGTGGACCTCTCGGCCGACGCGCGGACCGCGAACGTCGGGTCGGCGGGTGCGGCTCTGATGATCCAGCAGCTCGTCTACACGGCGACCGGTGCGGCAGGCGATCCCGGGACGCCGGTCCTCCTGCGGATCGACGGCAAGCCGGCAGGCGAGCTGTGGGGTGTGGTGTCGTGGGATGCGCCGATCACGCGTGAGGACCCGATCTCGGTGCGGCTGCTTGTCCAGATCGACTCCCCGGTGCAGGGCGCCCGAGCGACCTCGCCGTTGCGCGTCACCGGCGAGGCCGCGGTGTTCGAGGCGGTGCTGCACTGGGCCGTGCGCGACGCGAGCGGCGTCGAGGTCTCGTCGGGCGTGACGATGACCGCCGAGGGCCAGACGTTCGCCCCGTACGCGTTCGACGTCGAGCTGACCCCGGGCGCCTACACCGTGGTGATCACCGAGGACGACTCGTCGGACGGGGAGGGCGGCACCCCGATGAGCGACTCCCGAGCGGTGACGGTGACCTGACGGCGGCGTGCCCCGACCGGCCCGAGCGCCGTGGTGCGACCCGACGGGCCGTGTCAGGCTGGGCGCATGTCGACGACTCCTCCCACGCAGCGTCCCGTCCGCATCGGCGTCCAGCTTCAGCCGCAGCACGCCGAGTACGCCCAGATCCGCGACGCGGTCGCCCGTGCCGAGGACGCCGGGGTGGACGTGGTCTTCAACTGGGATCACTTCTTCCCCCTGAGCGGCGACCCGGACGGCAAGCACTTCGAGTGCTGGACGATGCTCGGCGCGTGGGCCGAGCAGACGAGTCGCGTGCAGATCGGTGCGCTCGTGACGTGCAACTCCTACCGGAAGCCCGAGCTCCTGGCGGACATGGCCCGCACGGTCGACCACATCTCCGGTGGGCGTCTCATCCTCGGGATCGGTGCGGGCTGGTTCGAGAAGGACTACGACGAGTTCGGCTACGAGTTCGGCACTCCCGGGTCGAGGATCGCGGCGCTCGGCGAGGCGCTGCCGCGGATCAAGGCGCGGTGGGCGGCATCGAACCCGGCGCCGACGCGTGAGATCCCGATCCTCGTCGGCGGCGGCGGCGAGCGGAAGACGCTGCGCGTCGTCGCTGAGCATGCGGACGTCTGGCACTCGTTCGGCGACCTCGAGGTGCTGAAGCGCAAGAGCGCCATCCTCGCCGAGCACGGCGCTGCGGTCGGGCGCGACACCTCGCTCGTCGAGCGGTCGGTCGCCGTCCAGCGGCCGCCGGCAGCCGTGGGCGACGACCTCGTCGCGGCAGGCGCGACGCTGCTCACGGTCGGCGTGAGCGGGCCGGACTACGACCTCCGGCTCGTCCGCGACTGGGTGGCCTGGCGGGACGCGCGGGGCTGACCTGCGGACACGGTCGACGCCGCGGCGCGACGCGAGATGTCCGGTCTGCGCCGGAGTGTCCGGGGCTGCTGTCGAACGACGTGAGCGCTCGACCTAGGCTGCAAGGATGACGGCCGCATCCGACGTCCCCGCCGGGGAGCCTGCACGGGAGGCCCCCGTGCGTCGCCGCCTGCCGTTCTGGCTCCGCGTCCTCGTCCCGGCAGCCCTCGCCCTCGCGGTGTCGCTGGTCGTGGGTGTCACGACGGCGACCGCGGAGCTCAGCCTCGGTCCGCACGAGGCCCGGTACGACATCACGACGGACGGCGGGATCACCGTCGACGTCGGCCCGCTGGGCACCCTCGTGATGAGCTCGCCGTTGCCGCTCGCGCTGGGCGTCCGGGTGACGGTCCAGGAGATCCCGGCGTCCGTCACGTCCGTGGACGCCTCGTCGACGCTCCAGTCGCTCAGCGGCGACCTGCAGGGCTATCTGCAGTTCTTCTCGGGGCCGCAGGCGACGATCCATGACGTCACCCGAGCCCTGCTCGCAAGCGCTGCCCGCCGCTCGCTCACGGTCCTGGCGCTGCTCGTCGGGCTCTGGTTCGGCGGGCGGCTCGCCCTCGGCGCGCGGCGTCGTGCCGAGCTGGCAGCGCCGCTGGCCCCCCACGCCCACCAGCTGGCCGCGGCGTCGCTCGTCGTCGTTCTCGCGCTGACCGTCCTCACGTCGAGCGTGGGGGAGCGTGACCGGTCGTCGACCATGAGCGCGGGGTCGCCGGTCTTCGACGGGACAGCGCTCGAGGGGTCCAGGGTCACCGGGCGACTTGCGGGCGTCATCAACACGTACGGCACGTACGTGCTCAACGCCTATCGCACGAACCAGGCGTTCTACGCGGGCGCCGACGACGCGTTCGTCGCCGCCTGGACCGATCGCCAGGGCCGGATCGACGCCGCAGCCACGGCCTCGACACCGACCCCCACCCCGTCGCCCTCAGCCGACGAGGCCGCCGATCCGGTGGGCAAGGATGAGCAGCCGATCACCCTCCTGCTCGTCTCGGACCTGCACTGCAACGTCGGCATGGCGCCTCTGATCCGGTCGGCTGCCAAGCTCTCGGGCGCCAAGGTCATCCTCGACGCCGGCGACACGACGATCGACGGCACAGCGGTCGAGCAGTACTGCGTCACGACGTTCGCGGAGGCCGCGCCCGCTGGGGTGCCGATCGTCACGTCGCCGGGCAACCACGACTCGAAGGAGACCTCGGCGATGTACGGCCGCGCGGGTGCGACGGTCTTGTCGGGGGAGGTCGTCACCGTGGAGGGCATCCGGATCCTCGGCGACAGCGACCCCAACTCCACGCGCATCGGTGCCGGGACCACGCTCGTGGGCAAGGAGACGGCGCGCGAGGAGGCGAGCCGCCTGGCCGACGTCGCGTGCGACGACACGGACGGCGTCGACCTCCTGCTCATCCACAACCCTCGTGTCGGCGACGAGGCGCTCGACCGCGGATGCGTGCCCACCCAGCTGTCGGGGCACCTGCACACCCGCGTGGGGCCCCTGCGCAACGGGAGCGGGGTGCGCTACGTGAGTGCGAGCACGGCGGGCGCGCTGCTGGGGGAGCCGACCGTGGGTCCGTTGCGCAACACCGCCGAGATGACCGTGCTCCGCTTCGACCCGGTGAACCGCCAGATCATCGACTACCAGCTGATCCAGGTCCGCACGAACGGTTCGGCGAGCGTGGGGCCGCGCATCGGATGGCCACGTCCGCTGCCGGTCTCCCTGCCGAGCGGCATCCGCTGACCTGACCGAGCGATCCGCCCGGGCTGTCGGCCAGGTAGGATCCTGGTGTCCCCCGGAGTGAACGACGGCGTGCCCCCCGGACCGAGATCGAATCGATTCGAGGACCATGTGACCGACGTACTGACGAGCACGTCCGCGCGACGCGCGACCCGCGGCGGCCTCGCCCTACTGGCGCTCGCGCTGGGCGGGTTCACCATCGGCACGACCGAGTTCGCCACGATGGGGCTCCTCCCCCTGGTCGCGGGGGATCTCGGCGTCTCGATCCCGGCGGCCGGGCACGTCATCACGGCGTACGCGCTCGGTGTCGTCGTGGGCGCGCCGGTGCTGACCACCCTTGCGGCCCGCGTCGACCGTCGCGTGCTGCTGCTGTGGCTCATGGTGGCGTTCGCTGCGGCGAACGTCGTGACCGCGTTCGCGCCGTCGCTCGGCTGGCTCGTCGTCGCCCGGTTCGTCGCCGGACTGCCGCACGGTGCGTTCTTCGGGGTCGGCGCCGTCCTCGGTGCCCACGTCGCGGGGCCGGGCCGACGCGGGCGTGCCGTCGCGATGATGATGGCCGGGCTCACGGTCGCGAACATCGTCGGTGTCCCGCTGTCGACCGTGCTCGGGCAGCAGCTCGGGTGGCGGGCCGCGTTCGTCGGCGTGGGGGCGCTCGGTGTCATCACGGTCGTCGCCCTGCTGCGCTGGACCCCGGCGCTCGCGGTCGAGGCCCACGCGAGCGTCCGCTCCGAGCTCGGGGCGCTCCGCAACCGGCGGCTGTGGGTCGCGTTCGCCGGCGGTGCCGTCGGTTTCGGTGGCATGTTCGCCGTCTACTCCTACGTCTCGCCCCTGCTCACCGAGGTCACCGGTCTGGCGATCACGACCGTGCCGATCGTGCTCGCGCTGTTCGGGGTCGGCATGACGATCGGCACCCTCCTCGGCGGCCGGCTCGCCGACCGGTCCGTCCTGCGGACGGTCTACCTGGGGTTCGCGAGCACGATCGCCGTCCTCGTGGTCATCGCACTCACGGGCGGCAACGCCGTCCTCGCGATCACCGCGATCGTCGCCCTGGGTGTCTCCTCGCAGATCCTCGGCCTCTCGCTGCAGACGCGGCTCATGGACCTGTCACCCACGGCGCCGTCGCTCGGTGCTGCGCTGTGCCACTCGGCCCTGAACCTCGGGAACGCGACCGGTGCCTGGCTCGGCGGCCTGGTCATCGCCGCCGGGTACGGCTACCTTGCGCCCGCCTGGGTCGGAGCGGCACTGACCGCGGTCGGGCTGCTCGTCGTGGCGACCGTGGGGCGCAGCGGGCCGCACGACCACGCCGTCTCGACGTCGGGCACCGGGTCGCACACGAATGGTTCCCCCGAGGACGACGACGCCGACGCCGCGCTCGCCGTCGTCCGCTGACGGTCTAGCGGCGCCGCGTCCCGAACAGCGAGCGGGTGATCTCCCGTCCGAGCTGGGTCCCGGCCGACCGCAGGAACGAGTCGAGCGGGCTCGACGCCCGGCTGCGGCTCTGCGCGGTCGAGGTGCGCCGGGAGGCGCTGGCCGCGTCGCGCTCCATCTCTCGGCTGATCCGGTCGAGCTCCTTCGCGCGGGCGGCGGCGTCCTTGGCGGCCTGCTTCGCCGCGGCGTCGGCCGCCTTCGCCTGCTGCTCCGCTGCCGTGGCCGCCGCCGACTCCGCGGCGGCGCTGGCCGTGCGGGCCGCGAGCAGCTCGTAGGCCGACTCCCGGTCGACCGCCGTCGCGTACCGGGCAGAGACGGGGGACGCCGCGACCGCGGCCGTGAGCGTGGCCTCCGGCAGCGGCTCCATCGACGACTGCGGCGCGCGCAGCCGGGTCCAGGCCACGGGCGTCGGTGCGCCCTTCTCCGACAGGACCGTGACGATCGCCTCGCCGGTCCCGAGGGTGGTCAGGACCTCCTCGAGGTCGTAGGGCGAGTTCGGGAACGTGCTCGCGGCCGCCCGCAGGGCCTTCGCGTCGTCGGGCGTGTAGGCGCGCAGCGCGTGCTGCACCCGGTTGCCGAGCTGGGCGAGCACGTCACCCGGCACGTCCTTGGGGCTCTGCGTCACGAAGAACACGCCCACACCCTTCGACCGGATCAGCCGAACCGTCTGGGTCACCTGGGTGAGGAAGTCGCCTGAGGCGTCGGCGAACAGCAGGTGCGCCTCGTCGAAGAAGAACACGAGCTTGGGCTTCGCGGGGTCACCGACCTCGGGCAGCACCTGGAACAGGTCGGCGAGCAGCCACATGAGGAACGTCGAGAAGAGCGCGGGTCGGTCCTGCACGGATGGCAGCTCAAGCGCGGAGATCATGCCCCGGCCGTCGCTCGCGGTCCGCAGCAGCTCGGAGACGTCGAACGCGGGTTCGCCGAAGAACACGTCGGCGCCCTGGGCCTGCAGCGTGACGATCTCGCGCAGGATCACGCCCGCGGTGGCCGCTGACAGGCCGCCGATGCCCTTGAGCGACGCCTTGCCCTCGTCGCCGATGAGGTACGCGATCGTCGCCTGGAGGTCCTTGAGGTCGAGCAGCGCGAGCCCCTGCGTGTCGGCCCAGTGGAAGATGAGGCCGAGGCTCGACTCCTGGGTCTCGTTCAGACCGAGCACCTTCGACAGCAGGAGCGGTCCGAAGTCGGTGACCGTGGTCCGGATCGGGGTGCCGTGCCCGAGCCCGCCCAGGGAGTAGAACTCGACCGGGTGAGCGGTCGCGTGCCAGTCCTGCCCGACGCTCGCCGTCCGGGCCAGCAGCTTGTCGTTCGGCTGACCCGCCTGCGCGAGACCCGAGAGGTCGCCCTTGATGTCCGCGACGAACACGGGGACTCCCGCGGCGGAGAGCGCCTCCGTCATGACCTGGAGCGTCTTCGTCTTGCCGGTGCCGGTCGCGCCGGCGACGAGGCCGTGGCGGTTCATCATCGCGAGCGGGAGGCCCACCTGTGCGGACGTGGTGGGAGTGTCACCCTCCACGAGGGCTCCGAGGTGGAGCATCTCGCCGGCGAACGTGTAGCCCGCCGTGACCTTGGCGGCCCACTCGGACGGGCCGGCTGCGCCCGACGCGGCCGGGGCAGGGGGCGGAGCAGGGGCGGACGGAGCAGCGGCGGCGGGTGCTGTGGCAGCCGCGACGCGCGGTGCCTGGGCGGCCGCGTCGGCAGCGGCCTGGGCAGCCTCAGCGGCGGCGACCGCGGCAGCGGCTCGTGCCTCGGCAGCCTCGGCGGCTGCCTGCGCGGCGGCAGCCTTGAGGGCGGCGAGCTCCGCGGCGCCCGGGACCGATGGGACAGTGCCACCCTGCGCGTCCGACATGGCTGCGAGTCTAGGGCTGGGCGACCCATGTGTCCCGGGGACATCGGAGCGCAGGGGTGCCGTACGCATGCGCTGCGACGTACGTCTAGGACCAATGGCCCTGTACGGTTCCCGGCGCGCCGTGCGGGGACGCGCCGGTGGGGGCGCGAGAATCGTGGCTGGCCACCTGCCGATCGACAGGCGGTGCCGTTACCCTCGAACCAGACCCCGTTCGGATGTGTTGCCCCGCGGCATCGCGTCACCACGATGACCACCCGACGACGACCCCGAGGCAGGCCCCATGAGCAGCACCGTGATCGAGAGCATCGAGCAGCCCGACAACGGCCGCGCGGTCCCTGGCGCCGCGCGCGAGCGACAGGTCAGCGAGTTCACCGAGCTGACCAAGATGGTCCAGAGCGCCGGGCTCCTGCGCCGCCGCTACGCGTACTACTGGACGCGCTTCGCGGTCATCCTGCTCCTGCTCGGCGGCACGGCGTTCGCGTTCTTCGCCATCGGCCCGTCGTGGTGGCAGCTTGTCGTCGCCGCGGTCCTGGCGCTCGTCCTCGGGCAGGTCATGTTCCTGGGCCACGACGCAGCGCACCGGCAGATCTTCGTCTCGGGCCGCTGGAACGACTGGGCGAGCCTCGTCGTCGCCAACCTGCTGGCCGGGATGAGCTACGGCTGGTGGAACCACAAGCACAGCCGCCACCACGCCAAGCCGAACACCCTCGGCGCCGACGGCGACATCGATGCCGGCGCGATCGTGTTCACCACCGAGAACCTCGAGCGCGAGCGTACGGGGATCGCCGGGTGGTTCACCCAGCGCCAGGGATGGTTCTTCTTCCCGCTGCTGCTCCTCGAAGGCCTCAACCTCCACATCTCGGGCGTCAAGACGATCTTCGGCCGCGGCGCCGTCAAGCGCCGCCCCGTCGAGATGGCCTTCGTCACCCTGCGGCTCGGCGGCTACCTCGCGATCGTGTTCTGGTTCCTGCCGGTGGGTATGGCGTTCGCGTTCCTGGGCGTCCAGCTCGGCCTGTTCGGGCTCTACATGGGTGCCAGCTTCGCCCCGAACCACAAGGGCATGCCGATCGTCCCGGCGTCGATGAAGATCAGCTTCCTGCACCGTCAGGTCCTCCTGAGCCGCAACATCCGGGGCGGCCGGTTCGTGGACCTGTTCATGGGCGGGCTCAACTACCAGATCGAGCACCACCTGTTCCCGAGCATGGCGAGCCCGTCGCTCAAGAAGGTCCAGCCCATGGTTCGGCAGTTCTGTGCCGACCGGGGCATCTCCTACACCGAGACGACCCTGCTGCACTCCTACCGGATCGTGGTCGAGTACCTCAACGAGGTCGGCCTCGCCGCCCGCGACCCGTTCCAGTGCCCGCTCGTCACGGAGTTCCGCGCGGCCCGCTGACCTGCCGGACCTACGCCGCGTGGCGGAGCCCCTGACCCGGGCTCCGGCGCGCGCCGGTAAACTCGCCGACGTGACCTCGCAGGCTGCCGCACACCCCGTCCCCGACGCCGGACCGAACGACGTCCCCTTCCGCTACACGGCCGCGCTCGCGGACTCCGTCGAGCGACGCTGGCAGGACGAGTGGGAGCGGCGCGGGACCTTCTCGGCGCCGAACCCGAGCGGTCGGCTCACGGACGCCGAGGGACACCACGCCGCGCCGGGGTCGACGCCCTACTTCGTGATGGACATGTTCCCGTACCCCTCAGGTGCGGGTCTGCACATCGGGCACCCGCTCGGCTACATCGCCACCGACGTCGTGGCGCGGTTCCGCCGGATGCAGGGCGACAACGTGCTGCACGCGCTCGGGTACGACGCGTTCGGCCTGCCCGCCGAGCAGTACGCGGTCCAGACGGGTCAGCACCCGCGGGTCACGACCGAGGCCAACATCGAGATCATGGCCCGCCAGCTGCGCCGGCTCGGCACCGGTCACGACCCGCGGCGGACGTTCGCCACGATCGACCCCGGGTACGTGCGCTGGACGCAGTGGATCTTCCTGCAGATCTTCGAGTCCTGGTACGACGCCGACGCCGTGCGTCCCGACGGCGGCACGGGCCGTGCCCGTCCGATCAGCGAGCTCGTCGAGGCCTATGCGGCCGGCACGCGCGTGGTCCCGACCGGCATCGCCGGGGTGCCCGACGGCGCGCCGTGGACCGACCTCGACGAGACCGCGCGCCGCAGGGTGGTGGACTCCGAGCGCCTGGCGTACATGTCCGAGACACCCGTGAACTGGTGCCCGGGACTCGGCACGGTCCTCGCGAACGAGGAGGTCACGTCGGACGGTCGCTCGGAGCGCGGCAACTTCCCGGTCTTCCAGCGCACGCTGCGGCAGTGGAAGATGCGGATCACGGCGTACGCCGACCGGCTCGCCGACGACCTGGACCTCATCGACTGGCCCGAGAAGGTCGTCGCGATGCAGCGCAACTGGATCGGACGCTCTGACGGCGCCACGGTCAGGTTCGCGGTGCTCGACGACGGTGCGGACGGGTCGTCGTCGGACATCGCGCGGGAGCGTCGCTGGGTCGAGGTCTTCACGACCCGCCCCGACACGCTGTTCGGGCCACGTTCATGGTCGTCTCGCCCGAGCACCCGCTGCTCGACGAGGTGCCGACCGTGTGGCCGGCGGGCACGGCGGAGGCGTGGACCGGCGGGCACCCGGACCCGTCCGCGGCCGTGGCCACCTACCGCCGCGAGGCCGCCGCCAAGACCGCGGTCGAGCGCCAGGCCGACGCCGGTCGCAAGACGGGCGTGTTCACCGGCGTCTACGCGACCAACCCGGTCAACGGCACCCCGATCCCGGTCTTCACGGCCGACTACGTCCTCATGGGCTACGGCACGGGGGCGATCATGGCCGTCCCCGGCGGCGACACGCGCGACCACGCGTTCGCCGAGGCGTTCGGACTGCCGGTCGTGCGGACCGTCGCGCCACCCGAGGGGTTCGAGGGCGGTGCGTGGACCGGCGACGGCGCAATCATCGGCTCCAGCAACGACGAGGTGAGCCTCGACGGTCTCGACGTCAGCGCCGCCAAGGGCGTCATCGTCGCGTGGCTCGAGGGCAAGGGCCTCGGCACCAGCACGGTCACGTACCGCCTGCGGGACTGGCTTTTCAGCCGCCAGCGCTACTGGGGCGAGCCGTTCCCGATCGTCTACGACGAGCACGACCTGCCGATCGCGCTGCCGGACTCCGCACTGCCGGTCGACCTGCCCGAGGTTCCGGACTACTCCCCGCGCACGTTCGACCCGCTCGACTCGCAGTCCTCGCCCGAGGCGCCGCTGGGCCGCAACGAGGACTGGGTCAACGTCACGCTCGACCTCGGCGACGGACCTCGCACGTACCGACGCGACACCAACACGATGCCCAACTGGGCCGGGTCGTGCTGGTACTACCTGCACTACCTGGACCCCGAGCACGCCGGGGCGCTCGTCGACCCCGAGCTCGAGCGGTACTGGATGGGCCCGGGCCACAACCCGGCCGACACCCACCGGTCCGGGGGTGTCGACCTGTACGTCGGCGGCGTCGAGCACGCCGTGCTGCACCTGCTGTACGCACGGTTCTGGCACAAGGTCCTCTACGACCTGGGCCACGTCACGAGCGTCGAGCCGTTCCGCAAGCTCTTCAACCAGGGCTACATCCAGGCCTACGCATACACCGACGCGCGCGGCGTGCACGTCGAGGCGAGCGAGGTCGTCGAGGACCCGTCGGTCGCGAGCGGCTTCACCTGGCAGGGCGAGGAGGTGCTCCGCGAGTACGGGAAGATGGGCAAGTCGCTGAAGAACATGGTGACGCCCGACGACATGTACGCGGAGTACGGCGCCGACACCCTGCGCGTGTACGAGATGGCGATGGGCCCCCTGGACCTGTCACGTCCGTGGGAGACGCGGGCCGTCGTGGGTGCGCAACGGTTCCTCCAGCGCCTGTGGCGGAACACGATCGACGAGACGACCGGCGCTCTGCGTGTCGTGGATGACGCGCCGGACGCCGCGACGCTGCGGGTGCTGCACCGCACGATCGCCGACGTCACCGCCGACTACGACGCGATGCGCATCAACACCGCGATCGCCAAGCTCATCGTGCTCAACAACCACCTCACGTCGCTCGCCACCGTGCCGCGCGCGGCTGTGGAGCCGCTCATCCTCATGACGGCGCCGGTCGCGCCGCACCTCGCGGAGGAGCTGTGGGAGCGGCTCGGGCACCCGGTGTCGCTCGCGCACGAGCCGTTCCCGGTCGCCGACCCGGTGCAGCTCGTCGAGGACACGGTCACGTGCATCTTCCAGGTGCAGGGCAAGGTCCGCGGGCGCGCCGAGGTGAGCCTGGACGTCACCGAGGACGCGCTGCGGGAGCTCGCGCTCGCCGACCCGGGCGTCGAGCGCGCGATCGCCGGACGCGAGGTCGCGAAGGTCATCGTGCGCGCGCCCCGGCTCGTCAACGTGGTGCCGGCCTGAGCACCGACCGAGCGCGGTCGCGCGCAGCCGCGCGGCCCCCACGGGTCGCGGTCGTCACCGACTCGACCGCGTCGTTGCCGGCGGGCGAGGCCGAGCGGTGGGGCGTCGTCGTCGTCCCGCTGCAGGTCGTCGTCGGCGGGGAACGCCATCTCGAGGGCCGGGACCTCCCGCCGGCCGAGCTCACGGCGGCGCTGACCCACGGCGTCCGTGTCACGACGTCGCAACCGGCACCGGCCGCCTTCGCCGAGGCCTACGCGCGCGCGGCTGCGTCCGGTGCCCGCGAGATCGTGTCCGTGCACCTGTCGGGTGAGCTCTCGGGGACCGTGCGGGCCGCTCAGCTCGCGGCTCTCGCCGCGCCGATACCCGTGCACGTCGTCGACTCGCGCTCGGTCGTCATGGGCCTCGGGTTCGCGGTGCTGTCGGCTGCCCGGCTGGCCCGGGGTGGACTTCCGGTGGACGACGACGGGACCTCGCAGGGCTATGCCGACGGCGCGGGTCGAGCCGGATCGACCGGCCTGATCCGCAGCCTGGTCAGGCGGGTCCGGCACGAGACACCCTCAGTCGCGATGCCTGCGGAGCCGTCGGCCGACGGTGCGCTCGTCGCCGAACGTGCGCGCTCGGTGGCCGCATCGGCCAGCGCCTGGTTCCTCGTCGACTCCCTCGACCACCTGCGCCGCGGGGGGCGTCTGAGTGCGACCGCGGCGGCGCTCGGCACGGTGCTGGGTCTGCGGCCGATCCTTGCGCTGCGTGGCGGACGCATCGAGGTCGCCGAGAAGGTCCGCACCCGTCGTGCGGCACGCGACAGGCTCGAGGCGATCGTCGTCGCTGAGGTCCGCAGGCGGGGTCCGGCGCGGGTCGCGGTCCACCACCTCGGGCAGCCTGAGGTCGCCGACGGCGTGGCGCGTCAGCTCGAGGCATGGCTGGGCGAGCTGGTCCAGCACGTCGAGGTGTGCGAGGTCAGCGCCGTCATCGGGGCCCACGTCGGCCCAGGGCTGCTCGCGATCGTCGTCGCGGACGCCTGACGCGTGACGCCCGACGCCCGCTCGGCCACCCGCAGCCCCGATGGCCGGGGGCGTCCTCCGCAGCGGTCTCCCGTCGTGGCGCCGATCGCCGACGGCGACCCCTACCGTCTCGAGAATGGCCGTCCGAACGCAGGTCCCGGAGCGAGGCCGGTCGTCTGAGAGCGACGGGTCGTCCGAGCGCGACCGGTTGTGGGGGCTGACCCAGCCCGTCCCCACCGCGCCGGTGTCGCCCCGGTCGACCGCGGCGACCGGTGAGCCGGCCGGGGTGCCCGCCGGTCCCGCGGACGGCTGGGTCCCTGCGCGCGCGGCGGACCGGCACGCTGGCGATCCCGACGCGGCTGCGCTCGATCCTGGCCCGGCTGCGCGCGATCCCGACGCGGCTGGGCGCGACCTTGCCCCCGACCCGGCTGGGCGCGACGCAGCGGATGTCGCCGCTCGTCGCTCGTCAGCGCTCGCGACCGCGAGCAAGGCCTACGCGGACGCACATGGGCATCCCCTGACGCATCCCCGCGACGGGGAGCGGCGACCCAGCAGTCCGCCGCGTCGGTGGGCCGTTCCGATGCGCCTTGCCCTGACGGCCGCGCTGGCGATGGGCCTCGTCGGTGGCGCGGTCGCCCTGAGGTCCGCCGCGGTCGCCTCAGCAGGGCTCGTGCCGATCGAGCTGCCACCCGTCGGGGTGTCGTTGTCGTCAGTCGCAGCCGACACGGATGACGCTCGTGGCGCCGCGTCGACCCCTGGAGCAGCGACCGGCTCTGCGTCGACGGGCTCTGCGTCGGTCGACGGCACCGGCTCGGTGTCCACGGTGAGGACCAGCGGTGGCGCGGTGGTCGTGCACGTCGTGGGTGAGGTTGCGACCCCCGGTGTCGTGCAGCTGGCTGCGGGCTCTCGCGTGGACGACGCGATCCGTGCTGCGGGCGGTGCGACGGAACGTGCGGACCTGGCCGCGCTCAACCTGGCGCGCGTCGTGATCGACGGAGAGCAGGTGGTGGTGCCCGCACCCGGCGACGCCGTCGCCCCGCAGACGGGAGCACCGCCGGGCGGTGGGACCGCCCCCGACGGCGCCGGGTCGGGCGGCTCGTCGTCGGCGACCGTCGACCTCAACGGCGCCGATGCTGCGGCCCTCGATGCGCTCCCGGGCATCGGCCCGGTCCTTGCGGGCAGGATCGTCGACTGGCGGCAGGCCAACGGGCGGTTCGCGTCCGTCGACCAGCTCGGTGAGGTCGACGGCATCGGTCCGACGCTGCTCGCCAAGCTCCGTCCGCTCGTGCGGGTGTGACGGGTGCGCGACGGGCTCGACCTGCGCCTCGTGCCGTCGGCGTGCGCGGCCTGGCTGGCCGCCACCGCCGTCGTGGTGATGTCGCCGCGGGTCGCGTGCGTGCTCGCCGCCGTTGCCGGCGCCGCCTGTGCCGGAACAGTCGCGCTCACCCGGCGGCGCGGTCGGTTCGTGTCCGTCGACGTCGAGGTGGTCGGGCCGCCGGGGATCCAGGACCGGACGGGGACAGTCGGGCGGGCCGGTGCGGTCGGGCGGGCCGGTGCGGTCCGGCAGGCCGGGGCAGTCGGCCAGGTCGTCCTTGTTCTGGCCGCGCTCAGCGTCGTGCTCGGGACCGGGGCAGCCCAGCTCGTCGCGCGCCAGGCGGGCGGCATCGCCACGCTCGCCGCCGACCGGGCCGTCGTCCGGGTGACCGGGACCGTCGACAGCGATGCTGTGCCGATCGCGAGCTCATGGCCAGGGGCCCCCGCGAGGTACCGGATCGCAGTCTCGACCCGGAGCGTGGAGGCGAGCGGTGCCGAGAGCACGTCGGCCGCACCGGTCGTGGTCCTCGGGGGGAGCGGATGGTCGGACGTGGTCTACGGCAGCCAGGTCGCCGCGTCCGGGAGGCTGGCGGCCGCCGAGCCGGGCTCGCGTGCCGTCGCGATCCTCGTCGCGTCGGGGCCGCCGACGGTACTCGCCGAACCCGGGCCGTGGATCGCCTGGGCCGCGCCGGTGCGTTCGGCACTCGTCGACATCGCATCGACACTGCCGGGGGACGCGGGCGCACTGCTCCCTGGTGTCGCTGTGGGGGACACCTCGTCGATGCCGACCGACCTCGCCGACGCGATGCGAGGAGCGGGTCTCACGCACCTGACGGCGGTGTCGGGTGCCCACTTCGCGCTCGTGGGGGCCGCTGTGCTGGCCTGCGCGGGCGCCGTGCGGCTGCACCGGCGGTTGCGGGTGGTCGTCCTCGTCGTGACACTGACCGGCTTCGTCGTGCTGGTCCATCCGGGCGCCAGCGTGCTGCGCGCCGCCGCGATGGGTGCGGTGGGCGTCGGCGGGCTCGTCGTCGGGCGGCCGGCTCGGGCGATGCCGGCGCTCAGCGCCGCGGTCGTCGCGCTGCTCGTCGCCGACCCATGGCTGGCACGAGAGATCGGGTTCGTCCTGTCGGTGCTGGCGACCGCCGGGCTGGTGCTCCTTGCGAAGCCGCTGGCGGCACGGTGGTCGGGTGCGGTCGGCACGCCGGTCGCCTATGCGCTCGCGGTCCCCGTCGCGGCACAGTGCGTCTGCGCGCCCGTCATCATCCTGCTCAGCCCGACGGTCTCGACGTACGCGGTGCCCGCGAACCTCGTCGCGGACCTGGCGGTCGCGCCCGCGACCGTCGTCGGGCTGCTCGCCGCTCTGGTCGCACCGTGGTGGCCGGCAGCTGCCGCGGTGCTGGCGGCCGTGGCGGGCGCCGCCTGCTGGTGGATCGGAGCCGTTGCGCGGACTGCGGTCGCGCTGCCGGGCGCACGGGTGGCCTGGCTGGCGGGCCCGCTCGGAGCTGCGCTGCTCGCCGTCGCGACTGCTGCGCTTCTCGCCCTGGTCCTGCGCGAACGGCCCGAGCGCTCCGACGCGTCCGTTGCCGTGGGGCGCTCCGTGCGCGAACGTGCCCGTCAGTCGGCCATGGCACTCTTGGTGCGTGCCACCCGCGACGCGATCCCACCGAACGACCGGAAGACCACCGAGCGGTGGGCCGGCTACCGGGCTCACGTGGGACGACGCACAGCTCGCGCCCGTCGTGCTCGTGTCCGGCGCCGAGGAGCTTCTCGCCGACCGGGCCGTCGACCGTCTCATCGGGCTGGCCCGTGAGCGCGACGCCGGCGTCGAGGTCACCCGGCTCGACGCGAGCGAGTATGCGGCGGGCACGCTCGGTGTCGTGACGAGCCCGTCGCTCTTCGCCGAGGACCGGGTCGTGGTCGTGGCCGGTGTGGAGCGTGCGACGGACGAGCTGATCGAGGACGCGCTCGCCTACCTCACGGCACCGCAGCAGGACGTCACGCTCGTCCTGCGCCACGCGGGAGGGCAGCGCGGCAAGAAGCTGCTCGACGCCTTGCGCGCCGGTGACGGTGTCGTCGTGGCGTGCGAGCCGGTGAAGAAGGACGCCGACAAGACGGCATTCGTGACGGCGGAGCTTCGCCGCGCGGGGCGTCGTGCGAACGCCGCGGCGGTGCGCGCGCTGGTCGACGCGGTGGGCAGCGACCTGCGTGAGCTCGCGTCGGCGTGCGCCCAGCTCGCGGCCGACACCACCGGTGCGATCGGTGTCGACGTCGTCGAGCGGTACTACGGGGGACGCATCGAGGCAACGGGATTCCGGGTCGCCGACGCGGCTGTCGAGGGGGATGCCGGGCAGGCGGTCGCGCTGCTGAGGCACGCGCTCGCCACCGGGGTCGACCCGGTGCCGATCGTGGCTGCGCTCGCGGCCAAGCTCCGCATCCTCGCCAAGGTCGCGGCGACGCGCGGGCGCGGCTCGGCGGCGGTCCGTGACCTGGGACTCGCACCGTGGCAGGTGGACCGGGCCCTACGGGACCTGACGCGCTGGACGCCCGAGTCGCTCGCGGCGGCGATCACAGCAGTCGCGCAGGCGGATGCCGAGGTCAAGGGTGCGAGCCGCGACCCCGAGTTCGCGGTCGAGCGCGCCGTTCTTCGCGTCGCGTCAGCGCGTTCGCGGTGAGGGGACGGCGGGGGCGCGCTCGAACACCATCGTCGGCTGGACGATGTTGCCCTGGAACAGCGTGAAGCCGGCGGCGGCGCACCTGTCGAGAGTCGCGTCGTCCTCGACGCGCTCTGCCACCAGGACAGCACCGAACCGTGCGGCGAGCCGGATCAGCGCAGTCCCCTGCCGGGCGAGGTCGCGGATGTCGAGCTTCACGTAGTCAGCGTGGGGGAGCAGGGCGACCTGGTCGTCGAGCCCGGCGAAGTCGTCGATGGCGATCCGGTACCCGCGAGCCCGCAGGGCCTTCACGCCCGCGAGGACCGCGGGGTCGGCCCGGACGGACTCGACGATCTCCAGGACGAGGCGCGCCGGGTCGAGCGGCAGCGACAGCTCGCCGACCAGGTACGAGCGGGTCACGTTGACGAACGCCAGGTGGTCGGCGGCGACGCTCGCGACGCCGGAACCGCCGAACACGCAGTCGAGCACCGCCGCAGTCGCTCCGTCCTGCCGCGCGGGCGTCCAGCGGTCGACCCGTACGGGCCGACGGGACGGCGCGCGGTAGAGGAACTCGTAGCCGATGGTCCGGCCGGCCGATGTGACGATCGGTTGCCGACCGAGCCGGGTGCGCCAGGTCGCGGCTGAGCTGGGCGCGCGCGGCGCCGTGTCGGCGGCGATCCACTCGACGGACGCGGACGCGGGGGCGGCGAAGGCAGGGCGGAACGGCACGCCACGGACCGTCCATGGGTCATGGCGAGCTGAGTGCCGTTCGACGGGGAGGCTGCTCACGCGACACGTCTCGCGATCCGGGCCGCGGACCTGTCCAGGACGGTGGGCGGCTCGAGCAGGTTGCCTTGCAGAAGATCGAAGCCCAGGTCGCAGCTGTGCTCGAGCAGCCAGCTGTGCTCGACGAACTCCGCGATGAGCAGCGCGCCGTACGAGCGGGCGAGCTCGACGACGGGCCGACCCTCGACGTCGAGGTCACGGACGTCGATCTTGACGAAGTCGGCATGGGGGAGAAGGAGTCGCTGCGAGGGCCGGCTGACGAACCCGGGCACGGCGATCCGGAACCCACGGTCGCGCAGGTTCCGGAGGGAGCCGATCAGCTGGTGGTCGATCTCGACGTGCTCGGCGACCTCGATGACGAGCCGGTCCGGACGTTCGGGGATCGGAAGCTCGCCCATGAGGTAAGCGCGCGGGAACCGGACGAAGAGCCACCGGCCCTGCGAGACGTCCTCGAAGTTCGTCCGCCCGAAGGTCGATCGGAGCACGTGGGCAGTGGCTCGTTCGTGCTGGAACTCGCTCCACGAGCCCGACACGAGCGGTTCGAGGGTGGGGGAGCGGTAGGAGAGCTGGTAGGCGAACGGCCGCAGCCGGTTCGTGAAGATGCCCTGTCGACCGATCAGCACGGGTTCGTGGGCGACGTGCTGGTCCCACTCGCGCTGCGCGCAGTCCGGGATCGCCGCATCGACGGCAGCGGCAAGCTGCGTCTCGGGCTCCCACCAGGACTCGTCAGTCATGTAGACCATGACACCACACGCTGTCGAACATGACACTCACCCATCTGTGTGACCCCCGGGTGAAGATGGTTCGTGTGGCGCGCGTGGCGCTGTGCGTGCGGTCGAGCGGACGGTCGGAACTCACCCGCCAAGTGCGCGACAAGTCCGTCGCCGAGCCGTCATAATATTGCTGACATCAAGTCAGTCCACTGTGACAGGAGACCTATCGTGCGCATCACCGTGAAGTCCGCAACCGCCGTCGTCCTCGCCGTGCTCATCTCGATCAGTGCTGCCACCACCTCCCAGGCCTCCGAGTACACGCCGCTCGGCGGTGCCACCGGTTGCTGCCGCGACATCATGAAGTGACGACGGGGGTGACCGCGACGAACGCGGCACTCTCGCCTGGCGTGGTGGTGGCGGGGACGTGCCCGTTCCCGCCCACCACGCCAAGTCGCCGCGTGAGATGGTTGCCTGGAGTGAATCTCGACCAAGATGCAGACATTCTCATCAGTCACAGGTACAGTGACCCAACATGACGACCATTGCTGACCGAGTCCGCCAGGGGCGGATCGATGCAGGCCTCTCCCAGACGGCCCTGGCCGGAGGGGCCTTCTCACCGAGCTACATCTCGCTCATCGAGGCCGGTCGACGCGAGCCGACCGACGCGGCGCTCGCTGTCCTCGCCGCCCGGATGGGTTCGACGGTGGAGTTCCTCAAGTTCGGTGCCGACGGCCCGAACGAGGCTCGGACCCGTCTCGAGGTCGACTTCGCCAAGCTCGACGTGAAGTCGGGCGCGGCCGCGTCGGCTCGCGAGCGCATCTCGCGTCTCGACCTCGACCGTGTGACGCACGCGCTCAAGGTGGAGGCTCTGCTGACCCTTGCCCGAGCCCACGAGGGTCTCGGTGATCTGGAGTCGTCGGTCGCCATCCTCGAGCCGCTGCTCGTCGACGCGCAGGCTCGCGGGCACCACCTCGACGCGGCGGGCGTCGCGACGGGCCTGGTCGCCTCGTACCTCGAGGCCGGCGACCTGCACCGGAGCATCGAGGTGGGCGAGCGCGTGGTCCTCGACCTTGAGAAGGCGGGCCTGTCCGGGACGGACGAGCACCTGCGACTGGCCTCGACCCTGCTCTGGGCCTACGTCGAGCGCGGCGACCTCCTGTACGCCACGCACCGCGCCTCGGAGCTGGTGCGGCAGGCCGATGAGCAGGGCACACCGCGCGGTCGGGGCAGCGTCTACTGGAACGCCGCGCTCGTCGCGGAGCAGCGTCGTGACTACGACCTCGCTCAGCGCTACACCGAACGGGCGCTGGCGCTGCTCGACGGCGGCGAGGTGAGCCGGGACGTGCCGCGGCTGCGACTCAACTACGCATGGCTGCTGCTCCGGAGCGATCCGGCAGAGCCGATCGAGGCGCTCCACCAGCTCGAGCTGGCCACTCCCGACCTTGTGGCGTCGGGCTCCGAGGTCGAGCTGGCGCGGGTCGATGTCGAACGGTCGCGGGCGCACCTCCTGCTGGGCGACTCCGACGAGGCGGAGCGGTGTGCGCGAGCAGCCATCGTCCGTCTCGGTGACCAGCCTCGTCTGGAGAAGGCAGTCGCCCAGCTCGCGCTGGGGGACGCGCTGCACACGAAGGGCGACATCGTGGCGTCGGCCGAGGCCTACAAGTGGGCAGCCGACATGCTCGGGATGATGTCCGCGAGCCGGCAGTCGGCGGCCGCATGGCGTGAGCTCGGAGACCGGCTCCTCGGCAACCGCGACATCGCCGGCGCGGCTGAGGCGTTCGACCGGGCGCTGCGGGAAGCCGGGTTCCGGCCGTCTGTCCCGGCCGCGCTGCTCGAGGCGTGGAGCGGGTCCTCGGCGAGCTGATCGCCCGGCCCCGCCGGTCGGGGCGGGTCGCACGGCGAGAAGGTCGGACAACGAGGAAGGCGTCACCCCGTAGGGGGTGACGCCTTCCTCGTTGTCCAGGGCTGCGTGTCCGGGACGTGCGCCGGTCGAAGACCGGCGGCGGACTCAGAGGCTGCCGACAGCCTTCGCGAGAGCCGACTTCTTGTTCGCTGCCTGGTTGGCGTGGATGACGCCCTTGGACGCCGCCTTGTCGAGCTTGCGCGACGCCGAGACGAGGGCGACCGTTGCGGCGTCCTTGTCGCCACCGGCGACAGCTTCGCGCACGCGGCGCACGTGCGTCTTGAGCTCCGACTTGACGGCCTTGTTGCGCAGGCGCGCCTTCTCGTTGGTGCCGATCCGCTTGATCTGAGACTTGATGTTGGCCACGTATGGACTTCCTTGTGTGTTCGCCGGGGCGATCGATGAGGTCGTAGAGGGCTTGTCCAGCCCCGGGACTTGGGCGTGGGGACACCCGCGGTGAAGAACTGGATCTGTGCCCGCCGACCTGGGCGGACACGCGAGCGTCAAGAATAGCAGCCCGGGCCGCGAAGGCCCATTCCGCGCGGGCGGGCGTGGGCCGGAGCGGGGCCGCCCAGCGCGCGCCGACCTGCAGGCACTGCGACCGACGCTAGAGCTGCGCGACGACGCGGTCGAATGTCGCCTCGTCCATGATCGCGCCCTCCCGGCGGACCGCCCCCGGATCGATGCGGAGCACGCGGTCGAGGCGAACCTCGCTGGGGCGTCGCTGTGCGTCCCACGGGCCCGCACCGACGTCGAACCAGCGACGGCCCCACCGGGCCTCGTCGGCGGCGTCGCGGTCGTGGTCCTTGCTCGAGAGCATGAGCCCGAGCAACCACCGCGCGTCCTGACCGACGACGAGCACCGGGCGGTCCTTGCCCCGCGTCGGGTCGTCCTCGAACGGGACCCAGGTCCAGACGACCTCACCGTGGTCGGCGTCACCGTCGAGGTGGGGCGCGTACCGCGGGTGGACGACTCCTGTGAAGTCGCCGGGATACGGCGACCGGTCGGCGCGTGCGTGCGGGGCGGACGAGGTCGTGCGGCCCCGGGGTGCAGCGCGCGGTGCAGCGCGCGGCCCGCTCTCACGAGCCGGGCGTCCCGCCGACGCGACCACGGATCGAAGGATCTCCGCACCCGCACGGAGGACTCGGTTCCACGTCGATTGCGCCACGTCGGCACCCTAACGACCGCGACCGTGCGACGCGACCGGCACCGGAGTGCCGGCGCCGTACGAGACCCGCCGGGGGCGGCGGGGCGTCCGACACATGCTGGTGACAAACGCGTACTAGGTTCCGGCGTATGGAGGACGTGTTCGACGACTACCCGGCAGGCGCAGCGTGGGACGAGATGTTCGACCACGTGACGGGACCTCGTCCGGCGTACAAGCAGGTCCATGCGGCGCTCAGCGGTCTGTCGTCGGCGGACCTGCGCGCACGGGCCGACACGCTCGCGCGCTCGTACCTGGCCCAAGGGGTGACGTTCGACTTCGCGGGTGAGGAGCGACCCTTCCCGCTCGACGTCGCCCCCCGCGTCCTGTCGGGTGAGGAGTGGGACCACGTCGCGCCGGGTGTCGCTCAGCGCGTGCGCGCGCTCGAGGCCTTCCTGGCCGACGTCTACGGCCCGCAGAAGGCCGTCGCGGACGGCGTCGTCCCGCGGCACCTCATCGTCTCCTCGACGCACTTCCACCGGGCGGCACGCGGGATCCAGCCGCCCAACGGCGTCCGCGTGCACGTGTCCGGGATCGACGTCATCCGCGACGAGGTCGGGCACTTCCGCGTCCTCGAGGACAACGTCCGGGTGCCGAGCGGGGTCAGCTACGTGCTGTCCAACCGGCGCGCGATGGCCCAGACGTTCCCTGAGCTGTTCGCCGCACTGCGGATCCGGCCGGTGCAGGACTACCCGCGCCGGCTGCTCGCGGCCCTGGTCGCGGCGGCTCCCTCCGGCGTCGACGAACCGACGGTCGTGGTCCTGACGCCGGGCGTCTTCAACAGCGCGTACTTCGAGCACTCGCTGCTGGCGCGGTCGATGGGCGTCGAGCTCGTCGAGGGACGCGACCTGTTCTGCGCGAGCGGCCGCGTCTGGATGCGCACGACGCAGGGCCGGCGGCGGGTCGACGTCATCTACCGACGGGTGGACGACGAGTTCCTCGACCCGGTCGCGTTCCGTTCCGACTCGCTGCTCGGCAGCCCTGGGCTCATGACGTGTGCCCGGGCGGGCACGGTGACCATCGCCAACGCCGTCGGCAACGGCGTCGCGGACGACAAGCTCGTCTACACCTACGTCCCCGACCTGATCCGGTACTACCTCAGCGAGGAGCCCCTGCTCGACAACGTCGACACGTGGCGCCTCGAGGACCCGGGTGCGCTCGAGGAGGTCCTCGACCGCCTCGACGAGCTCGTCGTGAAGCCCGTCGACGGGTCAGGCGGCAAGGGGCTCGTGGTCGGACCTCGCGCGACCCGCGCCGAGCTCGACGCGTTGCGGGCACGCCTGGTCGAGGACCCGCGCGGCTGGGTCGCACAGCCGGTCGTCCAGCTGTCGACGGTGCCGACGCTGATCGGGGACTCGCTGCGGCCCCGCCACGTCGACCTCCGGCCGTTCGCCGTGAACGACGGCGAGTCGATCTGGGTCCTGCCCGGCGGCCTGACCCGGGTCGCGCTGCCCGAGGGTGAGCTGGTGGTCAACAGCTCGCAGGGCGGCGGGTCGAAGGACACGTGGGTGCTCGGGTCGGGCATACCCCGTCGGCCTCCGGTCGTGGCGGCGGAGCTCCCCGCGAGCGTCCCGCAGACGACGGCCCAGAACACCGACCCCAACCCGAGCGGCCTGCGGGTCCAGGTCAGGCAGCAGCAGCAGTCCGGCGGCGCCCCCGGCACGCGTGCCCTGACGACCGTGCAGGAGGCACCGACGTGCTGAGCCGCATCGCCGAGTCGCTGTTCTGGATCGGGCGCTACGTCGAGCGTGCCGACGACACGGCCCGTCTCCTGGACGTCCACGTCCAGAGCCTGCTCGAGGACCCGTGGGCGGAGGAGGACACCGCCTGCCGGCTGCTCCTGTCCGTCATGGACCGGACCGCGCCGCCGCCCGAGGTGCAGGTCGGCCGCGAGGAGGTCCTCGAGATTCTGGCGTACGACCGGGTGTCGTCGTCGGCCATCGCCGGGTCACTGGTCGCGGCACGGGAGAACGCCCGCCGCGCGCGGGAGATCATCTCGACGGACCTCTGGGAGTGCCTCAACGCCTCCTGGAACCGGCTGCCCGCGGAGGTCCACCCGGCGCGGCCGCACGACTACTTCACGTGGGTGCGTGAGCGGGCCGCCGTCGTCGCAGGACTCATGGACTCGGTGACGTCGCGTGACGAGACGTGGCAGTTCATGGTGCTGGGGCGGTCGATCGAGCGCGCCGACATGACCGCGCGCCTCCTGACGACGCGCGCGCTCGCGGGCACGACGGGTCCGGGGTGGACGACCCTGCTGCGCTCGTGCGGCGCGCACGAGGCCTACCTGCGGACCCATCGAGGGTCGGCCTCCGACGAGCGGGCCGCGGGCTTCCTGCTGCTCGACCGGCTGTTCCCCCGCTCGATCGTGTTCGCGCTCGGCCAGGCCGAGGCGTGCCTCACGGCGCTCGACCCCGTCAGCGACCGCACCGGTGTCGACGAGGCGCGCCGGCACCTCGGGCTTGCGCGCACGCGCCTCGAGTACCGCCCGCTCCTCGACGTCCTGGACTCGCTGCCCGACGAGATGGAGAGCGTGCAGCGCGCGTGCTCGGCGGCGAGCGACGCGATCCGGATGCGGTACTTCCCGTCCGGTCACCTCACCAACTGGGTCGGAGAGGCGCTATGAGCCGTCTGCATGTGGTGCACACGACGTCGATCCGCTACGCGGGCCCCGTCACGGCGTCGTACAACGAGGCGCGCATGACGCCGCTCGCCCAGCCCGGCCAGACCGTGCTCGAGACGCGGCTCGACATCCAGCCGCTCACGTGGTCGTACGAGTACCGCGACTACTGGGGCAGCTCCGTCACGGCCTTCGAGGTGCTCGCGCCGCACGAGCTGCTCGTCGTGGTCGCCGAGCACCGGATCGACATCCACGAGCGGACGCCCGCCAAGGCGACGACCGGGTGGGACACGGTGCGGGGTCCGGAGCTGCGTGACCGGCTCGCGGAGTTCCTCGCGGACACCCCGACGACGCTGGCCCCGGACGAGGTCGTCGAGCTCGCCGCCAGGAACGCCCACGGTCGGGACCCGAACGAGGCCGCGACGGCGATCTGCGGCGAGCTGCGCGACGAGCTCGAGTACGTCCCGGGAGTGACAGCGGTGCACACGCCGGCGTCCGAGGCGTGGGCCGCTCGCAAGGGGGTCTGCCAGGACATGGCCCACCTGGCCGCCGGGGCCCTGCGCAGCGTCGGCATCCCCGTCAGGTACGTCTCGGGCTACCTGTACCCGAGCAGCGACGGCGAGGTCGGCGAGGTCCTCGTCGGGCAGTCGCACGCCTGGATCGAGTGGTGGGCGGGCGAGTGGCACCCGTACGACCCCACGAACCGCGTGCCCGCGGGCCCGCAGCACGTCGTGCTGGCGCGGGGAAGGTCGTACGACGACGTGGCTCCGCTGCGCGGGATCTTCGCCGGCCCCGGGACGCAGGACCTCGACGTCCAGGTCCAGATCACCCGCGAGTCGTGACGCGCCGCCTGTTCGCGGTGCGGGTCACTCCTGAAGCGCGACGAGCGGGGTCATGAGCCCCTCGGGAAGCGGCCGGCCGAAGAGCCAGCCCTGCCCGTGCTCCCAGCCGTGCGCGAGCGCGGCCGCTGCCTGCTCCTCGGTCTCGAGGCCCGCCGCGATGCCGTAGCTGCCGAGCGCCCCGACCACCGCCGCGACGGCCGCGCTCACCCGGTCGGCGGCACCGGCCTCGCCGAGCCGGGCCGTGAACGACCGGTCGAGCTTGAGACCGGTGACGGGCGCCGCGAGGGCCGACAGCAGCGCGGAGTACCCGGTGCCGAAGTCGTCCAGGAGCACGGCGACCCCCAGCCGGGCGATGCTCGCGAGCTCGGCCCGCGTGTGCTCGGTCGCCTCGAGGACCGCCACCTCGGAGATCTCGATCCCGAGCCGGCTCGGGTCGACGCCCTCCGCCTCGAGGGTCTGCGCGATCAGCCGGGCGAGATCGGGGGGGCGGCGATCGGTGTGGTCCTCGGGCTCAATACTCACCCGGCCGAGCTCGCGAGGTGACACGTTGATGTACAGCCTGCCGGGCATCTCGGGGTGCCGGGCAAGGAAGCCGACAGCCTCCCGGAGCACCCAGGACCCGACCTCGGGCGTCAGGTCGGCGTCGTCGGCGATCGCGATGAACGACTCGGGCAGGACCAGGCCGCGCTCCGGGTGGCGCCAGCGCACGAGCGCCTCGTAGCCGGAAACCACGCGCGAGGCGAGCTCGACGATCGGCTGGTAGTGCAGCTCGAAGTCGCCGTGCTCGATCGCGGCGCGGAGGTCTTCCTCGACGGACAGCCGGTCGACGGCCGCGCGACGGTGCTCCTCGCGGAACGCGACCCAGCGGCCCCTGCCGGTGTTCTTCGCGACGTACATCGCGGTGTCGGCGTCCCGCAGGACGCGCAGCGCGTCACCGCCGCCGTCGTCGACCGTCAACCCCGCGCTCATCGCCGGGAGGAGCAGGTGCCCGTCGAGCTGCAGCGGCAGCTCGACGGACGTCTGGATCCGTTGGAGCAGCTCGCCGGCCTGGTCGGCCGAGTCGATCTGCTCGAGGACGACGACGAACTCGTCGCCGCCGATCCGGGCGACCGTGTCGCCGGGGCGGACGGACGTGCGCATGCGGTCGGCGACGATGCGCAGCATGCGGTCGCCGGCGTCGTGACCGAGCGAGTCGTTGATCCGCTTGAAGTGGTCGAGGTCGGCGAAGACCACGGCGACGAGCTTGTCGTTGCGCGCGTGCATCGCGAGTGCGTGGTTGAGCCGGTCGAGGAGGAGCGAGCGGTTGGCCAGGCCGGTCAGGTGGTCGTACAACGCGCGCTGCTCGAGGACGTCCTGCGCGCGCCGCGTCGCCGTCACGTCCTCGACCTGGCTGATGAAGTGCAGAGGTCGTCCCGCCGCGTCGTGCGCGAGCGAGACCGTCAGACGAGCCCGGATGACGGTCCCGGACGGTGTCACGTACCGCTTGTCGATCTGATAGCCGTGGATGGCGCCGTCGAGCAGCAGCGCGAGCTGCTCGAGGTCGGCGTCGATGTCGTCCGGATGGGTGATCTCCTGGAAGGTGAGGGCGAGGAGCTCGGCGCGGGGGATGCCGAGGCTCTGGACCAGCGCCTGGTTCACCTGGAGGAACCGGCCGTCGAGCGACACGATCGCCATGCCGATCGCGGCATCCTCGAAGGTGAGCCGGAACCGCTCCTCGCTGCGGCGGAGCTCGTCGGCGCGCAGCCGCTCGGCCGTCACGTCGACCATCGTCATGATGAGGGCCGGTCGTCCGGGTTCGTCGCTCTCGCCGTCGGGCAGCGGGATCGGGTTCACCGACAGGCGCAGCCACAGCGGGTCGGTCGTCTCCGGCCGCAGCCCGACCACAGCGCTCGCGGGCTCACCGGTGCGGGCCGCGATCACGGACGGTCGGTCCTCATGACGGAACGGTGTGCCGTCGATCGTGGTGGCGCCACGGCCGGATGCGTCGAACCGGCCGCCGATCACCTGCTCACGGGTCAGTCCCAAGATGGTCGCCGCTGCCGCGTTGGCCTCGATGACCCGTCCGTCGGAGTCGGCGATCAGCAGGCCCTCTTGCAGCGCGTCGATCAGCACCCGGGACATGATCGGGCTGCTCGTGGCTGGGCGCGGGTCCGCGGTGCCCACCGTGCCTCCCTCGCGAACGTGAGCGCCGTGCCGGGCTCACCGGGTCCGGGGCAGCATCGTCGGCAGGCGCGCGTTCCCTTTGAGCATGCACTCACGGACGCCCTGCGGCCATGGCTCGGCCCAGAGATCGCCCGCTCGTCGGTCGAAGATCGCCCGTTCGCCACGCAGGGTTCGTCCTGTTCCCGGTTCGCCGCCCCGTCCGGTGGTCGATCGCATCCGACGCCATGGGACCATGGGGTGCCGTCCACCATCCCCCGAAGCGAAGCCGGAGCACCCCCGAGTTGTCCCCGATCCCGAGCGCCGCGGGCATGAGCCGCATCCAGCCGGCGGCCACGCCGCCCGAGCTGCTGCGGAACTTCTGCATCATCGCCCACATCGACCACGGCAAGTCGACCCTCGCGGACCGCATGCTCCAGCTCACCGGCGTGGTGGACGCCCGAGCGATGCGCGCGCAGTACCTCGACCGGATGGACATCGAGCGCGAGCGCGGGATCACGATCAAGTCGCAGGCCGTGCGCATGCCGTGGGCCGTCGAGAACGCCGACGGCGAGCTCGTGCCGTACGCGCTGAACATGATCGACACACCGGGCCACGTCGACTTCACCTACGAGGTGTCGCGGTCGCTGGCAGCGTCCGAGGGGGCCGTGCTGCTCGTCGACGCGGCGCAGGGCATCGAGGCGCAGACGCTCGCCAACCTGTACCTCGCGCTCGAGAAGGACCTGCAGGTCATCCCGGTGCTCAACAAGATCGACCTGCCGGCTGCGCAGCCCGAGAAGTACGCCGAGGAGCTCGCGCGCCTGGTCGGCGGTGAGCCCGAGGACGTCCTGCTGGTCTCCGGCAAGACGGGTGCGGGCGTCGGGCCGCTGCTCGACCGCATCGTGAAGCTCGTCCCGCACCCGACCGGTGACGCGGACGCGCCCGCCCGGGCCATGATCTTCGACTCGGTCTACGACACCTACCGCGGCGTCGTCACGTACGTCCGCGTGGTCGACGGCAACCTCAACCCGCGCGAGAAGATCGTCATGATGTCGACGCGCGCGACGCACGAGCTGCTCGAGATCGGTGTCATCTCGCCGGAGCCGGTCGTCACGAAGGGTCTGGGAGTCGGCGAGGTCGGGTACCTCATCACGGGCGTCAAGGACGTCCGGCAGTCGCGCGTCGGTGACACGGTGACGAACGCGAGCAAGCCCGCGACCCACGACCTGGGCGGCTACCGCGACCCCAAGCCGATGGTCTTCTCGGGCCTCTACCCGATCGACGGCACCGACTACCCGCTGCTGCGCGACGCCCTGGACCGGCTCAAGCTCAACGACGCCGCGCTCGTCTACGAACCCGAGACGTCCGTCGCGCTCGGCTTCGGCTTCCGGGTCGGCTTCCTCGGGCTGCTGCACCTCGAGATCGTGCGTGAGCGGCTCGAGCGCGAGTTCGACCTCGACCTCATCTCGACGGCGCCGAACGTCGTGTACGACGTCACGCTCGAGGACAAGAAGGTCGTGCGGGTCACGAACCCGAGCGAGTTCCCGGGCGGCAAGATCGTCGAGGTCCGCGAGCCCATCGTCAAGGCCACGATCCTCGCGCCGAGCGAGTTCATCGGCGCCGTGATGGAGCTGTGCCAGACCCGCCGCGGCGAGCTGGGCGGCATGGACTACCTGTCGGCCGACCGCGTCGAGCTGCGGTACACCCTCCCGCTCGCCGAGATCGTCTTCGACTTCTTCGACCAGCTCAAGTCCAAGACGCGCGGCTACGCGAGCCTGGACTACGAGGCTGCCGGTGAGCAGGCGGGCGACCTGGTCAAGGTCGACATCCTGCTGCAGGGCGAGCAGGTCGACGCGTTCAGCTCGATCGTGCACAAGGACAAGGCGTACGCGTACGGCCTGATGATGGTCGGCAAGCTGCGCGAGCTCATCCCGCGCCAGCAGTTCGAGGTGCCCATCCAGGCGGCCATCGGCGCGCGGATCATCGCGCGCGAGACGATCCGGGCGATGCGCAAGGACGTCCTGGCCAAGTGCTACGGCGGTGACATCACCCGCAAGCGCAAGCTGCTGGAGAAGCAGAAGGAGGGCAAGAAGCGCATGAAGACGATCGGTCGGGTCGAGGTGCCGCAGGAGGCCTTCATCGCCGCGCTGTCCTCCGACGCGAGCGGCAAGGACGCCAAGGATGCCAAGAAGAAGTAGCGCGCACCGATGAGCCCGGCCCTCCCCGACGGCGATCCGGCGCCCGACGACGGCGCCCTTCCCCCGTCGGCCGTCGCAGGCGCGGGCTCCCGCGCGTTCGGGGTGTACCTGCACGTGCCGTTCTGCACCGTGCGCTGCGGGTACTGCGACTTCAACACGTACACCGCGACCGAGCTCGGCGGCGGCGCGAGCCAGGTCGCCTACGCCGACACGGCCCTGCGGGAGATCGACCTCGCGGCGTGCGTGCTGGCCGGCTCTGGGCTCCCCGCGCGCCCGGTCCGGACGGTGTTCGTCGGCGGGGGGACGCCGACTGTCCTCCCCCCGGGGACCTTGCGCGGATGCTCGACGGTGTGCGGTCGGCCTGGGTGCTGGCTGACGACGCCGAGGTCACCACGGAGGCGAACCCCGACTCCGTCACGCCGTCGTCGCTCGAGGCCCTGGCCGCAGCGGGCTTCACGCGCGTGTCGTTCGGGATGCAGTCCGCGGTCCCGCACGTCCTCGCGACGCTCGAGCGGACGCACGACCCGGCACGCATCCCCGACGTCGTGCGCTGGGCGCGGGACGCGGGGCTGCAGGTCTCGCTCGACCTCATCTACGGCACGCCGGGGGAGTCGGCGGACGACTGGCGCCGCAGCGTCGAGGCGGCGCTCGCGACCGGCGTCGACCACGTGTCCGCGTACGCGCTCGTCGTCGAGCAGGGCACCCGCATGGCTGTCCAGGTACGCCGCGGCGAGCTCGAGCTGCCGAGCGGGGACGACCAGGCCGCGAAGTACGAGCTGGCCGACGACCTGTTCGCCGCGGCCGGTCTGCACTGGTACGAGGTCAGCAACTGGGCCCGGACCGATGCCGACCGGTGCCGGCACAACCTCGCGTACTGGCGGGGCGACGACTGGTGGGGGGTCGGGCCCGGCGCGCACAGCCACGTGGGCGGGATGCGCTGGTGGAACGTCAAGCACCCGCGGGCGTATGCGGCGCGGCTCGCCGACGGGCTGAGCCCGGCGGCCGGGCGCGAGCTCGTGGGGGCGGACTCGGCCCAGCTTGAGCGGGTGATGCTCGGGGTGCGGCTCGCGGACGGCCTCGCGCTCGACGCCCTGACGCCTGCCGCGCGGACACAGGTGGCCGGGCTCGTCGCCGACGGGCTTCTCGACGGACGCGCTGCGCTCGGGGCCGACGGCGAGCGCCGCGTGCTGCTGACCCGGCGCGGTCGCCTGCTCGCCGACGCCGTGGTCCGCGACCTGACCGACTGACCTGGCCGTCCCGACTGACCCGGCCGTCCCGAGCGACCTGGGTGTCCCGACTGATCCGGCTGTCCCGACAGGGCGAGGCCCCGCCGACCTGATGGTCGACGGGGCCTCGCGTCGTGCGACGGCGTCAGCTCAGCTGACGAGCCGGAGCGTCAGCGGGTAGCGGTACAGCTCACCGCGGTTGGACGCGATGGCGGCCATGATCGCGAACACGAACGAGCAGATCCCGGCGGCGAGCAGGATGAACAGGCCGATGATGAGGATCGCCGTCAGGCCCCCCACCACGTAGGCGATCGCCAGGGTGATCTGGAAGTTGAGCGCCTCCTTCGCCTGGTCCTCGACGAACGCCCCCCGACCCTTGAAGACGAGCAGGATGACGAGCGGGACGAGGAACGAGACGAACACCCCACCGATGTGGGCGAAGACCGACCACATGCGCTGGTCGGAGTCGGTCAGCGGGGGCTGGACCCCGTACGCCGGCGGCGGATAGGCACCCTGCGGCGAGGCGTACCCCGGTGCGCCGTACCCGGGTGCGGGCGGCGGCGGGGGATAGGCGCCCTGCGGTGCGCCGTACCCGGGAGCCGGGGGCGGCGGCGGGTACTCACCCTGGGGCGCCTGGTACTGCGGTGTCTCGTACTGCGGTGCGGGCGGCGGCGGGACGGCGCCTGTCGGCTCGTCGGGTGTCCCCGGGGTCTCGGCGGTCACTTGATCAGCTCCAAGGAGAAGGGGTAGCGGTAGGCCTGGCCACGCTGCACAGCCAGGTAGCCCTGGATCGAGAAGACCAGGGAGAAGATCCACAGCGCGAGCTGGAGCAGGTTGGCCAGGAACCACGGCAGGAAGATCGCGTCGGCGATCCAGACGATGACCCACCCGATCAGCAGCGTGATCTGGAAGTTCACCGCCTTCTTACCTTCTTGGTCCACGAACCCGCTGCGCGCGCGGAACAGGAGCCAGATGATGAGGCCGGGCACGATCCACAAGATCCCGCCGAGGTGCGCGAGCCCGGCCCACTGGCGGGTCTCGGCGTCGGTCAGGGGTGGGCCCGCGGGCGGCTGCCCGGCCCACGGCGGCGGTGGGGTCTGGCTCATGTGGGTGCCTCTCGCGTCAGGGAACGGCGCGGCATGCGTGGCCGTTGCGCCGCACACTAGTCGTCCGACGCGTCGGACGCGCGCCGTTTGACCCAGCTCAGGCGGCTGCCGTCAGGACGCCGTCACGAAGTCGATGAGCTCCTCGACCCGCCCGAGCAGCGACGGCTCGAGATCGGCGTAGGAGCGCACCGACGCGAGGATCCGCTGCCACGCGTGCGCGACGTCGGCCTGCTCGAGCGCGGGCCAGCCGAGCTCCCGCAGGATGCCGAGCTTCCACTCGGTGCCGCGCGCGATCGTCGGCCATGCCGCGAGGCCGATCCGCGCGGGGCGCACGGCCTGCCAGACGTCGATGTAGGGATGGCCGAGCACGAGGACGCTCCCGGCCGGTGTGCCGCGGGTGGCGTCGGCGGCGATCCGCGTCTCCTTGGAGCCGGGCACGAGGTGGTCGACGAGCACCCCGACGCGCCGCTCGCGTGTCGGGGCGAACTCCCGGAGCGCGTCGGCGAGGTTGTCGACGCCGTCGAGCAGCTCGACCACCACACCCTCGAGGCGCAGGTCGTCGCCCCACACCTTCTCGACGAGCTCGGCGTCGTGCTTGCCCTCGACCCAGATCCGGCTCCCGCGCGCCACCCGGGCCGTGGCGCCGTGCACCGCGACCGATCCGGACGCGGTGCGCGTCGGGCGGGCCGGTGCGGACCGGCCGACGGGCGCGAGGAGCACGACGGGCTCCCCGTCGACCCAGAACCCGGGCCCGAGCGGGAACGTGCGCGTCTTGCCCTTGCGGTCCTCGAGCACGACGACGTGCTGCCCGCCGGACTTCTCGACGCGTCGGACGGCACCGACCCAGCCGGTCATGACCTCCTCGACGACGAGTCCGATCTCGGCAGGCTGCGGGCGGGACTGCTTGCGGGGCCGGTGGTGCGCGGACCCGGGCCGGTCGCCGCCGCCGCGGCCGGGGGTCGCGAGGACGTCGTTCCCGTAGCGGTCGTGGCTCACCCGGGCACCCTAACGGGCGCGTGGCCGTCGCACCGGAACCGGCGCGGGCGCGCGATGCGGACAGGTGCTGCGGGCAGGAGTACGGGCTGACGGGTGCCCGACGTGCGAGCCCGACGTCGCCCCGCGGCGCGACCGCGTAGAATTGGCACTCCGGGTGGCCGAGTGCTACCCCGCTCTCACGGCAGCCCGCCGGGCGACCCGACGGGCACCCAGTGAGGTCCAGGACGACGCGCAGGAGGTGCGATGAGCGAGGATCGCAAGCTCGACGTGCTGCGCGCGATCGTCGAGGACTACGTGGCCACCCGCGAGCCCGTCGGCTCCCGCGCGCTGGTCGAGCGGCACGGGCTCGGGGTCTCGCCTGCGACGATCCGCAACGACATGGCGGCCCTCGAGGAGGGCGGCTTCATCGTGCAGCCGCACACGTCGGCGGGGCGCGTGCCCACGGACAAGGGGTACCGCCTGTTCGTCGACCGGCTCTCATCGGTCAAGCCGCTGTCGGGCGCGGAGTCGCGGGCGATCGAGGACTTCCTCGCGCGCGCCGTCGACCTGGACGACGTCGTGGACCGGGCCGTCCGGCTGCTCTCCCAGCTGACCCAGCAGGTCGCGGTCGTGCAGTACCCGTCGCTGCGGCGCTCGGTGCTGCGGCACGTCGAGCTCGTCCCGCTCGGTGACCGACGGCTGCTCGTGGTGATCATCACGGACAACGGTCGCGTCGAGCAGCGCACGGTCGAGCTGTCGACCGAACCCGACCTCGACGTCGTCGCGGTGCTGCGCGCCCGCCTCAACGTCGCCGCCGCCGGCCGGCGGCTCGCGGAGCTCGACACCGTGCTTGCGGCCCTCATTGACTCGTTCGCCCCGGACCATGCGTCGCTCGTCCGTTCGGTCGTCTCCGTCGTCGAGGAGACGCTCGCGCAGGAGAGCGAGGAGCGCGTCGTGCTGGCCGGGACCGCGAACCTTGCCCGCGCGAGCGGGGCGGACTTCACCCACACGCTCGGCCCCGTGCTCGAGGCGCTCGAGGAACAGGTGGTCCTCCTGCGACTGTTGACCGAGATGGCCGAGGACGCCACGGCGGTGTCAGCCAGGATCGGCCGCGAGACCCAGCACGAGGGGCTGCTCGAGACGAGCTTCGTGACGACCGGATACGGCGGTGACGGCGACGCCCTCGCCCGGATCGGCTCGATCGGTCCGCTCCGCATGGACTACCCCGGCACGATGGCCTCCGTCCGCGCGGTCGCGCGGTACCTCACACGGATCCTCGCCGGATGACCCGGCCGAACCCGGCCCTTCGCCTCACCGTCCGACCAGGAAGTGATCTGTGACCGACTACTACGAGATCCTCGGGGTTGCCCGCGACGCGAGCCCCGAGCAGATCAAGAAGGCCTACCGCCGCCTCGCACGTCAGCACCACCCGGACGTCGCCGGCGAGGACGGCGGCTCGGACGAGATGTTCAAGGACGTCTCGCGGGCGTACGACGTGCTGTCGAACCCCGAGAAGCGCCGCGCGTACGACGTGGGCGGCGACCCGTCCGCCGGCGGCGGCATGGGTGGCGGCTTCGGGTTCCAGGACATCTTCGAGACCTTCTTCGGCGCAGGGTCCGGCGCGAGCGCCCAGCGTGGGCCCATCCCGCGCGCGCGCCGCGGCCAGGACGCGCTCGTGCGCCTCGACCTCGACCTGGCGGAGACCGCGTTCGGGTCCCACCGCGAGGTGCAGGTCGACACGGCCGTGGTGTGCCCCACGTGCTCCGGCACGTGCTGCCGCCCCGGGACGTCGCCCCGCACGTGCGAGGTCTGCGGCGGCCGAGGCAGCGTGCAGCGCATCGCCCGCTCGTTCCTCGGGCAGGTCATGACGTCCCAGCCGTGCGCCGCCTGCCAGGGGTTCGGGACGGTCATCCCCGAGCCGTGCACCGAGTGCTCGGGCGAGGGCCGCGTGCGCTCGCGCCGCACCCTGACGGTCGACGTGCCCGCCGGGGTGGACACCGGGACGCGTATCAAGCTGACGGGCCAGGGCGAGGTCGGTCCGGCCGGCGGGCCCGCCGGCGACGTCTACCTCGAGGTCAGGGAGCGCAAGCACGAGACGTTCGTCCGGCAGGGCGACGACCTGCACTGCACGCTCCCGGTGCCGATGACGGCGGCCGCGCTCGGCACGGTCCTGACGCTCGACACCCTCGACGGCCCGCAGGAGGTCGACCTGCGCCCGGGCACGCAGCCGGCCCAGGTGATCACGCTGCGGGGGCTCGGCGTCGGGCACCTGCACGTCGGTGGGCGCGGCGACCTGCACATCCACGTCGACGTCCATGTCCCCACCGGGCTGGACGAGGACCAGGCAGCGCTCCTGCAGCAGCTCGCGACGCTGCGCGGCGAAGAGCGGCCGGAGGCACGGTTCTCCGCCGCCAACCCTGGGGTGTTCGCCAAGCTCCGCGACAAGCTCTCGGGTCGCTGAGCGGTGAGTGCTCCGGTCTTCCTGGTGGAGCCGGGCGCGCTCGCGGCCGTGCACCCCGGCGGCGCCTACCTGCTCGACGGGGCCGAGGGGCGGCACGCCGGGGTCGTGCAACGCCGTTCACCGGGTGAGCGCGTGGACGTCGTCGACGGTGCGGGCGTCCGGCTCGAGTGCCTCGTCGGGGCGGTCGGTGCCGAGGGGGTGACGCTGCAGGTCGTGGCCCGGACCGACGAGCCGGCTCCGGACGTGGCGCTCGTGCTCGTGCAGGCGCTCGCCAAGGGCGACCGTGACGAGATGGCGATCGAGGCGGCGACCGAGGTCGGTGCCGACGCGGTCGTGCCGTGGCAGGCCGAGCGCTCCGTCGTCGTGTGGCGCGGGGACCGGGCCGCGAAGAGCCGGTCGAGGTGGCTCGGGACCGTGCGCGCCGCGGCCAAGCAGTCGCGCCGGGCCCGGGTCCCCGAGGTCGAGCTCGCGGTCGACGGGCGCGGGCTCGTCGAGCGGGTGCACCGGACCGTCGACGCCGGCGGCGTCGCGCTCGTCCTGCACGAAGAGGCGAGCGTGCCGATCGCGCAGGTGGACCTGGCAGGGCTCGGCGTGGCGCGAGCGGCCGACGCCGGGTCGTCCGCGCCGTCGGACGGCCCGCGGGGCGCCGGGCAGCAGCGCGAGGTCCTCGTCGTCGTCGGCCCCGAGGGCGGGATCTCGGCGCGTGAGCTCGAGGCGCTCGTGGGGGCGGGCGCGCGAGCGGTGCGCCTCGGACCGCACGTGCTGCGGACGTCGACGGCGGGCCCGATCGCGCTGGCACTGCTCGCCCAGCGCCTCGGGCGCTGGGGCTGAGCCCAGCTCGGCCGTCAGCGGACGGTGACGGTCACCGACACCTGGTTGTGACGCTTGGTGCCGGTCGCGCCGTCGGACATGTCAGGCTCCCAGACCGAGAGCGTGTAGGTGCCTGGCGGCAGGGTTGCCGTGAACGCGAACGGGCCCACCTCGCCGTTGGCACCCGCCGTCGTGAAGCCCTGGGCGACCGGGTCGCCGCCCCCGGTGGGCACGGCCTCCCAGCTCAGCGTCGCCTCGAAGCCGGTGCCGGTGCCGGTGACCGGCACGTCGGGACCGTCGACGGTCGCCCCGGCCGTCGGTGCCGTCAGGGTGTTGGGGCCGTTGGTCGGCTGGTCGGTCGGGACGCCGTCCGTCGGCGTGCTCGACGCCGAGGGCTCGGGAGTCGGGGTGCTCGCCGGTGCCGTCGCGGACGTCGTCGCGGGGGCGGTCGCGGTTGTCACCGGAGTCGACGCGCCGGGCTGAACGGTCCCGGACGCGCAACCGGCCGACGTCGCGATCGTCAGTGCCGCACCTACCCCGGCCGCCACGAGAAGCAGGGGTCGCGATCGTCGTGCTCGCATGGTGTCGTCCTCAGGTCGGCTGCCTCGGTCGGCGGCGCACCCGGATCCGTGCGACCGCCGTCTGCTCGGAACGTACCGCGTGCGGCCGCCGGAGTGGCTGCGCCGGGCCGAGGACGGCGCGTGCTCGGTAGACTCGGGCACAGCGCCTGCCGGTCCACGGCAGGGCGGACCGAAGGAGCGCGGAGGCGCAAGCCGAGCACATGGCCGAAAGCACACCAGCACGTCGTCCCGCCACCGGTGTCACGGCCCGCGTCGAGCACCGCATCACGGTCGGCGCGGACGTCTCGATGGTCGAGCTGCTGGGGCGCGGTGACGAGGTCCTCCTGGCCATCGAGGCCGGCTTCCGGGCCGTCGACATCCACGCGCGCGGCAACGAGATCTCGCTCGCGGGCCCGGCGGGCGACGTCGCGCTCGTCGCCGAGCTCGTCGACGAGCTCATCGAGGTCGCCGCGGCCGGGACGCCGTTGACCCCGGACGTCGTCGCGCGGTCGGTGACGATGCTCGCCGCCAGCGCGTCGCCGCGCCCCGTGGACGTGCTGACCCAGAACATCCTGACGTCGCGCGGGCGCACGATCCGGCCCAAGACCGAGGGGCAGAAGGACTACGTCGACGCGATCGACCGCAACACGGTGACCTTCGGCATCGGCCCCGCGGGCACCGGCAAGACGTACCTGGCGATGGCCAAGGCGGTCCAGGCGCTGCAGGTGCGACAGGTCAGCCGCATCGTGCTGACCCGTCCAGCCGTCGAGGCGGGCGAGCGGCTCGGGTTCCTGCCAGGCTCCCTCAGCGACAAGATCGACCCGTACCTGCGCCCGCTGTACGACGCCCTGCACGACATGGTCGACCCCGACTCGATCCCGCGGCTCATGGAGGCGGGGACCATCGAGGTCGCCCCGCTCGCCTACATGCGCGGGCGCACGCTCAACGACTCGTTCATCATCCTCGACGAGGCGCAGAACACCTCGACCGAGCAGATGAAGATGTTCCTGACGCGCCTGGGGTTCGGGTCGAAGATCGTGGTCACGGGCGACGTCACGCAGGTCGACCTCCCGACGGCCACCACGTCGGGGCTGCGCGTCGTCGAGCAGATCCTCGCCGACATCGACGACGTCGCCTTCTGCCGGTTGACCTCGTCGGACGTGGTACGCCACCGCCTGGTCGGCGACATCATCGACGCCTACGCACGCTGGGACAGGACATGAGCATCGAGGTCAACAACGAGTCCGGTGTCGAGGTCGACGAGGCGGAGTTCGCGGCGCTCGCGCGCTACGTGCTCGACGCCATGCACGTGCACCCGCAGACGGACCTGTCGATCCTGCTCGTCGGCGTCGACGTCATGTCGCAGCTGCACGTGCAGTGGATGGACGAGCCGGGACCCACGGACGTGCTCTCGTTCCCCATGGACGAGCTGCGACCGGGCCGTGAGGGTGAGCAGACGCCGGCGGGCCTGCTCGGCGACGTCGTGCTCTGCCCCGACGTCGCGGCCGCGCAGGCCAGGGTCGCCGGCCACTCGACCGCCGAGGAGCTCCTCCTTCTCACCACGCACGGGATCCTGCACCTGCTCGGGTACGACCACGCCGAGCCCGAGGAGGAGCGGGAGATGTTCGCGCTCCAGCGCCAGCTGCTCCTGACGTTCCTCGCGAGCCGATGACGCACGTCCCCCTGGGGCTGCTCGTCGTGGTCGCGGTGCTCGGCATCGCGCTCGCGGCGGCGCTGAGCGCGGGCGAGGTCGCGGTCGGCCGTGTCACCCTGGCCGCTGTCACCGAGCTGCTGGCCGAGCGGCACCCCGCCGCCGAGCGGGTGCGGCGGCTCGTCGAGCAGCGGCGTCGGGTCTCGTCGTCGGCCGCGTTCGTGCGGCTGCTCGGGGAGATGACGGCGACGGTGTGCATCACGCTCGTCGTCGCGTCCACGGGGCTTGCGTGGGGCTGGGTCCTGCTCGTGGCCGGCTTCGTGTGCGCCGCCGTCGCCTACCTGCTCGTGCGGGTGAGCCCGCGGACGGTCGGACGCCAGCACCCCCTGGCCGTGCTGACCGTCCTGTCGCGCCTGCTGCTCGGGGTCTCCCGCGCGGTCGGCGGTTTCGCGCGGGCGGTGCCGACGTCGGGCGCGCGGCCGGACTTCGGGGAGGACGAGCTGCGCGACATGGTCGAGCGCGCGAGCGAGTCGGACGTGATCGAGGACGAGGAGCGCGACATGTTCCGCTCCGTCCTCGAGCTCGGCCAGACCCTCACGCGCGAGGTCATGGTGCCGCGCACCGACATGATCGTGACCGGGGCGGACACGCCGCTGCGCAAGGCCCTCGCGCTGCTCCTGCGGTCGGGGTTCTCGCGGCTCCCGGTCGTCGGCGAGTCGGTCGACGACCTGCGCGGCGTGCTCTACCTCAAGGACCTCGTGCGCCGCCTGTCCGACGACCCCGACGCCCAGGACTCCCCGGCGGCATCGATCGCCCGGCCCGCCGTGTACGTGCCCGAGTCGAAGCCCGTCGACGAGCTCCTGCGCGAGCTGCAGGCCGGCTCGTCGCACATGGCGATGGTCGTGGACGAGTACGGGGGCATCGCGGGCCTCGTCACGATCGAGGACGCGCTCGAGGAGATCGTGGGCGAGCTCACCGACGAGCACGACCCGTCGGCCCCGGGCGTCGAGGACCTCGGTGACGGGTCGTACCGTGTCCCGGCACGGCTCGCGAAGGACGAGCTCGGCGAGCTCTTCGACCTCGACGTGGACGACGACGACGTGGACAGCGCTGGTGGTCTGCTCGCCAAGGCCCTCGGCAAGGTTCCGCTCGTCGGCTCCACCGGCGACATCCATGGCCTCCACCTCGTCGCAGAACGCGCCGACGGACGCCGCAAGCAGATCTCGACGCTCGTCGTCCGGCGGACCACGCCTGACGACGAGCCGGGGGACGACCAGGGGGCCACCACCCCCGCCGACCCGAACCACGGAGCACACGCATGACTTTCCACTCAGGTTTCGCCTGCCTCATCGGTCGGCCCAACGCCGGCAAGTCGACGCTGACCAACGCACTCGTCGGGCAGAAGGTCGCGATCATGTCGGCCCGCCCGCAGACCACGCGGCACACCATCCGCGGCATCGTGCACCGCCCGGACGCGCAGCTCGTCCTCGTGGACACCCCCGGGCTGCACCGTCCGCGCACGCTGCTCGGCGAACGTCTCAACGACCTCGTCAAGGGCACGCTCACCGAGGTCGACGTCGTCGGCTTCTGCCTGCCGTCGGACCAGAAGGTCGGCCCCGGCGACCGGTTCATCGCCGAGCAGCTCGCCGACGCCGCACGTGACGGTCGGGGCACGCCCGTCGTCGCGATCGCGACCAAGGCCGACCTCGTCGGCAAGGCACGCCTCGCGGAGCACCTCCTCGCGATCTCGCAGCTCGGCGACTGGGCCGACATCGTGCCGGTCTCGGCGGAGACGGGCTACCAGGTCGACGTGCTCGAGAAGATCCTCATCGGCCATCTGCCCGAGGGCCCGGCCCTCTACCCCGACGGCGAGCTCACCGACGAGCCCGTCGCCGTCATGGTCGCCGAGCTCGTGCGCGAGGCGGCGCTCGAGGGCGTGCGCGACGAGCTGCCCCACTCGCTCGCGGTCGTCGTCGACGAGATGGTGCCGCGTGAGGGCGACGACGGCGCGACCCCGATGCTCGACGTGCGGGTCCAGCTGTTCGTCGAGCGCGACAGCCAGAAGGCCATCATCATCGGCAGGGGCGGCTCGCGGCTGCGCGAGGTCGGCACGACGGCACGCCGCGAGATCGAGGCGCTACTCGGCACGCGCGTGTTCCTGGACCTGCACGTCAAGGTCGCCAAGGACTGGCAGCGGGACCCGAAGCAGCTCGGCCGGATGGGCTTCTGACCAGGGACATCCCTGATCGAGCCCGGTCCACCGTGGGGGATACTCTCCAGGTGCCGTACCGCATCGCCACCAGCAGCGTCGTGGGTGTCATCGTGCTGGCCGTGATCGGCGCGTTCATGGGCCCCCAGTGGGACCCGGTGCCCCTGAACGACCCGCTCGTGGTGGCGAGCTCGTCGACCGCTGTGACGTACGCCCCGCTCGCGCAGACGTACCCGGTGCGCGAGTCGGTCGTCACGGTGCAGCTCGACGGCACCACGATCGAGGCCCGGATCACCGAGCCGGTCGGGGCGAGCGGACCGCTCCCCGCCGTGGTGTTCGTGCACGGCGCCGGGACGGGGGAGTACTCTCGGGCCTTCAAGGCGCAGGCGTCCGCGCTCGCCGCGTCGGGCGTGGTCACGATGGTCCCGAACAAGCGGCTCGACACGTACTCGGCCCGGCACCGCGACTACGTCCAGATGGCAGCCGACTACGCCGCGTCCGTGCAGACGCTGCGGCACTGGCCCGGTGTCGCCCCGACGAAGGTCGGCGTGTACTCCGAGAGCGAGGGTGCCTGGATCGCGCCGGTGATGGCCGCCGACGACCCGGGCCTCGCCTTCGTCGTGTTCGCCTCGGCGCCGGTCGTCCCGCCGCGGCAGCAGGCCGCGTTCGCGATGGACTCCTACCTGCGCGCCACCGGGGTGCCGAACACCGTGTTCCGCGCGATCCCCCGGGCCGTCGGGATGTCGCTGCCCGGCGGCGGCTTCGAGTACTTCGACTTCGACGTCGCCCCCTACCAGCGGCGCATGCACCAGCCGGTGTTCGTGGCCTACGGCGCGCACGACGCGTCGATGCCCATGGTCCAGGGTGCCGAGCAGATCATCCGTGACCTGGCGATCGCCGGCAACGGCCAGTACCAGGTCCGCTACTACGCCGGCGCCGACCACGGGCTCAAGGTCGACGGGGAGGTCTCGCCCGACTTCCTCCGCGACCTGTCCGGATGGATCCGTGGGCTGCCCGCGACCGCCCAGTCGGTGCCGCAGATCGCCGGGGCGACCCCGCACCAGACCTACTGGGCCGCGCCCTCGCCCATGCCGCGCTGGCTCGGCGACGGTGATGCCGTCCTGGCGGTCGTCGCGGGTGCGGTCGGGCTGCTCGTGCTCGGACCTCTCGTCGGGCTCGGCGTCACGGGATGGCGACGCGTGCGCGGCCGGCCGGTCCGGCACCGGCTCGCGCCCGGGGTCGCCGGCCGGCTCGGCTGGATCGGTGGGCTCTCGGTCGCGACCGTCGGGGGGCTCGTCTGGTACCTCGTGGCAGTCGCCCGGCTCGCGCTGGACTACGAGCGCAACTCGGTCATCGTGCAGGGCGGCTGGGTCGGCGTGCGCCTCCTGGGGATCGCCGCCGTCGTGGCGTGCGTGCGGCTCCTCGACCTCGAGCGGCACCCGCGCCATGACGGGCCGGGCGTCGCGACGGGCGTCTGGGGGCACGTCGTCGTGTGGTCGGTGCTCGCAGGAGCGCTGGTCCTGCTGGTCGTCACCGCGTACTGGGGGGTGTTCCAGCTCGGGATCTGACCGAGCTGAGGTGTTCCGGCACATCGGTGGCCTCATCTAGGGCACCATGTGCGCCGATAGTCATCGAGGGCGCAAGGCTGTGCCCGCCGGGGTTGGGGGTGAGCTGTGCGGACGTCGTGGGGATCGGCAACGGACCGAGGTCGTGTTCGCGCCGTGAACGAGGACGCCCTGCTGGCGTACCCGCCGGTGTTCCTCGTGGCCGACGGCATGGGTGGCCACGACGCGGGCGATGTCGCGAGCCGGCTCGCCGTCGAGGAGTTCGCGCAGCTCGCAGGCCGGACCTCCGCCTCCGCGCACGACGTGCACGCGTGCTTCGAGCGGACCGCCGCGCGGGTCCATGAGGCGTTCGAGGGCCGGGCCGGTGGCACCACGATCGCGGGTGTCGCGGTCGCCGAGGAGGCCGACGGGTCCTACTGGCTCGTGTTCAACGTCGGCGACTCCCGCGTGTACCGCTGGGCGTCGGGCACGCTCACGCAGATCAGCGTCGACCACTCGGTGGTCCAGGAGCTCGTCGACCACGGCGAGCTCGCGCCCGAGCTGGCCGGCACCCACCCCGAGCGCCACGTCCTCACGCGCGCGATCGCGACCGGCTCCGCGCTCGAGCCGGACTACTGGCTCATCCCGGCCGGACCGCACGACCGCATCCTGGTGTGCTCCGACGGTCTGACGCGCGAGGTTCCCGACGAGGTCATCGCCGAGGTGCTGGGGCAGTGCAGCGACCCGCAGGAAGCCGCGCAGCTCCTCGTGCAGCGTGCGATCGAGGCTGGCGGACGGGACAACGTGAGCACCGTGGTCGTCGACGTCGCCACGACGAGCGCCGGTGCGTCCGACGCGTACACGACCGTGCCGCGCCCGGCGGGGCAGTCCGGTCCCGGCGCCGCCACGGGAACCTGGGACGAGATGCTCGACGGCGCGACGGTGCCGCGAGCGACGACGACGGAGGTCGAGCTGTGATCGTGCCCGAGTACATGCCGGGGGACTGGCACGCGGTGGTCGCCGGAGGCGTCGTCGCACTCCTCGCGCCGTCCACGCCGTCCGACGTGGTGCGCGCCGTCTGGGCGGCCGTTCCCGCGCAGGGCGGTCTCGCCGATCAGCTCGAGGCTCTGCTCGCGGGAGGGATCGCGCGGCTGCAACCCTTCGCGCTCGTGGATCTCTCGGGCGGGCGCGTGCACGCCGCGCTTCGCGGCGGTGTCGAGATCGAGGTCCGTGGCACCGACGGCGCGCGGGTGCTGAGCGCCGGTGAGGTCACGACGTGGTCCGAGCGCGTCGCCGAGGGGGCCGACGAGGTGACGATCCGCGTGGTCGGCACGCCGTGGACGCCCGGGCTCGCGCTGCCCGTGGTCAGCGGCGTCGTGCGTGCGTCCGTCGTGCGGGTGCCGCTCGCTGCACGCGATGCGGCGGTCGCGGAGCCCGCTTCCGTCGATGACACGGTCGAGGACGCGCCGGTCGACGTGCGCGTCGAGACGCCCGACGGGACGCCTGACGGGACGCCCGGCGACGCGCTCGCCGGCCCCGGCGCCGACAGCCTCCCGACCCACGACCCGGTGCCCGGCGCGCGCGACCTGATCGACCACGTCCCCGCGGGCGACGAGTCCGAGTCGCTGCGCCGCGAGCTCGACGCCGCGTGGAACCTTCCGAGCAGCACCGAGGTCGTCGCGCAGGTCGTGGCCGAGGCCGAGGCGGCGCTCGACTCCGGCTCGCTCGGCCAGGTCGAGGACACCGTGGTCCCGGACGACCACGACGGCATGACCATCCTCTCGAGCGACCTCCAGACGATCCGCCACCAGCTGCCGTCGTGGGCGGGCGACGAGGTCCCTGGTCCGTTCCGCGTCGCTGCGCCGCAGCTGGCACCCCCGGCGAAGCTCGTCCTGTCGACCGGTCAGGTCGTCTCTGTCGACCGCTCGGTGCTGCTCGGTCGCGCCCCCCAGGTCTCGCGCGTGACGAACCGCGACCTCCCGCGCCTCGTCACGCTGCCGAGCCCGCAGCAGGACATCTCGCGGACGCACGCCGAGGTGCGCGCGGACGGCGACGACGTGCTCGTCACCGACCTGCACTCGACCAACGGGACTCTCGTGACGCGACCGGGTGACCCCGCGAGGCAGCTGGCGCCGGGCGAGGCGACGGTCATCGAGCACGGCGAGGTCGTCGACCTCGGTGACGGTGTGACGTTCACGGTGGAGCGGGGTGCGTGACAGCACGACGTGAGGCATCGGCGCCACCCCGGATCGCCGGGCACCGGTTCATCCGGGTGCTCGGGCTCGGCGGGTTCGCTGACGTCTTCCTGTACGAGCAGGACATGCCGCGCCGCGCCGTCGCGGTCAAGGTGCTCCTCGCCGGCTCGTTGCACGGCGACGCGCGGACCCGGTTCCAGACCGAGGCCAACGTCATGGCGCGGCTCTCGCACCACCCGTCGATCGTCACGATCCACCAGGCCGAGATCGCCGACGACGGCCGCCCGTACATCGTCATGGAGTACTGCTCGGGGGCCGGTCTCGCGGAGCGGTACCGCCGCGAGCGGATCTCGGTCGAGGAGGCGCTGCGCATCGGGGTCCGCCTGGGCTCGGCGGTCGAGACCGCCCACCGCGCTGGGGTCCTGCACCGGGACATCAAGCCCGCGAACGTCCTGACGACCGACTTCGGCTGGCCGGCCCTCACGGACTTCGGGATCGCGTCGTCCCCCGGCTCGGGGGAGGGTGCTGCGGTCGGGATGTCGATCCCGTGGTCGCCGCCCGAGCTGCTCGCCCCGCACCCGACCGGTGACGTGCGCTCCGACGTGTACTCCCTGGCCGCCACCGTCTACTCGTTGCTCGCGGGGCGCACGCCGTTCGAGGTGCCGGGCGCGCGCAACGGCGCCGCCGACCTCGTCGGGCGGATCGAGCGCGAGCCGCTCCCCGTGACCGGGCGGGGCGACGTGCCGCCCTCGCTCCAGGCCGCGCTCGCGTGCGCGATGGAGAAGGCGCCGGAGCGCCGGTACCCGAGCGCGGCCGGTCTCGCGCGTGCGCTCCAGCAGGTCGAGGCCGAGCTGGGGCTCCCGGTGACGCCGCTCGACCTGAACGACGACGCCCAGACCGGGGCGTCTCGCGGCTGGCGCGCGTTCGGGTCGGCTGCGTCCGGCACGGGCCCCGGCACCGGCTCGGGCACGGCGGTGGACGACGACGCGACGCGGCTGCGCCCGGTCGTCAGCATCGACCCGCGCGACCCCCTCGCCCTGCCCCGACGCACCGACCTCATGCGCGACGACCTCATGCGCGACGACCTCACGCGCGACGACCTCACGCGCGACGAGGGCCCGCGGCTGCGCCCGATCGTCACCGTCGACCCCGGGCCGGGCGAGGCGCCGGCACCGCAGGCTGCGCACCGGGCCGCGCCGGTCGTGCGCCACGTCGCGGCGGGAGGAGCGCACGCCCAGCCGGGGGGAGCGCCGTCGAGCGGGTCCCGCGGCCGCCGGGTGGTCGCGATCGTCGCAGCGGCGCTCGTGGTGACGGTGACGGTCGTCGCCCTCGTGGTGAACCTGCGCGGCGCGCCGAACGGACTGCCGACCGCTGAGGCGACCTCGGGGTTCGGCGCACAGGGCGTCGGCGGTGTCGTCGCCGTCGTGCCGTCGCCGACAGGGCTCACGGGCGTGCGGATGGGCGACGGCTCGGTCAGCTTCACCTGGGTCAACCCCGAGCCTGCGACCGGCGACCAGTACCTCTGGGGTGTCCGGTCGGCGACCGGTGAGCCGGCCCTCGCGCTCCTCGCCGAGCCGACCGTGACGGTGCCCCCCGGCGCCGGGGGGCAGGTGTGCATCGAGGTGTCGATCGTGCGTGCCGACCGCAGCGCGTCGGCGCGGCCGGCGGAGGTCTGCGTCGGGTGAACCTCTCCACGTTCCGCCGCCGCTCGGCGTCCGCAGCCGCCGTGGTCACGGTGCCGGCCGTCGTCGCCGTGCTCGCGCTCCTGAACCCGGGCTTCCCGCTCGCGCGCGTCGACCTCAACGACGGCGGTGTGTGGCTCACGGCCACGAGCTCGCTCCAGCTGGGTCGTTTCAACGCGCAGGTCGAGGAGCTCAACGCCGGCCTCGTCGCCGCGGGGACGACGTTCGACGTGCTCCAGGACGCGGGTGACGTGCTGCTCGTCGAGCCGGGCACGGTCTCGGTCGTCGACCCGGCGAGCGTGACGCTGACGACGCGGGCGACCGTGCCGACGGGCGCCGTGACGCAGATGGCGGCGGGTACCGTCGCGGTTCTCGGCCCCGACGGGTCGGCCTGGGTCCGCGCGGTCCGCGACCTCGGTGCGCTGCGGGCCGGGTCGGACGTGCCGGAGCTCGCCCTGGGCGACGGCGGCACCGTCGCCGTCAGCCGGGACGGCGTTGTCCTCGGCGTCGCGGGCGACAGCGGCGGCACGACGAGGGTCGACCTCGTGGACGGCCGGCCCGTCCTCGAGCAGCTCGGCACGCTCGGTGCGGGCGTCGACCAGCTCACGACCGTCGGTGACGAACCCGTGGGTCTCGAGGGCAGCACGCTGCGGACGCTGCACGGGAGCGTCGAGCTCGACGGGGCGGGTCTCGTCCTGCAGCAGCCAGGCCCGCGCGCCGACCGCGTCCTCGTCGCGAGCACCACCGCGCTGCTCGAGGTCCCGCTCGACGGCGGTCCGGTCGTCGAGCACCGGACGACGGGCTCGGGGAAGCCCGCCGCCCCCGTCGCGCTCGACGGCTGCATCCATGCGGCCTGGGCCACCGGGACGGGCAGCTACCTGCGCGTGTGCGACGGCGCGGCACCCCAGGTGCTCGACCTCGAGGGGATGACGACGGCCGACGCGCTGACGTTCCGGGTGAACCGGCACGTCGTCGTCCTCAACGACACGCTGCGCGGCCGGATGTGGATGCCGCAGCAGGACTCGGCGCTCCGCAAGCCGAACTGGTCGGACTTCGTCCCTGACCCGCAGCCCACCGACCAGCCGAACGACGCGAGCGGGTCGACGACCACCCAGGACCTCGTCACGGAGTGCAGCAGCCAGGCGGCCAGCCCGACCGCGAGCGACGACGAGTTCGGGGTCCGCCGCGGACGCACGACGATCCTGCCGGTCATCGACAACGACTCGTCCTCGGACTGCGGCATCCTCGCGATCTCCGAGTTCGACCAGGTGCCTGCCCAGTTCGGCCGGCTCGAGTCGATCTACGGGGGGCGCGCGCTCCAGCTCACCGTGGCGGACGGCGCCACGGGCACCGTGAGCTTCGTCTACACGATCTCCGACGGACGAGGCACCAGCGCGCCGTCGACGGCGCGCGTGCAGCTCACGATCCACGACCCGGCCTCGAACGGTGCACCCACGCAGGTGCGGACCGGTGCGCTCAAGGTCGAGCTCGGCGGCCAGGCCGAGTACAGCGCGCTGGCCGACTTCGTCGATCCGGACGGCGACGACCTCGTCCTCGTGGGGGCGAGCGCAGAGACGGGGACCGTCCGGTTCCGGCAGGACGGCACGGTGACGTACCTCGCGGACGATGGTGCCCTGGGCCGGACGACAGTGCATCTCGTCGTCTCGGACGGCACCGAGACCGCCCAGGGGGAGATCGAGGTCGACGTGCGCGCCGCCGGCTCGCTCGCACCTCGCATCGACCCGGTGCACGCCGTCACGTACGTCGGCCTGTCGGTGCTGGTGCAGCCGCTCCTGGCGGTGCGCAGCTCGTCGGACGAGCCGGTCCGGCTCGCGGGGGTCGACGAGGTCGCGGGCACGACGATCACCCCCGACCTCACGACGGGCACGTTCACGTTCAGCGCGAGCCGTCCGGGGACCTACTACGTGCCGTTCACAGTCGCGGCGCCCCCTCAGCAGGCGAGCGGGCTCGCGCGGATCGACGTCCGCGAGTGGCCCGCGGAGGTCCAGGCCCCCGTGGCGGTCCGCGACCGCGCCTACCTGCCGGCCGGCGGCGAGGTCACGATCGACCCGCTGGCCAACGACGTCGACCTCGCGGGTGGCGTCCTCGTGCTGCAGTCGGTCGAGGCTCCGCCCGATGGGGGGCTCCGGCTCGCGGTGCTCGGCCACCAGCTCGTCCAGATCACGTCGGCCCGCACGCTGACCAGCCCGGTCACCGTGCGGTACGTCGTCTCGAACGGCGCGGCGGAGACGGTCGGCGAGATCGCCGTCTACCCGGTTCCGCCGTCGGCCTCGCAGCAGGCGCCGGTCGTGGCGAACGTCGAGGTGAGCGTCCGCACGGGCGGGGTCGTCACGATCCCCGTGCTCGACACCGCGTACGACCCCGACGGCGACCACCTCACGCTCGTCCCGACGCTCGCCGAGCCGCTCGGCCCGGGCCAGGGCCTGCTGTTCGTGTCCGGCGACGTCCTGCGGTACCAGGCGCCGTCGACGACGCTCACGGCGCACGCGACGTTCATCGTCAAGGACTCGATCGGGAACGGCACAGCGGCGACCGTGACCGTGCGCGTGCACGCCTCGGACGCGGCGACCAAGGCCCCGCCGCGCCCGCACGACCTGACCGCGCGCGCGTTCGAGGGCGACACCATCCGGATCCCGGTCCCCGTCGTCGGCATCGACGACGACGGGGACGGCATCACGCTGCTCGGCGCGGCCGCCGCGCCGACGCGGGGTCGCATCGTCGACGTGGGCGCCGACTACCTCGAGTACCAGGCGCTGCCCGGTGAGACGGGTACCGACACCTTCACGTACGCCGTCGAGGACTGGGTCGGTCAGCGGGCGGTCGCCACGGTCCGGGTCGGGATCAGCCCACGGCCGACGGCCGTCGCGCAGGTCGTCGCCCGCAACGACGACGTGACGGTCAGGCCCGGCCAGCTGGTCGAGGTCCGCGTGCTCGCGAACGACGTGGACTCGAGCGGTGGCGCGCTCTCGCTGGCGGCCGAGCTGGAGATGGCGGCCGGCACCGACGCCCACGTCGAGGGCCGCCGGATCATCGTGCAGGCGCCCGAGGCTCCCGGTGTCCTGCAGATCGCCTACACCGTGACGAACGCGCGCGGGGGACGGGACACCGGGATCCTCACGGTGAGCGTGGCGGACGACGCCGAGGTGCTGCCGCCGGTCGCGAAGGACGTCGTCGTGCCGCCGATCGACACGCTGGGACGGCAGAGCATCGAGGTCGACGTGCTCGCCGTCGCACAGAACCCGAGCGGCCCGCTCAGCGATCTCGCGGTGTCCGTGCCGTCGTTCGCAGCCGACGTGGCGACCGTGACGGCGGCGGGTCGCGTCGTCGTGACGCTGGTCGACCACGCCCAGACGGTGCCGTACCTGCTCACGAACACCGATCCGCGCGCGGGCGGCGTGAGCACCTACGCGTTCATCAGCGTTCCCGCGCTCGGCTTCTTCCCGCCGACCAACCGCCCGAAGGCGCCCGAGCTGCGCGTCGCGTCGGGCCAGCTGCTGGTGATCAGGCTCGACGAGCAGGTCCAGGTCGCGCCCGGTCGCACCGCGACCGTCGCCGACCCGACCGCCGTGACGGCGACGAAGTCCGACAACTCCGCCCTCGTGCGGGACGCGTCAACCCTCGTCTACACGTCCGCGCCCGGGTATGCCGGCCCGGCGTCGATCACCGTGCCGGTCACGGACCGCACCGGGAGCGGCGACACCACGGGACGCACGTCGCTGCTCACCCTGTCGATCACGGTCTACGCGGTCGACGACCACCCCCGACGTTCGGCCCCGCGATCGTCGACCTCGCGCCGGGCGAGGCCGCCGTCAGCGTCGACCTGCACGCCTTCACCACGGGGCCCCAGGGCGCCACCGCGAGCACGGAGTACTACAGCTACCGGCTCACGTCCGCGGTCCCGGCGGGGTTCACGGCGACGCTCACGGGCAGCGTGCTCGTCGTCAGCGCCGCACGCACGACCGCCAAGGGCACCGTCGGACCCCTCAAGCTGACGCTCGGCTACGGCCTCGCCGGCTCGATGGATGCCGAGGTCGACCTGCACGTCATCGCGAGCACGCGCCCCACGGCGCGTGTCGTCGACCGCACGGTGCTCGACGGCGTGCAGGGTCGCGACGTGGTCGTCGACGTGCTCGCCGGTGCGTTCAACCCGTTCCCGGACTCCGCACTGACCGTCGTCGGCGCGACCGTCGAGACACCGGGCTCGGGGGTCGCGACGTCGACGTCGAGCACCGTGACGGTGCGCCCCGACGCCGCGTTCGTCGGGCAGATGGTGACGCGTTTCCGCGTGGCGGACTCGACCGGGGACCCCGCGCGCGAGGTCGAGGGGCGGGTCACCGTCGTCGTGCGCGGGCGGCCCGACGCCCCCAAGGCCCCGCGGGTCGTCGAGTCGCGCGACGCCACCGTGGTGCTCGCATGGGATGCGCCCGACAACCGCGGCGAGCCCATCACCGGGTACCGGGTGACGGCGATCTCGGCCGCCGGCCAGCTCGTGCGCGCGTGCGTGAGCACGACCTGCACCATCGACAACCTCACCAACGACACCGAGTACACGTTCACGGTGGCCGCGCAGAACGCCGTCGACTGGTCCGACCCGAGCCCCGCGTCCGCGCCCGCCCGGCCCGACGCGGTCCCCGACGCACCCGACGCGCCGTCGTTGACGTTCGGCGACCAGGCGATCACCGCCGCGTGGTCGACCCCGACCAGTGCCGGCTCGGCCGTTCAGCGCTACGACGTCGAGATCACGCCGGCGCCCCGCACCGGCCCCGCGACCAACTCGACCTCCGGCACCACCGCGACGTTCGGCGCGCTCGACAACGGCACCGCGTACACCGTGCGGGTGCGCGCGTACAACAGGTTGACGACGGCGGGCCCGTGGAGCGCGTCGTCCACGGCGATGCGCCCCGCGGGCGTCCCCGGCGCTCCGGTGGTCAGCGCGCAGCGCGTGGAGGATCCGCTCGGCGGCCAGATCACCGTCGCGTGGACGGTGCCGTCCGGCAACGGCGACGACGGCCTCACGTACGGGCTCGTGATCTCGGGCGGACCGGGCTCCGGCACGGCTGTGCTGACCGACCCTGCTGCGACGTCCTACGCGTTCCGAGGGGCAGCGAACGGTGTCGCCTACACGTTCGCGGTCCGGGCGACGAACAAGGCGGGGACAGGCGCAGCCGGGACGGTTGTCAGCTCGACGTTCGGCGTGCCCGGCGCCGTCGCCGTACCGACGGCGACCGCCGACCCCGGTCAGGGTGCCGTCCGGGTCGACTGGGTGGCGCCCGCCAGCGACGGCGGGTCGCCCGTGACCCACTACCTCGTGCAGACCGTGGGGGGCGCGCAGGTCGACGTCCCCAGCGACCCGACGACGACGACGATCACGGGCCTGACCGGCGGCACGACGTACGCGTTCAGTGTCCAGGCGTGCAACGTGGCGGGCTGCAGCGGCGCGTGGAGCCCGTCGGCATGGGCCACCGCGACGACCGCGCCGGGGGCCGCGACCGGCGTCACGCTCGCCGACCCCGCGCTCGACGGCCAGAACCGGCCGACCTCCATCGCCGCGTCGTGGGCAGCGCCCGCCGACTGGGGTGGGGGACCGGTCAAGCAGTACCGGTACCGGTTCTACGTCGCGGGTCAGGGCTACCTCACGGACTGGACGTCGACGTCCGACACATCGGCGAAGACCGACCTCAACGGCAGCTGGTTCGCCGCGGTCGGGTCTGGAACGACCGAGGTGCGCATCGAGGTGGTCACGTCGAACGGCGACGCGCGGGGCCCGGTCGCGCAGACGAGCCGGAGCTTCTCGCGTGCCCGTGAACCCGGACTCGTCACAGGCTTGGTGCTGACCTCACCGGCGGGGTCGAACCGTGTGACCGCCACGTGGGACGAGCTGTCCCCGAGCGAGAACGGTGGCCTGGCCGTGAGCTACGAGGTCCGGTTCCAGGACCCGAGCGGCTGGACAGGTTGGACCACGTGCCCCTCGCCTGGCGGGTCCGTCGCGACGTGCTCAGGCACGTCGGCATGGATCGCTCTCGCCTCGGTCCCCGTGGGGGGTGCCCAGGTGACCGTCGAGGTCCGGGCGTCCGATGCCGTCGGCACAGGGCCGACTGCGACCGCCACGATGCTGGTGCCCGCGCCATGACCCTCGACCTGCCCGGCGGGACCCGACCAGCCGCGACCCGGCACGACCTCGTCCCGACCGCGCATCGAGCGCGACCGGCATCCCCAGGAGAGAGCACCCCGATGAACCCTGACCAGACGACGTGGTTCGCCGAGACCTTCGACGCGCTCGTGGCCAACGTGTGCCGCGCGGTCCTGGGCACCGAGCACACCGTCCGCCTGGCCGTCACGGCGATGCTCGCCGAGGGGCACCTCCTCCTGGAGGACGCGCCGGGCACCGGCAAGACGTCGCTCGCGAAGGCGATCGCGGCGACCGTGCAGGGCTCGCACCAGCGCATCCAGTTCACGCCGGACCTCCTGCCGAGCGACGTGACAGGCGTGACGATCTACGACCAGGGCACGGGCAAGTTCGACTTCCACCGCGGCCCGGTGTTCACGTCGGTGCTGCTGGCCGACGAGATCAACCGCGCCTCGCCGAAGACGCAGTCGGCGCTTCTCGAGGTCATGGAGGAGGGGCAGATCACCGTCGACGGGGTGACGCACCCGGTCGGCCGGCCGTTCATGGTCATCGCGACGCAGAACCCGATCGAGCAGGCGGGCACGTACCGGCTGCCCGAGGCCCAGCTCGACCGGTTCCTGATGAAGACGTCGCTCGGCTACCCCGACCGTGCGTCGACGGTCGAGATCCTCGCCGGCGCCAAGGACCGCACCACCGGCCTCCTGCCGAAGATCACGACGAAGGCCGTCGGCGAGATGGCGGACCTGGCCACGTCCGTGCACATCGACCCGTCGGTGCTCGACTACGTCGCGCGGCTGACCGAGGCGACCCGCGAGGACTCCCAGACGGCGCTCGGTGCGAGCATGCGCGGCGGCCTCGCGCTCGTGCGGTGCGCCAAGGTCTGGGCAGCCTCGCAGGGCCGGGCCTTCGTGCTGCCGGACGACGTGAAGGGCCTTGCTGTCCCCGTGCTCGCGCACCGGTTGGTGCTCGACACCGAGGCCGAGTTCGCGGGTGTCACGGCTGTGCACGTCGTCGAGCGGATCGCCGCTGCCGTCCGTCCGCCGGCGCAGCGGGTGGCCTGACGGTGGCTCCCCGCCTGTCCCCGATCGGCTGGGGCGCGCTCGCCGGCGCCGTGGTCGGTGTCGTGCTCGGTCGCGCCCTCGGCTGGCTCGAGCTTGCCGCGGCGGGGGCGGCGCTCACGGTGGTGCTCGTGCTCGCGCTGCTCATGACCGTCGGTCGCGAGCGGTACGAGGTCGAGCTCGACCTGGCTGATCGGCGGGTGCGGGTGGGGGAGCGCGCCGTGGGTCGCCTGACGGTGCGCAACGCGTCGCGTCGACGGTCGCTGCCGGCGCGCATCGAGCTGCCCGTGGGCGCGGGCGGGGCCGACCTCGCGCTGCCGTCGCTCGCGGGCGGGGCCGAGCACGACGACCTGTTCGCGATCCCGACGTCGCACCGCGCGGTCGTCGTCGTCGGACCGGTGCGGTCGGTGCGCGGCGACCCGCTCGGCATCGCGCGCCGCACGCTGCGCTGGACCGACCCGGTCGAGCTGTTCGTGCACCCTGCGCTCGTCGCGCTGACGGGGTCGAGCGCCGGGGTGCTGCGCGACCTCGAAGGTCAGGCGACGCGTGACCTGTCGGACAGCGACCTCTCGTTCCATGCCCTGCGTGACTACGTGGCGGGCGACGACCGTCGCTACATCCACTGGCGCACGACGGCGCGCCGTGGCGTGCTCATGGTCAAGCAGTTCGAGGACACGCGCCGCACGCAGACCGTCCTCGCCCTGTCGACCGACCCTCGCGACTTCGACGACGACGACGAGGTCGAGCTGGGTGTCTCGACCATCGCGTCGATCGGGGTGCAGACCCTCCGCGAGCAGCGTGACCTCGTGGTGCTGGCCGGTCCCGGCCGCCTGCGGGTGTCGTCGCCGCCGCGGCTGCTCGACGACTGCTCCGCGGTGTCGGTCGAGGTCGGGGGGACAGGGGTCTCGGGGCTGGGCCGACGGATCGCTCGCGAGGCGCCCTCGGCGTCGGTCGCCGTGCTCGTCACCGGGTCGGTGCCGACACCCGCCGACCTGCGAGCCGCGGCCCGGCACGTCCCGGTGGGGACCCGGACCCTCGTGCTCGCGTGCTCGCCGGGAGCCGAGATCAGCGTCCGCACGCAGGGCTCGCTGAGCATCGGGACCCTCGGCGCGCTCGACGACCTGCCGCGCGTGCTGCGCAGGGTCGTCGGCTGATGGCACGCGGCACCGAGGGCGCTCCGCGGACGGGCGCCCGAGCCGGCGTGGACCTCGTCGTGCTCGTCGGTGCGCTCGGGTTCGCCCTCGCCCCGCTCGGGCCGGCGTTCGGGCTGCGGGCGCTCGCCCCTGCGGTCGTCGGTGGCCTCGTGCTGGGGACGGGCGCGGCTGCGCTGGGTGCGTGGCGCCGTTGGTCCGCACTGAGCGTCGTGGCGGTCGTCGTCGTCGCGTACTTCGTCGCCGGGGGGCTTCTCGTGGCTCCCGGGACGACGGAGGCCGGGTTCGTCCCGACGGCGGGCACTCTCGGCGCGCTCGCGACCGGGGCCGCGACCTCGTGGAAGCAGATCCTGACGCTCCAGCCTCCGCTCGGCACCACCGGCACGCTGCTCGCCGCGCCGTTCCTGCTCGCCCTCGTCGGAGCGGCTGCGGCGACGGCCACGACGCTGCGCGTCCGCACCCCGGCGCGCGCGGCGCTCGCGGCACTCATGCCGGTCGCCGGGCTCGTCGGCGCGATCGTCCTGGGCACGCGCCAGACCGTCGTGCCGGTGGTCGCGGGCCTCTCGCTGACCCTGGTGCTGCTGACCTGGGCGGCCTGGCGGGCCCGGATGCTGCGTCCGCGCCGGGTCGTCGCCCTGGTCGCGCTCGCGGGTCTGGCGGTCGCGGGCGGCGCGCTGGGTGCACCGGTGGTGACGGGTGCGACAGAGCGCTACGTGGTGCGCGACGTGCTCGTGCCGCCGTTCGACCCGCGCGACTACCCGAGCCCGCTGTCGGCGTTCCGCAAGTACGTCAAGGAGGACGACGCGACGCTGCTGACGGTCACGGGCCTGCCCGCGGGTGCGCGGGTGCGGCTCGCCACGCTGGACCAGTTCGACGGCGTGGTGTGGAACGTCGCGGGTGACGGCTCGGCTGAGGGGTCGGGCGAGTTCCGGCGCGTCGGTGCCACGATCCCGACGGACGTCCGTGGCGCGACGTCACGGATCGAGATCGAGGTCGGCGCTCTCACGGGTGTGTGGCTGCCGACCGTCGGGCAGGCGACCGCCGTGACGTTCGCGGACGATGCCGTCGCCGGCGACCTGCGCTTCAACGACGCGACGGGCGGCGGGGTCCTGACGCGCGGGCTCACGTCGGGGCTGGCGTACACCCTGGACGTCGTCGTCCCGATCGTGCCCGACGACGCGACGATCGGTGCGGCGGGTGCAGCTCCCGTGATCCTGCCGGCCCTGACCGGGGTGCCGGACGCCGTCGACGCGAAGGCCGCCGACGTCGCCCGGGACGCCGGGACGCCGGTGCAGGTCGCGCGGAGCCTGCAGAAGGCCCTCGCCGAGACCGGGTACTTCAGCCACGGGCTCGTCGAGTCCGGGGACTACCCCTCGGTCTCGGGGCACGGAGCCGACCGGGTCGCTGCGCTGCTCGGGTCGGACCTCATGGTCGGTGACGGTGAGCAGTACGCGTCGGCGATGGCTCTCATGGCGCGCCAGATGGGCCTGCCGGCACGTGTCGTGCTCGGCTTCGTCCCGACCGACGACCAGCGCACGGGCGACGTCGTCACGGTGACCGCGGGGGACGTCGAGGCGTGGGTCGAGATCGCGTTCACCGGGTACGGCTGGGTCCCCTTCGACCCGACCCCGCCGCGCACCCAGACTCCCCAGCAGGACTCGTCGACCACGGCGGCCGACCCTCAGCCGCAGGTCGTCCAGCCGCCCCCCGCGCCTCCCGAGCCGGTCGCGGCGCCGAACGACGACACCGAGCAGCCGCAGGCCCAGGACTCGAAGAAGCCGGCGGTCACCGAGTCCGCGTGGCGGCAGGTCGCCGTGGTCGCCGCAGCTGCCTCGGTGCCGCTCGCCGTCGTCGCCGGGCCACTGATCCTCGTCGTCGCGCTCAAGGCGCGGCGGCGCCGTCGCAGGCGCCGCGACAGCGACGTCGTCGCACGCGTCGCAGGCGGCTGGGACGAGCTGCTCGACGTGGCCCTCGACCTGCGCACCCCCGCACCGCCCCTCGCGACGCGCGGCGAGAGCGCCCGTGCGCTCGCTGACTCGTTCACCGGAGCCGCCGCGTCGGGGTCGCGCGCCGCGTCGGCCGTCCTGACGCTCGCCGCCGAGGCCGACGCCACGGTGTTCGGGCCGGGGCTGCCGTCCGACGCGCAGGCCGCGGCCTACTGGCGGCGTGTCGAGGTCACAGCCGCCGCGATGCGCGGAACGGTCCCGTGGGTCCGGCGGTTCCGCAGCCGGGTCTCGCTGGCCTCGCTGCGCCACCGGCGGCGGGAGAGGCGGCTCGACGCGCGTCGACCAGACCGGCCATCCCGGGTGCCGCCCCCGAGACCGAGCCCGAGACCGACCCCGAGCTCCAGCCCGCAGCTCGTCCACCAGCGCGACCACCAGGAGGGACCGACCCCATGACGCACCCCGTCCCCGCCCCATGGGGCGGCGCCTGCTCGCCTACCTCGTCGACCAGGTCGCGGTCGTCGCGTGCGGCGGCGGGCTGCTGCTCGGTGCGCTGCTGCCGGTTGTGCGTGCGACGGTCGCCGGCACCCCGTCCGGGACCGAGGTTCCGGTCGCCGACCCGACAACCCTGCTGCTCGGCTGGTGCATGCTCGCCGCACTCGCGATCTTCCAGTGGTGGGCGCAGGGCGCGCGAGGCTGGACCGTCGGCAAGTACCTGCTCGGTCTGCGCATCGTCGACGTGCGGTCCGGTCGGCCCGTCGGCATGCGGCGCATCGTCGTGCGCGGGCTGGTGGTCGTCGCCGGCACGCTCGTGCTCGGAGTCGGCCAGCTGGTCGTGCTCGCGTCGCCCCTGTGGGACCGGTCCGGCCGCAACCGCGGCTGGCACGACCGGTCCGCCGGTGACGAGGTCGTCGACCTGCGCACAGGGACCCTGCCGCCGCCGCGACCGCAGGTTCGCCGCACTCGCGGCTCGGAGCCGCAGCGGCGGTCGGCTGTCTCCGGGCCCCCGACGGCGACCGTGACGGTCGTGCCGACCGGGGCTCCCCGCGGTGCCCTGGCGCACGGATCCGACGCGCTGCCGCGCTACCAGCAGCGCGACGAGGCGCTGCACGACGAGGCGCTGCACGACGAGGCGTCGCACGACGAGCCCTCGCGCCGCGAGGTGCTCCGTCGTGGGGCTCGTGCGGACGCGGCCGCCGCCACCGAGGCCGCCCGCGACGCGGCCGCGCGTCGCCTCGACGCGCTCCTGTCCGACCGGCGCACGGGCGGCCCGGCGCTGGTGATGCCGCCGCTCGCGGAACCAGGCGTCGCGCCGGACGTGGACACGCGCGCGCTCGCGGTCGTGCGCCCGGCGGTCTTCGGGCTCGACCCCGAGCTCGAGCAGACCCGCTACGCACCGCTTCGGCCCGACGAGCGCCCTGACGAGACCCCGGCCGCGCCAGGGCTCGACCCGGCCACCGCTGACCTCGAGCTGAGCGACGGCCGCGTCGTGACGGTGACGCGCAGCCTGCTCGTCGGCCGCAACCCTGGCGGCGGCGACGACTCGCAGGTGATCCGAGTCGACGACCCGGGGCGGTCGGTCTCCAAGACGCACCTGCAGGTCGGGCTGGACACGGCCGGCGTCTGGGTCGCGGACCGTGGGTCGACGAACGGCACGATCGTCACGCTCGCCGACGGCGCGCAGATCGTCTGCGGTCCGGGCCAGCGGGTGCGGCTGCCGGCGGGGGCGACCGTGTCGTTCGGCGACTGCGGCCTCCGCGTCGTTCGCGCCCCGGGGGCGGCCACGCGGGCCTAGAGTCGCAGGATGGGGCCAGCGAGGTCCACCCGTGCGATGCAGGACGTCGAGCTCGCCGAGGACGGCGCCGACGTCCGGATGCCGACGCGGCCAGGACCCGCTTCCGCTGGCCCCGAGGGCCCCTCGATGATGGGACTGTGGCCCGCGCTGCGGCGTTGGTGGCCCATCCCGGTGATCGTCGCGCTGGCGGTCGCAGCGACGACGATCACGATGGATCGGCGGGATGCCGCGCGCTCCGACCGGATCGCCGCCGTGGCGGGCATGATCCGCCCGCTCAGCACCGCGCCGTCGGTCCTCTGGCGGGCGAGCGGGACCACCGACGACGACGTCCTCGCGGCGGGCGGTGCCCTTGTCGTCGTCGGACCGCGAGACGAGGTGTGGCGCGCGACGTCCCTCGAGCCCGCGACGGGAGCCGCGCGCTGGTCGAGGGTCCTCGGGCCGGTCGCGCTCGCAGGTACCGAGGGTGGCGAGGTGCAGTGCCCGCACACGGGCGCCGACGTCGGACTGGTCGTGGTGTGCGTCGTCACGAGCCCGTGGCCCGTCTACACCGACGGCAACGGTGCTCCGCAGGGCGCTCGCAGCGTGACGCACCGCGTCGTGGCCCTCAGCGCCGACGACGGTGCGGTGCTCGGGCAGTGGACCTTCACGGGCACCTCCATCGCCTTTGCGCGCGCCGACGCAGACGTCGTGGTTGCGACGACCGGTACCGACCTGTTCGTCGAGATCGCACGGCGGCGGGCCGTCTCCGGCGACGTCGTGTGGCGCCACCGCAGCAGTGAGGCGGAGCTCAGTGCCGGTGCCGCCCGGGTCGAGGTCGCTCCCCGGCTCGTCCTGCTGACGGGTGCGACGTCATCGGTGCTCGACGCCGACGCAGGCACGGTGCTGTTCTCGGAGCCGTCCCTCAGCTATGTGCTCACCGCGCCGCTCGGCGACCGGTTCGTCACCTGGTCGATCGCGCACGGCGGCGAGCTGCACGACGCCACGGGTGCCCGCAAGTTCGCGGTGCCGGGCTTCCCTGCCGAGCAGCTTGCGAACGCCGGCTCGGCCTCGGAGCTCGTGGTGATCGACCAGGGTCGGTCGGTCGTCGGTGACGAGCTGGCGACCGGACGTCAGCTCTGGAGCGCGGAGACCGGGCTCGACCCGGTCCTCACCGTCGACCGCGAGCTCGTCCTCGCGGGCGGTCCGCGGGTCGGCGTGCTCGACCTGGACACCGGGGCCGTCGTGTGGAGCCGCGAGGTGGGTGAGGCGATCGTGGGCCGCCCGCTCAGCGACGGCGCGCTCGTGGTGACGCTGGCCACGGCGCTCGACGGCTCGGCTCAGCTCGAGGCGTTCGGCCTGCGCGACGGCGTCCCGTACTGGTCGGTGCCGTTGCCCGACGCGGTCCGCGACCTGTCGGCGCAGGGGGTCACCTGCTCGTGCGCGCGACGGACGGGCTCGTCGCGCTGGGCTGAGCCCCCAGCGATGGGCCGGAAGCGACGGGCCGACGACGCTGAGACGGAGGTCCCGCGCGGCGCGGCCCGCGGGGTACAGTGTCGAGGTGCTCACGCGTACGCGCCTCCTCCTTCGTCGCCGCGACGAGGCCTTCTAGGCCGGATCCTCGTCGCGGTGTTCGGTGTGCCGGCTGACGCTCGCCCCACAGCCACCCCCGCGAAGGATCCCCTCATGAGCTACGACACCGCCACACCCCAGCAGCCCTCCGGCATGCGGGTGAACCGCTACCTCCCGTACGCCGCCCAGTTCGCCGTTGACCTGCCGGACCGCACGTGGCCCGGCAAGCGCGTCACGAAGGCGCCCCGCTGGTGCGCGGTCGACCTGCGTGACGGCAACCAGGCCCTGATCGAGCCGATGAACCCCGCCCGCAAGCTGCAGATGTTCGAGCTGCTCGTGCAGATGGGCTTCAAGGAGATCGAGGTCGGCTTCCCGTCGGCGTCGCAGACCGACTTCGACTTCGTGCGGATGCTCATCGAGGAGCACCGCATCCCCGACGACGTCGTGATCCAGGTCCTCACCCAGTCGCGCGAGCACCTGATCGAGCGCACCTACGAGGCGATCGAGGGCGCCAAGCGCGTCATCGTGCACCTGTACAACTCGACGTCGACGCTGCAGCGCGAGGTGGTCTTCCGCACCGACGAGGACGGGGTCGTCGACATCGCGACGTCGGGCGCGCACCTGTGCAAGAAGTACGAGGAGACGGTCCCCGGCACCGAGGTCTACTACGAGTACTCGCCCGAGTCGTACACCGGCACCGAGCTCGAGTTCGCCGCCCGGGTGTGCAACGCGGTGCTCGACGTGCTCGAGCCGACCCCCGAGCGCAAGGTCATCATCAACCTGCCGGCGACGGTCGAGATGGCGACCCCGAACGTCTACGCCGACTCGATCGAGTGGATGGGCCGCCACCTGCACCACCGCGAGAACGTGATCATCTCGCTGCACCCGCACAACGACCGCGGCACCGGCGTCGCGGCCGCCGAGCTCGGCTACCTCGCGGGGGCCGACCGCATCGAGGGATGCCTGTTCGGCAACGGCGAGCGCACCGGCAACGTGTGCCTCGTGACACTGGGCCTCAACCTGTTCAGCCAGGGTGTCGACCCGGAGCTCGACTTCTCCGACATCGGCCACATCCGCCGCACCGTCGAGGCCTGCACGCAGCTGCCGGTGGGTGAGCGCCACCCGTACGGCGGGGACCTCGTGTTCACCGCCTTCTCCGGCTCGCACCAGGACGCCATCAAGAAGGGCCTCGACGCGCTCGCGGTGCAGGCAGCAGCGGCGGGCACCGAGGTCGAGGACGTCGTGTGGGCCGTCCCGTACCTGCCGATCGACCCGAAGGACGTGGGTCGCAGCTACGAGGCGATCATCCGGGTGAACTCCCAGTCCGGGAAGGGCGGGATCTCCTACCTGCTCAAGTCGGAGCGCGACCTCGATCTCCCGCGCCGCCTGCAGATCGAGTTCTCCCGCGTCGTGCAGGGCTTCACGGACGAGCACGGCTCGGAGGTCACGGCGGACGACCTGTGGCGGATCTTCAACGACGAGTACCTTCCCGCCGAGCCGGGCGGCCCGCTCTCGCCGTGGGGACGGCTGTCGCTGCGCGGGACACGCTCCGCGAGCATCGAGGACGGTCCGGACACCATCTCGGTCGACCTCGTCGACAACGGCGAGCCGCGCACGATCGAGGGCTCGGGCAACGGGCCCATCGCCGCGTTCGTCAACGCCCTCGACGGGATCGGGGTGCACGTCCAGGTGCTCGACTACGCCGAGCACGCCCTGTCGGCCGGCGGGGACGCGACGGCGGCTGCGTACGTCGAGTGCGCGGTGGGCGACCAGACGCTGTGGGGCGTCGGGCTCGACCCGTCGATCACCACGGCGTCGCTCAAGGCCATCATCTCGGCCGTCAACCGCGCGCTTCGCTGAGTCGCGGGCCGTCCCGCGCCGGTCAGCCACGACCGGCGCGGGACGGCCGCGCGCGTCGGTGCTGCGGGAGACAATGGCTAAGTGAGCCTCTACCGCGACGAGGCGATCGTGCTGCGCACCCAGAAGCTGGGGGAGGCCGACCGCATCGTCACCCTCCTGTCCCGGTCGCACGGCAAGGTGCGCGCCGTCGGCAAGGGTGTGCGCCGGACGTCGTCGCGCTTCGGCTCGCGGCTCGAGCCGTTCATGCACATCGACCTCCAACTGAGCACGGGCCGGTCGCTCGACATCGTCACGCAGGTCGAGACCCTCAGTGCGTTCGGTCGCCCGGTGTGCGAGGACTACGCGCTGTACACGGCCGGCACGGTCATGCTCGAGACGGCCGACCGGCTCGTGGAGGCCGAGCACGAGCCGGCGCTCCAGCAGTACTGGCTGCTCATCGGCGCGGTGCGGTCGCTCGCGGTGCGTGAGCACGCCCCGGGGCTCGTCCTGGACTCCTACCTGATGCGGGCGCTCGCGATCGCAGGGTGGGCCCCGAGCTTCACCGACTGCGCGCGGTGCGGCAAGCCGGGACCGCACAGCGCGTTCGCGGTCGCTCAGGGCGGCGCGATGTGCAGCGGGTGCCGACCACCGGGGGCCACGGCGCCCGCGCGTGAGACGTTCGACCTGCTCGCGGCGCTGCTCTCGGGCGACTGGGCGGTCGCGGACGCGAGCGCCGAGCGCCACCGACGCGAGGGCAGCGGGATCGTCGCGGCCTTCAGCCAGTTCTACCTCGAGCGCCAGCTGCGCTCGCTCCCGATGGTCGAGAGGATCTGATGCCGGTCCCACCCCCGCCGCACCCGAGCGGTGCCCGCCCGCCCGTGATCCCGCGCTCCCTCGTCCCGAAGCACGTGGCGGTCGTCATGGACGGCAACGGGCGCTGGGCGAACGCGCGCGGGCTGCCGCGGACGGCGGGTCACGCGGCGGGCGAGGCCTCGCTGCTCGACGTCGTCGCGGGGGCCATCGAGATCGGTGTCACGCACGTCTCGGCGTACGCGTTCTCGACCGAGAACTGGAAGCGCTCACCCGAGGAGGTGCGCTTCCTCATGGGGTTCAACCGGGACGTGCTGCGCCGCCGACGTGACCTCATGGACTCGTGGGGCGTGCGCGTGCGTTGGGCCGGGCGGCGTCCCCGGCTGTGGAAGTCGGTGATCGACGAGCTCGAGGAGGCCGAGCGGGTCACGGCCGGCAACGCCACCTGCACCCTGACGATGTGCGTGAACTACGGCGGTCGCGCGGAGATTGCCGACGCCGCGAAGGCGATCGCCCGCGAGGTCGCTGCGGGCCGGCTCGACCCCGAGAAGGTGACCGAGAAGACGGTCGCGCGCTACCTCGACGAGCCCGAGCTGCCCGATGTCGACCTGTTCCTGCGGTCGTCCGGGGAGCAACGGATCTCGAACTTCATGATCTGGCAGTCCGCGTACGCCGAGCTGGTGTTCCTCGACGAGCCGTGGCCCGACGTGGACCGCCGGCACCTGTGGCGCGCGGTCGAGGACTACGCGCACCGCGACCGACGGTTCGGGCGGGCGGTCGACAAGGCCGCGGCCGCGGATCTCACGACGGGCACGGCGGCAGAGGGGCTCGACCGGGGCCGGTGACGGCCGCGGCTGTCAGTCTGCCGCGCTGTCCGCGATGAGCACGTCGTCGGTGACGTCCGGGTGCGGGTCGTCGGCGGGCTGTGGCCGCTGCAGCAACGGCCGCAGGGTCGCCGCCACGCCGTACACACCGATCGCGAGGACGACGATCGTCGCCCCGGGCGGGAAGTCCTCCCAGTAGGTGATGGCGAGCCCGACGATGCTCACGGCGACGCCGATCCCGCTGGCGACCGCCATCGTGCGGCTGAACGACCGCGCGTACAGCTGAGCGACCGCGACCGGCACGATCATGAGGGCGCTGACGAGCAGCAGGCCGACGACGCGCATCGCGACGGTCACCGTCAGCGCGGCGATGGTCGCGATGAGCATGTTGAGCAGCCGGACCGGGATCCCGCTCGCCCGCGCGAACTCCTCGTCGTGGCTCACGGCGAACAGCGCGGCCCGCAGCCCGACACCGGCCGCGAGCACACCGGCCGCGAGCACGACCGTCCAGGCGAGGTCGGCGACGGACACGGTCGAGATCGACCCGAAGAGGTAGCTGATGAGGTTGGCGTTCGTGCCGCCGGCGACCTTGATGAGCAGCACGCCGCCCGCGATCCCGCCGTAGAACATCAGCGCGAGCGCGAGGTCGCCGTTGGTCTGCCCGCGTTCGCGCACGAGCTCGATGACGACCGAGCCGATGATCGCCGCGACCACGGCGCCGGGGACGGCCAGCGCGTCGTGCGGCGCCAGGCCCGCCCAGTTGCCGACGAGCCAGCCGAGCGCGACACCGGTGAGCGCGACGTGCCCGATGCCGTCTCCCATGAGCGACATCCGGCGCTGGACCAGGAACGTGCCGACGACGGGGGCCGCTGCCCCGACCAGGATGGCGGCGAGGAAGGCGCGCTGCATCAGGGGCGAAGCCAGCATGGTCGTGAGCGTCTCGATCCAGCTCACAGGTTCACCTCCACGGACATCGTCCGCGTGGTCGGGGGAGGCGTCGGCCCGGGGTGGGCGTGCGTGTGGTCGTGGTCGGGCGTCGCGTGCTCGCCACGGGCGCTCGGGGGTGCGCCGTCGTGCGCGATCCGTCCGTGGCGCAGGACGACGGCGCGCTCGATCAGCGGTGCGAACGGTCCGAGCTCGTGAAGGATGACGACGACGGTGCCGCCGCCGTCGTGCAGGCGCTGGACGGCGTCGACGAACGTCTGCTGCGTGGGGATGTCGATCCCGGACGTCGGCTCGTCGAGCACGAGCAGCTCGGGTCGGCGCACCAGCGCGCGGGCGATCAGGACGCGCTGCTGCTGCCCGCCGGAGAGCTCGTGGACGGGACGGTGCGCCGTTGCGGCGAGCCCGACCTCGTCGAGCGCCGCGAGCGCACGGGCGCGACCGTCGCGGGGCGGGCGCAGGCGGTGCCGGTGGAGGAGGCCCGCGGTCACGACCTCGAGTGCGCTCGAGGGGACTCCCGCGCCGGCCGGGAGCCGTTGGGGCACGTACCCGATCCGCTCCCACGGGGCGGACCGGCCCAGCGGGCTGCCCAGGAGCTCGACGCTGCCGTCGGAGATCGGGACGATGCCGAGCAGCGCGCGGACGAGCGTCGACTTGCCGGAGCCGTTGGCGCCGAGCAGGGCGAGGACCTCGCCGGGGCCCACCGACAGGTCGATGCCGGTGAGGATCTGCTGACCGCCGAGCTGGACGCCGAGCCCCTCGGCCTGGATCACGTTGTCGCTCACGAGCAGGACAATGCCATCTTCAGGGCCGAAAGGTTCGCTTCGGCGATGCTGAAGTAGTCCTGGGTCGGGTCGCTCACGCCTTCGAGCGGGTCGAGGACCCGGGCGTCGACGCCCAGGTCGGCGGCCAACGTCTGGGCGACCTTGGGGCTCACGAGCGTCTCGAAGAATATCGTGCTGACCCCGCGGTCCTGCACGAGCCGGCTGATCTGGGCGAGGCGGTCGGGCGAGGGGTCGGCCTCCGGATCGAGCCCCGAGATGGCGACCTGCTCGAGGTCGTAGCGCGCCGCGAGGTACCCGAACGCCGCGTGGGACGTGACGAACGCGCGGTCGGCGCAGGTCGCCAGGCCGCTGGCGTACTGCGCGTCGAGGGCGTCGAACCGTGCGGACAGGGCCGTGGCGTTCGCGGCGTACGTGGCCGCTCCTGCGGGGTCGATCGTGCTGAGCTGGTCGGCGACGGCGTGGGCGACGGCCGGCATGCGGCTCGGGTCGAGCCAGAAGTGCGGGTCGAGGTCGCCGGAGCCCCCAGCGAGTGGCATGAGCGTGGTGAGAGTAGCGGCGTCGACCGCGTGGGCCGGTGGGGCGGCCGCGACGGCGTCGTCGACCGCGGGCTGGAAGTCGGACAGGTAGACGACGAGGTCGGCGCTGCCGACCCGGACGACCTGGGCCGGTGACAGCTCGAGGTCGTGCGGCTCGGCGCCGGGCGGCGTCAGCGAGGTCACGTCGACGCGGTCGCCGCCGACCTGCTGGGCGACGAGCTGGAGCGGGTAGAACGACGCGAGGACGCTGGGCCGACCGTCGTCGGCGCTGCCGGTGGAGCAGGCGCCCAGGGCGAGCACGGCAGCGGCGACGGGCAGCGCAAGGCAGGCTGCGTGGAGGCGGGTGGGCACGTGCTCAGTCTCGGACAGTTGAGAATCGTTGTCAAAGTGGGGTGCGAGGAGAACAAGGGAGGGCACAGGGGCGCGCACGATCCCGGTAGCCTCGGGTGCGTAGCCTCCGCCAGCCAGGTGTGGGGTCGCCCGAGGAAATGAGTGTGAACGTGGCCCCGTCCCGTCTTGACGCCGTCACCTCCCTGGCCAAGCGCCGTGGGTTCGTCTTCCCGTCCGGTGAGATCTACGGCGGGACCCGGTCCGCGTGGGACTACGGACCCTTGGGCGTCGAGCTCAAGGAGAACATCAAGAAGCAGTGGTGGCGGACGATGGTCACGAGCCGCGACGACATCGTCGGGCTGGACTCCGCGGTGATCCTGCCCCGCCAGGTCTGGGTCGCGTCCGGCCACGTCGGGGTGTTCACGGACCCGCTCACCGAGTGCCAGAGCTGCCACAAGCGGTTCCGCGAGGACCACCTGCTCGAGGAGTTCGAGGAGAAGAAGGGCCGCGCGCCCGAGAACGGCCTCGCCGACATCGCCTGCCCGAACTGCGGGACGCGCGGGCAGTGGACCGAGCCGCGCGACTTCAACATGATGCTCAAGACGTACCTCGGCCCGGTCGAGGACGAGTCCGGGCTGCACTACCTGCGCCCCGAGACCGCGCAGGGCATCTTCGTGAACTTCGCCAACGTCGTCACGACGAGCCGCAAGAAGCCGCCGTTCGGCATCGGCCAGATCGGCAAGTCGTTCCGCAACGAGATCACCCCCGGCAACTTCATCTTCCGGACGCGCGAGTTCGAGCAGATGGAGATGGAGTTCTTCGTCGAGCCCGGGACCGACGAGACGTGGCACCAGTACTGGATCGACGCGCGCACCGACTGGTACACCGACCTCGGCATCGCCCGCGAGAACCTGCGCCACTACGAGCACCCGCAGGAGAAGCTGTCGCACTACTCCAAGCGGACCGTCGACATCGAGTACCGCTTCGGGTTCCAGGGCAGCGAGTGGGGCGAGCTCGAGGGCATCGCGAACCGCACCGACTTCGACCTCAAGACGCACACCGAGCACTCCGGCCAGGACCTGTCGTACTTCGACCAGGCCAAGAACGAGCGCTGGGTGCCCTACGTCATCGAGCCCGCGGCGGGGCTGACGCGCTCGCTCATGGCGTTCCTCGTCGAGTCCTACACCGAGGACGAGGCACCTAACACCAAGGGCGGCGTCGACACCCGGGTGGTCCTCAAGCTCGACCCGCGCCTCGCGCCGGTCAAGGCGGCGGTGCTGCCGCTGTCGCGCAACGAGGCGCTCTCGCCCAAGGCGCGCGACCTCGCTGCCGAGCTGCGCAGGAGCTGGAACATCGAGTTCGACGACGCCGGGGCGATCGGCCGCCGCTACCGTCGCCAGGACGAGATCGGCACGCCGTTCTGCATCACGGTGGACTTCGAGACGCTCGACGACCAGGCCGTGACGATCCGCCACCGCGACGACATGTCGCAGGTCCGGGTCGCGCTCGACCAGGTCTCGGCGTACCTCGCTGCCCGGCTGATCGGCGCCTGACCCCGGGGGTTCATGACATCCGTCACGTCGATGACGTGACGCCCGGCCTGCCGGCCGGGTGCCCGGGTCGAGCAGGCTCGTGCCATGACGTCCTCACAGCGACCGGCAGCCCTGGAGCTGCATGACCTGCACAAGAGCTACGGCTCGGTGCACGCCGTCGTCGGGCTCGACCTCGTGGTCGAGCCCGGCGAGATCGTCGCCTTCCTCGGACCGAACGGTGCCGGCAAGACGACCACCATCGACATGGTGCTCGGCCTGAGCCGCCCTGACTCGGGGAGCGTGTCGGTGTTCGGGCTCGACCCCGCCGAGGCGATCACCCGCGGGCGGGTCTCCGCGGTGATGCAGACCGGCGGCCTCCTCAAGGACATCACCGTCGCCGAGACCGTGCAGCTCACGGCGTCGCTGTTCGGCCTGACCCGGCCGGTCACGGACGTCCTCGAACGTGCCGGGATCGTATCGATCGCCGACCGCATGGTCGGCGCGTGCTCGGGCGGTCAGCAGCAGCGGCTGCGGTTCGCGATGGCGCTCGTCCCCGAGCCCGACCTGCTCGTGCTCGACGAGCCGACGACGGGCATGGACGTCGAGGGTCGCCGCGAGTTCTGGCGGGCGATCCGGGCCGACGCGGCGCGGGGCCGTACGGTGATCTTCGCGACCCACTACCTCGACGAGGCCGACGCCTATGCCGACCGCATCGTGCTCGTCAGGCAGGGGGTCGTCGTGGCGGACGGCAGCGCGGCCGAGGTCAAGAACCTGTCGTCGGGCCGGGTCGTCTCGGCCACGTTGCCCGGCGCCGGCCTCGCCGAGCTCGCGGCCATGCCCGGCGTCGACCGGGCCGAGGTCCGCGGCGAGCGGGTCCTGCTGCAGACGGCCGACTCCGACCGCGTCGTGCGGCACCTGCTGACCGCGACGCCCGCGCGCGACCTCGAGATCTCGTCGCACAACCTCGAGGACGCGTTCATCGCGCTCACGTCCGACGGCGCGCACCTCACCACCCCGTCCCTCACGACCGCAGGGAGCACGCGATGACCGCCACGACGACCACCCAGGAGCTCGACCGGATGCCTGCCGAGGCGCCGACGGCCCGGCGCCCCGTGCGCGGGGGGCTCAACCGGACGTTCCTGACGATCGAGCTGCGCCGGCTCCTGCGCAACCGGCGCACCGTCGTGCTCGCGCTCATCATGCCGCCGGCGTTCTTCCTGATCTTCGGCACGCAGGGCGACTACCGGACGACCTCGGTCGGCCACGGCAACGTCACCGCCTGGATCATGGTGTCGATGGCGGTGTACGGCGCGATGCTCGCCTCGGCGAGCGGCGGCGCGATGGTCTCGGTCGAGCGTGCGCTCGGCTGGAGCCGCCAGCTGCGCCTGACGCCGCTGCGGCCGGTGGCCTACATCCTCACGAAGATCGTCGTCGCGATGGTCCTCGGGCTCGCCTCGGTGGTCGTGGTCTTCGCGGTCGGCGTGGTCGCCGGCGCGCAGGCCGACGCATCGGTCTGGGTCACCTCGGCGCTCATCGCGTGGCTGGGCTCGTCGGTGTTCGCGGCGTTCGGGCTCTTCCTGGGGTACCTGCTGCCCGCCGAGAACGTGATGCAGATGCTCGGTCCGGTGCTGGCGATCCTCGCGTTCGCCGGCGGACTGTTCGTGCCGCTCACGGACGGGTTGTTCGCCACCATCGCCCGGTTCACCCCGCTCTACGGTCTCGCGGAGCTCGCCCGCACGCCGCTCGTGGGCGGCGGCTGGTCCTGGGTCGCCGTCGCCAACCTCGGTGCGTGGGCGGTGGTGTTCGTCACGGGCGCCGCCGTGATGTTCCGTCGCGACACGGCGCGGGTCTGACCCCGGGGACGGGCAGCGTGCGGGGGCTACGGTGTTCGCCGTGACCACCCGCGCGCAGCCTCGTCCTCGCGAGCTCGAGGCGGCGGGAGCGCCCGCGGCGCCGCTGCCGGTGCGCCGGTCGATGCGCAGGCTGGGCCCGGTGTTCGGCGCTGTCTGGCTCGTGTACCTCGTCTACCCGTGGTCGAGCGCATGGTCGGCGCCTCGCGGGGTCGCCCGGATCGTGTCGCTCGTCAGCGTCGTGGCGTTCGCGACCGTCTTCGTCGTCGGCCTGTCCCGCACGATCCGCAGCCGCGGGCCGGGTCGGACGAGCCACCGCGCCGGCGAGGCGTGGCCTGTGCTCGTCGGCGAGGCCGTCCTCGTCGGGGGCATGGCGCTCGCGGGCGGCGAGACGTCGCTCGCCGGGCTGGTCTTCATGGCGGTGTCCGCGGTGTTCATGCTGGCTCCCCGCGTGGCGCTCGGGGTGGTCGTGCTGCTCGCCGTCGCCGGCGAGGGCCTCCCGCACGTGGTGGACGGCTGGGAGACGGATGCGGGCATCGGCGTGCAGATCCTGCTCGCGGCGTTCGCGATCTTCGGGGTGACGCAGGTCATGGCCCGCAACGCCGAGCTCGCCGCGGCCCGGACCGAGCTCGCGGACCTTGCGGTCGCGCGTGAGCGCGAGCGCATGGCGCGCGACGTGCACGACCTGCTCGGGCACTCCCTGACAGTGATCACCGTGAAGTCGGAGCTCGCGGGACGTCTGCTCGAGCGCGACCCGGCGGGCGCGGCGCGCGAGATCGCCGACATCGAGTCGCTGGCGCGCGCGGCGCTCGCCGACGTGCGGTCGACCGTCCAGGGCTTCCGCGTCGTCAGCCTGGCGGGGGAGCTCGCGTCGGCGCGCGTCGCGCTGACGGCGATGGGCGTCGACGCCCAGCTGTCGACCGAGCTCGACGACGTCCCGGACGACCTTCGCGACGTGTTCGCGTGGACGGTGCGCGAGGGCGTGACGAACGTGATCCGGCACTCGGGCGCGCGGCGCTGCATGATCACGGTGCGGGGGAGCTCGGCCGTCGTGAGCGACGACGGCCGCGGCCCGGGCGGGGGCACCGAGCTGAGCGGTGGAACCGAACGAGGCGGTGGCACCGAACCGGGCGGCGGCACCGAACCGGGTGTGACGCCCGCGACGCCACGCGCGCGCGGCGACGGGACCGGCCTCGTCGGGCTGCGCGAGCGTGCTGAGGCAGTCGGCGCCGTGGTGAGCGCCGGCCGCTCGGCCCAGGGCGGCTTCGAGCTGCGCGTCGCGCGTCAGCGATGAGCGCGCCGATCCGGCTGCTCCTCGCCGACGACCAGGCGCTCGTGCGCGGCGCGCTCGCGGCGCTGCTCGACCTCGAGCCGGACCTGAAGGTCGTCGTCGAGGTCGCGCGGGGCGACGAGGTCGTGGCTGCGGCGCTCCAGCACCGTCCGGACGTCGCGCTGCTCGACGTCGAGATGCCCGGGATCGACGGCATCGCGGCGGCTGAGCTCCTCGTCGCCGCGCTCCCGTCGTGCCGCGTCCTCGTGGTCACGACCTTCGGTCGCCCCGGGTACCTGCGGCGCGCGCTCGTGGCTGGGGCATCCGGCTTCGTCGTCAAGGACACCCCCGCGGCCCAGCTCGCCGACGCCGTCCGGCGGGTCGCGGCGGGCCTTCGGGTCGTCGACCCGGCGCTCGCGGTCGAGTCGCTGATGACGGGCGAGACGCCGCTGACGGCGCGCGAGCACGAGGTGCTGCGTGCGGCGCGATCGGGCGGCACGGTGGCCGACATCGCGCGCGGGCTGTTCCTGTCCGAGGGCACGGTGCGCAACTACCTCTCGTCGGCGATCGGCAAGACGGGCGCCCGTACGCGTGCCGAGGCGGTGCGGATCGCCGAGGAGAGCGGCTGGCTGCTCGGCTGAGCGGGTCGACACGTGGGGGACAATCGTGCGGTGAACCTCCCGAGCGCCACCGCGACCGCCCTCGTCGACGGCGTGCCCGTCGCCGACACTGCGACGCGCGTTCTTCCACCGCTGCGCATCGGCCCGCTGACGATCGACACGCCCGTGGTGCTCGCGCCGATGGCCGGCGTGACCAACGCGGCGTTCCGACGGCTGTGCCGCGAGTCGGGTGCGGGCCTGTACGTCGCCGAGATGGTGACGTCGCGTGCGCTGGTCGAGCGCGGCGAGGAGTCCATGCGGATCATCGCGCACGAGCCGGACGAGAAGCCGCGGTCCGTGCAGGTGTACGGCGTCGACCCGGTGACGGTGGCCGCGGCCGTGCGGCTCATCGCGTCGGAGGACCGCGCGGACCACATCGACCTCAACTTCGGCTGCCCGGTCCCCAAGGTGACCCGCCGCGGCGGCGGTGCGGCGCTCCCCTGGAAGCGGGACCTGTTCCGCTCGATCGTCAGCGCGGCCGTCGACGCCGCGAGCCCGCACGGGGTCCCGGTCACCGTCAAGATGCGCAAGGGCATCGACGACGACCACCTGACGTACCTGGAGGCCGGGCTCGTCGCGCAGGAGGTCGGGGTCGCGGCGGTCGCCCTGCACGCGCGCACCGCGGCGGACTACTACTCGGGCACGGCCGACTGGGAGGCCATCGCGCTGCTCAAGAAGACCGTGACCGACATCCCGGTGCTCGGCAACGGGGACATCTGGTCGGCCGAGGACGCGCTCGCGATGGTGGCGCAGACCGGGTGCGACGGGGTCGTCGTCGGGCGCGGGTGCCAGGGGCGTCCGTGGCTGTTCGCGGACCTCGCTGCTGCGTTCGCTGGTTCGGACGAGCGCCGGCGGCCCGGTCTCGGTGAGGTCGCGGCGGTCGTCCGGCGGCACGCGGTCCTCATGGTCGAGACCTTCGGCGAGGAGTCGAAGGCCCTGCGGGAGATGCGCAAGCACATGGCCTGGTACTTCAAGGGGTACGTCGTAGGCGGCGAGGTCCGGGCTCAGCTCGGCCTGGTCTCGACGCTCGCCGAGCTCGACGACCGTCTTGCCGGCCTCGACCTCGACCAGCCTTACCCGGGTGCCGGCGCGGAGGGCCAGCGCGGGCGCGCGGGTTCGCCCAAGCGACCGTCGCTCCCGGAGGGCTGGCTCGACTCACGCGACCTGTCGGAGGGCTTCCGCCGCGCGCTTCACGAGGCTGAGCTGAGCGTCTCGGGGGGCTGAGCGCGCGCGGGTCCGAGGCGCGTCGCCGCAAGTTTCAGTACGCTTGCGACGCTCGACGACGACGACCGGGGGAGCACGCGTGCAGCGCTGCACAGCACGGACGGCACGACGGTCAAGGAACGCGGCTCTCACGCTGCTCACGGCGGCGGTCGTGGCGGTGAGCGCCGCCTGCACGACGGGCGTCCCGGCCCCGGCGGCGACCTCGGCGCCGACCGGTCCGGCGGCGGTCGCCGCGCCTGCTGGTGCGCGCGACGTCGGCGTGCAGCTCTTCCAGTGGACGTGGGACGCGATCGCGGCCGAGTGCACCGACCACCTCGGACCCGCCGGCTACGGCTGGGTCCTCACCTCGCCGCCGCAGGAGCACGTCCTCGGGAGCCAGTGGTGGACGGCCTACCAGCCCGTCAGCTACCGCCTCGAGTCCCGGCTCGGCACGCGTGCGCAGCTCAGCGCGATGGTCGCTGCCTGCCACGCCGCGGGCGTCGAGGTCCTGGCCGACGCGGTGGTCAACCACATGACCGGCAAGGACGCGCGCGGGACGGGCTGGGCCGGTTCCCCCTACTCCCACTACGACTACCCGGGCATCTGGTCGGACGCCGCCGGTGACTTCCACCACTGCGGGGTCGGCCCGGCCGACGACATCAGCAGCTACAAGGACGCCTTCCAGGTGCAGAGCTGCGAGCTCGTCAACCTCGCCGACCTCGCGACCGGTACGGGGCGCGTCCAGGACGGGATCGCCGCCTACCTGACGGACCTGCTCTCGCTCGGGGTCGACGGGTTCCGCATCGACGCCGCCAAGCACCTGCCCGCCGAGGACCTCGCCGCCATCGTGGCTCGGCTGCCCGCGGGCACCCGGATCGTCTCGGAGGTGATCCGCGGCACCGGCGAGCCCGTCACGCCCGAGCAGTACACGGCGATCGGCGACGTGCTCGAGTTCGGCTGGGGCAAGGACGTGACCGGGATGGTGCGTGGCGGGTCGCTGCGGCTCGCTGCCGGGCTGGGGACCGGCTCCACGTACCTGCCGTCCGACAAGGCCTGGATCTTCGTCGAGAACCACGACACCGAGCGCAGTCGCTCGACGCTCGGGTACCGCGACGGCGCCGACTACGTGCTGGCCAACGTGCTGATGCTGGCGACCGACTACGGCCGGCCGATCGTCTACTCGGGGTACGCGTTCACCGATCGCGATGCCGGACCCGTGCAGGACGCGGCCGGCAAGGTCCTGGACGCGCAGTGCGCGGCGCCGGTCGGCCCGGACGTGACCTACACCGACGGCGAGTGGGTGTGCCAGCACCGCTGGACCGCGATTGAGGGCATGGTCGGCTGGCGCGACGCGGTGGGCGACGACCCGGTGGGTGACCGATGGGAGGACGGCGACGCGTTCGCGCTCAGCCGGGGCACGCGCGGGCTCGTCGTGCTCAACGGCGGCGACGTCGAGGTGGCGGCGCAGGTCCCCACGACGCTGTCGGACGGTTCGTACTGCGACGTCGTGGCGGGACCGGCAGTCGACGGCAGGTGCGCGGGTGACCCGGTCGCGGTGCGCGACGGCGTCGCGGACGTGCGCGTCGCACCGCACACCGCGGTGGCGCTCCACGTGGGAGCCCCGGCCGGCGCCTGACCAGCCTGACGCCCGCCCGGCGAGCGGCCGTCCGGCGCGTCGAGTGACCGGCCGGCGCGACCGGGCTCAGCCCAGCCGCCCCCACACCGTCGTGTCGCTCGGGACGAGGATCGTCCCGTCGTCGCTCGTCGTGAGCTCGCCGCTCGCGAGCAGGACGTGGAGCGTGTCGGACCGCGGCAGCGCGATCGGCTCGGCGCCCAGGTTGGCGACGACGTAGACGTCCCGGTTGGCGAACGCCACGACGCGGGTCGTCGCGTCCTGGTCAGAGCCGTCGACCCAGCACAGCGAGCCCGAGCCGAGGTGGAAGTCCCGGCGAAGGCGCAACGCCTCGCGGTACAGCTCGTACGTCGAGCCTCGGGTGCCCCGCTGGGCGTCGAGGGCGTAGGCGGCCCACGAGTCCGGCTGCGGGAGCCAGGCTGCGCCCGTCGGCGAGAACCCGAAGCCCGGCGCGTCGGCGACCCAGGGCAGCGGCACGCGGCAGCCGTCCCGGCCGCGCTCGGTGTAGCCCGAGCGCCACCACGCGGGGTCCTGGCGGAGGTCGTCGTCGAGCGCGGTGTGCTCGGGCAGCCCGAGCTCCTCGCCCTGGTAGAGGTATGCCGAACCCGGCAGGGCCAGCATGAGGAGCGTCGCGGCCCGCGCGCGGCGCAGGCCGAGCTGCTCGTCGGGCTGCTCGTCGACCGCCCCTATGCCGTTCGGCCGCGAGCCGGGCTCGGCGAGCCCGAGCCGGGAGGTGTGGCGCACGACGTCGTGGTTCGACAGGACCCACGTCGTGGGCGCCCCGACCTCGTCGCTCGCGGCGAGCGAGGCGGTCACGACGGCCCGCAGCGCGGCGGCGTCCCAGTGGGTCGTGAGGAACGAGAAGTTGAACGCCTGGTGCATCTCGTCGGACCGGACGTAACGCACGAGCCGCGCCAGGGGCTCGACCCACGCCTCGGCGACCAGCGCGCGGTCACCGTCGTACTCGGCGAGGACGCGGTGCCATGCGCGGTAGACGTCGTGGACGCCGTCCTGGTCGAACATGGGTCCGGAGTCGCCCGTGGCGGTCGAGCCGTCGTCGTCGAGGCTGCCCTCGATCATCGAGGCCTCGCCGTCCCAGTCGGGCAGGCCCGGCGCCTTGACGAGGCCGTGCGCGACGTCGATCCGGAAGCCGTCGACGCCACGGTCGAGCCAGAACCGCAGGATGCTCTCGAACTCGCCCCGCACCTCGGGGTTGGTCCAGTCGAGGTCCGGCTGACGCGTGTCGAACAGGTGCAGGTACCACTGGCCGGGGCGGCCGTCGGGGTCGGTGGTGCGGGTCCACGCGGGGCCACCGAAGATCGACGTCCAGTTGTTGGGCGCCAGCTCGCCGTGCTCGCCCTTGCCGTCGCGGAACAGGTAGCGCGCGCGTTCCGGGCTGCCCGGACCGGCCGCGAGCGCCGCGCGGAACCAGACGTGCTCGTCGGACGTGTGGTTCGGGACCAGGTCGATGATGACCCGCAGACCGAGGCGGTGGGCCCGCTCGAGCAGGACGTCGCAGTCCGCGAGCGTGCCGAACAACGGGTCGACGTCCCGGTAGTCGGCGACGTCGTAGCCCGCGTCGGCCTGCGGAGAGCGGTAGAACGGCGAGAGCCAGATCGCGTCGACCCCGAGGCGTGCGAGGTGGTCCAGCTTCGAGGTGATTCCGGGGAGGTCGCCGATCCCGTCGCCCGACGCGTCGGCGAACGACCGCGGGTACACCTGGTAGATGACCGCGTGCCGCCACCACTCGGCCGACGGCGACCCGGCGGCGTGGACCAGCGTGGTGGTGATGTTGCCGAGCGTGGTGTTCGTGCTCACGGAGAAGTGCCTCGATTCGGCGGGACGGGCGCATGCACCCGATCGGTCGGTCGGTGGGTCCGGCTGCGCCGGCCCATGACGGCCCGGCGCGAGAGCGTCGGTTTCAGCGTACGGCGGGAGCCACGCCCGTCGATCCGCGCACGATCAGCTCGGGGTGGAAGAGCAGCTCGGTCCGCGTGCCCCGGACGCCGTTGATCTCGGCGACGAGCGCGCTGACCGCGGCGTGGCCCATCGCCTGGACGGGCTGGCGGACGGTGGTGAGCGGCGGGTCGGTGAAGGCGATGAGAGGCGAGTCGTCGTAGCCCACGACAGAGATGTCCGCCGGCACGTCGAGCCCGCGCGCCCGGGCCGCCCGGATGGCGCCGAGCGCCATGAGGTCCGAGCCGCAGATGATCGCGGTGTGGCCGGTCGCGATGAGCTCCCCGGCCGCTGCCTGCCCGCCCTCGACGGTGAACAGCGTCGTCACGATGTGGCTCGCCGGGTCGGTGTCGTCGAGGTGCCGCGCGAGGTTGTCGGTGAAGGCCGCCACCTTGCGCTGGGCCGGGACGAAGCGCTCAGGGCCGATGGCGAGGCCGATCCGCCGGTGGCCGAGCGAGATGAGGTGCCGGAACGCGAGGTCCATCGCGGCTGCGTCGTCGCTCGAGACCGCAGGCGCGTCGACGCCCTCGGCGAAGCCGTTGACCAGGACGATCGGCATCCCGCGGCTGCGCAGGCGCTGGTAGCGGTCGCGGCCGGCTGTCGTGTCCGCGTGCAGCCCGGAGATGAAGACGATCCCGGCGACCGAGTGCTCGAGGAGCATCTCGACGTACTGGTCCTCGGTCGTGCCACCGGGTGACTGCGTGCACAGCAGGGGCGTGTAGCCGGCTTCGGAGAGCATCGACTCGACCACCTGGGCGAACGCCGGGAACACCGGGTTCGTGAGCTCGGGCACGACGAGCCCGACGAGGCCCCGTGACCGGGTGTGCAGCTTCTCGGGTCGCTCGTAGCCGAGCAGGTCGAGAGCTGCCAGGACCGCCTGGCGGGTCTGGGTGGAGACGCCGTTCTTGCCGTTCAGCACGCGCGAGACGGTCGCCGTGCTGACGCCCGCCTGTTCGGCCAGGTCAGTCAATCGAGTACGCACGTGCGGCAGCGTAGGGGACACGGGACCTCCTCGTCCGTGAGCAGGCCCGCGGGTCACCCGCTTGCCGTGAAAATGTTGCCTGAAAGTTACCGTAACGAGTTGCAGACTCCGCGGCAAGCGGGCTAGCGTCGTGCCATCAGGCCAGAGTCGGTGGGATATCCCGTCGACGTACGGCTTCTCCCACAGATCCTTGGAGACACGAAGATGCGACGGAGCATCCCTCTTACTGCCACCGCCCTGGGCGTGGCGCTCACGCTGGCGGCGTGCAGCGGGTCGTCGAACACCCCGACGACGGCCGAGACCACCCCCGCCGAGACTGCGACCACCGCAGCCCTCTCCGGTACCCTGACGATGTGGGTGGACGACACCCGCATCAAGGAGATGCAGCCGGTCGTCGACGCGTTCACCGAGAAGACCGGCGTCAAGGTCTCCCTCGTGCAGAAGGCGTCGGGCGACATCGGCAAGGACTTCGTCGCGCAGGTCCCGACCGGCGAGGGCCCGGACGTCATCGTCTCGGCCCACGACGGACTGGGCGAGTGGGTCAACAACGGCGTCGTGGCGCCCGTCGAGCTCGGCGACAAGGCGAAGGACTTCTCGGCCTCGGCCATCGCCGGCGTGACCTACGACGGCAAGACCTACGGCACGCCGATCTCGATCGAGAACATCGCCCTGGTCCGCAACAACGCGCTCCTCAAGGAGACCACCGCGACGACGTTCGACGACCTGGTGACCCAGGCCAAGACGGCCGGGACCCCGTTCTCGGTGCTCATCCAGCAGGGTGACGCGTCCGACCCGTACCACCTGTACCCGCTGCAGACCTCGTTCGGCGCCCCGGTGTTCAAGCAGAACGCGGACGGCTCCTACACCAAGACGCTCGCGCTCGGTGGCGACGCCGGTACCGCGTACGCCGCGTACCTGGCCAAGCTCGGCACGGAGAAGGTCCTCGACCTCGCGATCGACGGCGACAAGGCCAAGCAGGCGTTCCTCGACGGCCAGGCGCCGTACATGATCACCGGCCCGTGGAACACCTCGGCCTTCGTGGCGGCTGGCATGGACATCTCCGTGCTCCCCGTCCCGAGCGCCGGCGGTCAGCCGGCCCAGCCGTTCGTCGGCGTCCAGGGCGTCTTCATCTCGGCCAAGTCGAAGAACCCGGTCCTCGCCAACGAGCTCGTGGTCAACTACCTGTCGACCGAGGCCGCTCAGGACCTCCTGTTCGAGCAGGGTGGCCGCATGCCGGCGAACGCCGCGTCCGCCGCGAAGGTCACTGACCCGATCCTCAAGGGCTTCAACGACGCCGGCGCGACCGGTGCCCCGATGCCGGCCATCCCGGCGATGAGCACGGTGTGGGCCTTCTGGGGCGCAGCCGAGGCCCAGATCATCGGTGGCCAGGCCGACCCGGCCAGCACGTGGGCCACGATGGTGACCAACATCCAGGACGCCGTCGACAAGGTCTGACGGTCGACGAGGTCCCGCCGGGCTGCGCACAGCGGCCCGGCGGGACATCGTTGTCCTGCGCCGTGCACTCGCGGCGATCTCTCCAGCAGTCACCCGCGCGCACCGGAGGACCCGCATGACCGACCAGCAGACCGTCGAGCACGTCGCCCCGCCGCGGGAGCCCGGCGCCGGGTCCCCCCGCCGCTCGCGCGGGGACGGGTCCCACGCCCGGACCATGTCTCCCGGTTTCGTCGCCAAGCTCGTGCTCGTCGGGGTCGTCGACGCCCTGGGCGTCTACGGGATCCTCGCGGCGCTCGCGGTGCGGTCGTGGGGCATCCTCGCGTTCCTCGCCGTCGCCCTCCTGGTGGTGAACTGGGTCTACTTCTCGCGGCGCGCGGTCCCCGGCAAGTACCTCGTCCCCGGCCTGCTCTTCCTTCTCGTCTACCAGCTGTTCGTGATGGCATACACCGGCTACGTCGCGTTCACGAACTACGGCGACGGGCACAACTCCACCAAGTCCGACGCGATCGAGGCGATCGCGATCCAGAACGAGACGCGCGTCGAGGACTCGCCGACCCTCCCGCTGACGGTGGTGCGCCACGCCGGTGAGCTCGGGTTCGCCGTGGTCCAGGACGGCGACGTCGAGGTCGGCACGGCGACGCAGCCGTTCACCGTCGTCGCCGACGCCTCCGTCGAGAGTGGCCGCGTCACGGCCGTGCCGGGCTGGGACGTGCTCGGGTTCGCCACCATCGCCCAGGAGCAGGACGCGATCACCGCGCTGCGGGTGCCGTTCTCCGACAATCCCGCGGACGGCTCGGTCCGCACCCAGGACGGCTCCACGGGCTACGTCTACCAGCCCACGCTCAAGTACGACGCGGCGGCCGACACGATGACCGACACCGCGACCGGCGTCACGTACACCCCGTCGCACACGGGCAACTTCGTGTCCCAGGCCGGCGACCGGCTCACCCCGGGCTGGCGCGTCGGGGTCGGCTTCGACAACTTCACACGCGTCTTCACCGACTCGCGGCTGACCGGGCCGTTCCTGCAGATCACCGCCTGGACGTTCGTGTTCGCGGCGCTCTCGGTGCTCACGACGTTCGCCCTCGGGCTGTTCCTCGCGATCGTGTTCAACGACCCGCGCGTCCGCGGCCGGAAGATCTACCGTTCGCTGCTGATCCTCCCGTACGCGTTCCCGGGGTTCCTGTCCGCGCTCGTCTGGCGAGGCATGCTCAACTCGAAGTTCGGCTTCATCAACGAGGTCCTGCTGGGGGGCGCGAACGTCCCCTGGCTCACCGACCCGTGGATGGCCAAGGCGTCGATCCTCATGGTCAACCTCTGGCTGGGCTTCCCGTACATGTTCCTCGTCTGCACGGGCGCGCTCCAGGCCATCCCGGAGGACACCATCGAGGCGGCGCGGATCGACGGTGCCGGCGCCTGGCGGATCTTCCGCTCCATGACGCTGCCCCTGCTCATGATCTCGGTCGCGCCGCTGCTGATCTCGTCGTTCGCGTTCAACTTCAACAACTTCACGCTCATCTACATGCTGACCGGCGGCGGCCCGAACTTCGTGGGTGCGCCCGTCGTGGTCGGCCACACCGACATCCTGATCTCGATGGTCTACTCCGTGGCCTTCGAGAGCGGCACCAAGCAGTACGGACTCGCGAGCGCGCTGTCGATCCTCATCTTCATCGTGGTCGGGCTGATCGCCTACCTCGGTTTCCGCCGCACCCGCACCCTCGAGGAGATCTGAGATGGCCCACACCTCTGAGATGGCCGACACCTCCGTGACGAGAGAGGTCGCCGCGCGGGACAACGTGCTGCGGGGACGCCGCTGGTGGATCGAGGTGGGCTGGCGGCACGTCGTCGCGATCGTCATGATCGTGCTCTGCGTCCTGCCCCTGGTGTACGTGCTGTCCGCGTCGCTCAACCCGGGTGGCACCCTGACGGGCTCGAACAAGCTGTTCCGCACCATCGACCTCGCGAACTACCAGGCCCTGTGGGCTCGCGGGTACGGGAGCTGGTTCGTCAACTCCATCGTGATCTGCACGGTGACGGCCGTGGGCACCGTGCTCATGGGAGCGGCCGCCGCCTACGCCTTCTCACGCTTCCGGTTCCAGGGTCGGCGCGGTGGCCTGACGGCGCTCCTGATCGTGCAGATCTTCCCGCAGATGCTCGCGTTCGTCGCGATCTTCCTGGTGCTGCTCTCGATCGGCGACGTGTTCCCCGCCCTCGGGCTCAACAGCCGGTACGGGCTCATCGCCGTCTACCTCGGAGGCGCGCTCGGGGTGAACACGTTCCTCATGTACGGGTTCTTCAACACCGTGCCGCGCGAGCTGGACGAGGCGGCCAAGATCGACGGCGCCTCGCACGCACAGATCTTCTGGACCATCATCCTGCGGCTGGTCGCCCCGATCCTCGCGGTCGTCGGGCTCCTGTCGTTCATCGGGACGTTCGGGGAGTTCATCGTCGCCAAGGTGGTGCTGCAGCGGCCCGAGGAGTACACGCTCGCCGTCGGGCTCTACTACTGGGCGGCGGACGAGCGGACGGCGCGCTGGGGGCTGTTCGCCGCCGGCGCCGTGCTCGCGGCCATCCCCGTGGTGCTGCTCTTCCTGTTCCTGCAGAAGTACATCGTCTCGGGACTGACGGCCGGCTCGGTCAAGGGCTGAGCACGCCACAGGCAGAGCAGGAGTGAGCGTCAGATGACCGACTCGCCGACGCGTCGCGAGCGGCGGGCCGGTGCACCGCACCTGCTCGACGACCCGCACCACGACGGTTCCGAGCTGTACGTACCGCAGGCCACGCCCGCGCTCGGTGACGTGGTGCCCGTGCGGTTCAGGGTGCCCGCCACCGGGAGCGAGCGTGCGCTGTGGGTCCGGACCGTGCGCGACGGCGAGCCACGGTTCGTGCCGGCGCGCCTGGACCGCACGGATGCCCACGAGCGCTGGTACGTCGCGGACGTCCCCGTGCACAACCCGGTGACGGGCTACCGCGCGCTGCTCGACGAGCCCGGTGGCTACCGCTGGCTCAACGCGAGCGGCGTCCACGCCCGCGACGTCCCCGATGCGCACGACTTCCGCCTGACCGTGCACGGCTCCGCTCCCGCCTGGCTCGACCGTGCGGTCGTCTACCAGGTGTTCCCGGACCGGTTCGCGCGCGCGGGCTCGGGTCCGCAGGCGCACGAGGGGCCGCCCGCGGGTCCGCTGCCGGACTGGGCCCTGCCGGCGCGCTGGGACGACGAGCCGATCGGATCGGGGCCGGGCACGTCCCAGCAGTACTTCGGCGGGCACCTCGCGGGCGTCGAGCAGCACCTCGACCACCTCGAGCGGCTCGGCGTCGACGTCCTGTACCTGACCCCGGTCTTCCCGGGGCGCTCCAACCACCGGTACGACGCGAGCACGTTCGACCACGTCGACCCGCTGCTCGGCGGTGACGGCGCGCTCGCGTCGCTGAGCGCTGCGGTGCACGCGCGCGGCATGCACCTCATCGGCGACCTCACGACGAACCACACGGGCGCCGGCCACGAGTGGTTCGCCCGCGCCCAGGCCGACGCCGCGAGCGAGGAGGCGTCGTACTACTACTGGACCGACGCCGCTCCGGGCTACGTCGGCTGGCTCGAGCACGCGTCGCTGCCGAAGCTCAACTATGCGGCCGGCTCGCTCGCGCAGCGGATGATCGAGGGACCGGAGTCGGTCATCGGGCGGTGGCTCGGCGCGCCGACGTCCCTCGACGGCTGGCGCATCGACGTGGCGAACATGACGGGCCGGTACGCGTCGGACGACTTCACGCGCGAGGTCGCCCGCACGATCCGGCGCACGATGTCCCAGGTCAACCCGGACGCCGTGCTCGTCAGCGAGCACTTCCACGACGCGGGCGCGGACCTCGCGGGCGACGGCTGGCACGCGAACATGAACTACTCGGGCTTCACCCGGCCGGTGTGGACCTGGCTCGTGCCGCCGGGCTCCGACCTGGGGTTCCTGGGGATGCCCGTGCCGGTCCCGCGCCGCGACGGTGCCTCGATGGTCGCGACGATGCGGGACTTCGACTCGGCCGTGCCGTGGGCGGTCACCGCGCGCCAGTGGAACATGCTGGGGTCGCACGACACCGCGCGGCTGCGGACCGTCGTCGGCTCCCGCGAGGCGGTCGAGGTCGCGGCCGGCCTGCTGTTCACCTACCCCGGCACGCCGGCGATGTTCGCGGGGGACGAGGGCGGTCTCACGGGGGTCACGGGCGAGCACGCCCGCGTCCCCATGCCGTGGTCTGCCATGTCGAGCCCCGACGACCCGCGGTGGGACGCCCGGACGTTCGAGGTGTACCGCGCGCTCATCGCGGTGCGCCGAGGCAGCAGGGCGCTGCGGGAGGGCGGCATGCGCTGGGCGGTCGTGGCGCCCGACGCCGTGGCCTACCTGCGCGAGACTCCCGACGAACGCGTGCTCGTCCTCGTGGCACGCACGTCGTGGGCGGGCGCCCAGCTCCCGGCGCACCTGCTCGGCCCGGGCTGCGAGCCGGAGAACCTCTACGGCGGCGCCGACCTCCCGGTCCGCGGCGACGCGCTGCAGCTGCCGGGCGACGGTCCCGGGGTCCAGGTCTGGCGGCTCGCCTGAGCTCGGCGAACTAGGGTGTGCGCGTGACCGTGGAGACCTGGAGCGACGGCTACGCCGAGCTCGACCGGGCACGGTGGGTCATCGAGGCGCCCAAGTCGCGTGCCCGCAGCCCGTTCGAACGGGACCGCGCGCGGCTCGTGCACTCCTCGGCGCTCCGGCGGCTCGGAGCCAAGACCCAGGTGCTCGGCCCGTCGTCGGACGACTTCGTGCGCACCCGCCTCACGCACTCGCTCGAGGTCGCGCAGGTCGGCCGGGAGATCGGCAAGGCCCTCGGCTGCGACCCGGACGTCGTCGACACGGCCTGTCTCGCGCACGACCTGGGTCACCCGCCGTTCGGCCACAACGGTGAGCGTGCTCTCGCCTCCCTCGCCAAGGGCATCGGCGGCTTCGAGGGCAACGCGCAGACCCTGCGGCTGCTCACGCGGCTCGAGCCCAAGGTCGTCGCCCCCGACGGTCGCGCGGTCGGCCTCAACCTGACGCGCGCGAGCCTCGACGCGTCGGTCAAGTACCCGTGGTTCGCGGGGAGGGCCCGCTGAGCCCGAGCGGGCTGCCCACGCACAAGTTCGGCGTCTACGCCGACGACGCGCCCGTGTTCGCCTGGCTCCGCGACGGCGCTCCCGCCGGACACAAGTGCCTCGAGGCGCAGGTCATGGACCTGGCGGACGACATCTCGTACTCCGTCCACGACGTCGAGGACGCGGTCGTCGGTGGGCGCCTCGACCTGCGGGTCCTGACGGTCGACGACGAGCGTGCGCGAGTGCTCGCGGCGGTCGAGTCCTGGTACGGCGACCTCGTCTCGGGTCCGGAGCTGGAGGCCGCCATGGACAGGCTCAACGCGGCCGACCTGTGGGCACAGGGGTTCGACGGCTCGCGCGGCGCGCTCGCGATGCTCAAGGACGCCACCAGCCAGCTCATCGGACGGTTCGCGGGGGATGCGCACGCCGCGACACGCGCCCGGTACGGGCCTGGCCCGTTGACCCGGTACGCCGCCGACCTCGTCGTCCCGCCCGAGACCCAGGCCGAGATCCTCGTCCTCAAGGGCCTCGCGGTCGCGTACGTCATGGCGCCGCGCGAGCTCGAGCCGCTGTACCACCGCCAGCGCGAGATCCTCGTGGACCTCGTGCGGGTCATGAGCGAGCGCGCCCCGCTCGCGCTCGAACCACCGTTCGCCGCGGACTGGGTCCTCGCCGACGACGACGCGGCCCGCCTGCGCGTCGTCATCGACCAGGTCGCGTCCCTCACCGACGTGTCGGCGGCCGAGATGCACGCTCGCCTCGTCCACCCGCCGAGGCGCTGACCAGGCGGTCCGGCAGGTGAGGCCCCGGAGCTCGGCGCCCGGGGGAGGGCCAGCCGCGGCCTAGACTCAGGCCGTGGCAGGACGGATCCGGCGGGAAGACGTGCAGGCGGTCCGTGAACGTGCCCACATCGAGGACGTCGTCGGCGAGCACGTGACCCTGAAGTCCGCGGGCGTCGGCTCGATGAAGGGCCTGTGCCCGTTCCACGACGAGCACTCACCGTCGTTCCACGTGCGCCCGCAGGTCGGCCTGTGGCACTGCTTCGGGTGCGGCGAGGGCGGCGACGTCATCTCGTTCGTCCAGAAGATCGACGGCCTGCCGTTCTCTGACGCCGTCGAGTACCTCGCGGGCCGCGTCGGCCTCCAGCTGCGGTACGAGGAGGGCGGCGCCCCCCGCCCGGGCGACGAGCCGGGCCGCCGCCAGCGGCTGCTCGAGGCGCACCGCGCCGCGGCCACCTTCTTCGGCGAGCAGCTCGCGACCCCGGGTGGCGCGACCGCGCGCGCGTTCCTCGCCGAGCGCGGCTTCGACCGCGGTGCGGCCGAGCAGTTCGGCGTCGGGTACGCGCCCCAGGGCTGGGACTCGCTCCTGCGGCACCTGCGCGGGCGCGGCTTCACCGAGGCCGAGCTCGTCGCGACGGGGCTGCTGAGCCAGAAGTCCGGCGGAGGCGTGTACGACAGGTTCCGGGGGCGGCTCGTCTGGCCGATCCGCGAGGTCACGGGCGACACCGTGGGCTTCGGCGCGCGCAAGCTGTTCGAGGAGGACCAGGGCCCCAAGTACCTGAACACCCCTGAGACGGCCCTCTACAAGAAGTCCCAGGTCCTGTACGGCATCGACCTGGCCAAGCGCGAGATCGCCCGCGCCAAGCAGGTCGTGGTCGTCGAGGGCTACACCGACGTCATGGCGATGCACCTGTCCGGGGTGGGCACGGCGGTCGCGACGTGCGGCACCGCGTTCGGCCCGGACCATGCGCGCATCGTGCGCCGGCTCGTCGGCGACGCCGGCTCGAGCGGCGGGGTCCAGCTCGCGTCCGGCGCCTCGGTCGGCGGCGAGATCATCTTCACGTTCGACGGCGACGCGGCCGGCCAGAAGGCCGCGCTCCGGGCGTTCGGCGAGGACCAGTCGTTCTCGGCCCAGACGTTCGTCGCGGTCGAGCGCAGCGGCATGGACCCGTGCGAGCTGCGGCAGGCCCAGGGGCCCGACGCGGTCCGGGCGCTCGTGGCCGGCCGCACGCCACTGTTCGAGTTCGTCATCCGCTCGACCCTCGCGGCGTACGACCTGGCGACTGCCGAGGGCCGCGTCGGCGCGCTGCGGGCTGCCGCGCCGGTCGTGGCCGGGATCAGGGACACCGCGCTGCGCCCCGAGTACACGCGGCTCCTCGCGGGCTGGCTCGGCATGGACCAGGCGTCCGTGCGGAGCGCGGTCTCGGGTGCGGGTCGCACCGCTGGAGCGCGCCGGCCCGACGACGCCGGCGCCGCGCGTCGGGGCGACTCAGGTCCGGGGGACGCCCGACGCCCCGGCCAGGGTGCGTCCGCACCGGTCGACCGCATGCCGCTGCCCGACGTGCGCGACCCGGTCGCCCGCACCGAGCGGACCGCGCTCGAGGTCGTCCTGCAGCTGCCCGCGCTCGTCCCCGCCGAGTTCGACGACCTCGGGGACGACGCGTTCAGCGCGCCCGCCTACCGTGCCGTGCACGAGGCGATCCGCGCCGCGGGCGGACTCCAGGGTGCGCGTGAGGAGCTGGCCGCGGCCGGCGACCGGGGGAGTGCTGCCTGGGTCGCCCGCGTGCACGAGGAGGCCGCGAGCCCCGTCGCCGGGCTCGTCACCGAGCTGGCCGTCGCGCCGCTCCCGGAGGACCGCGCCGAGGTGCTCCCCGACTACGTGCGGGGCGTCGTCCTCGCGATCCTCGAGATCGGGTTCACGCGGCGCATCGCCGACCTGCGCGGTCGGCTCCAGCGCATGGACGGCGTCGCCGACCCGGGCGCCTACCAGGCGCTGTTCACCGAGCTGATCGCGCTCGAGAACCGTCGTCGGACGCTGCGCGACAGCGCCTGACAGACCCCGCGGACTGCGACCGACCCCGGCGACACCGCCTGAGGTGCCGTGCGGCAGCGCGCGAGCTCAGCGCAGGACGGCGAGCCCCGTGGCGGCGTCGACGGCGAGGTCACCGGGCGAGGTGGAGTGCTGCACGGTCGCGGTCACCGTCATCGACCGCAGCGTGAGATACCCGTGGTAGTTCGACAGGAACGCGGTGTCCGTGGCGTCCCGACCGGTCGCGATGCGCAGCATCGACCCCAGGGGCGCGAGCGCGGTCGCGTCGACCAGGTGCCAGGCGCCGTCGACGTAGGCCTCGACGACGGCATGGAAGTCCATGGGACTCAGGCCGGGTGCGTAGACCGACACGAACCGTGCGGGCATGTCCTTGGCGCGCAGCAGGGCGACGACGAGGTGCGCGAAGTCACGACACACGCCGCGGCGCTTGAGGAGCGTGTCCGACGCGGCGTCGGTCGGCAGGCTCGACCCGGGCGCGTAGCGCAGGTGGTCGGCCACCCACCCGACGACCGCGGTGACCAGAGCGGCTTCCTCGAGCCCCGCGAACTGCTGGCGCGAGAAGGCGAGCAGCTTGTCGGAGTCCGCGTACCTGCTCGGCCGGCGGTACTCGATGAGGTCCGCGTCCTCCACCGGTGGGAGCGCAGCGGTCCCGGTCACCTGTGCGTGGTAGTCGACGACCACACGGCCCGCAGGAGCGTGCACGCGGTGGATCCGCGCACCGTGGTGGGTCTTGATCTCCAGGGGCTCCAGGAGGGCGTCCTGATGCGTCACCGTCAGGTGCTCGAACCGGTCGTACGCGCCGTCGGCGACGGCGATCGCCAGGTACAGCTCGGTCGACGAGGTGACGTCGAACGAGAGGTGGGAGGAGACGGTGCGGAGCACGGACGTCGGTGTCCTTTCCGGGGTCGCGAGCAGGAGCCGAGCTGAAGGAGGAGGGGGCCGTGCGGTGGTGCAGCAGGTGAAGTGTGAGGCTCAGCGGACGTTTGCGCCAGTACGGGTCGCCGAGCCGCGACGTCGCCTCGACGGGGCGCATCTCAGAGGGAGGAACCGGCCGCCGGGAGCAGGATCTCGAAGCGGCTGCCAAGGCCGCGGCCGGGGCTGCTGGCGGTGATCGTTCCGCCGTGGGCCTCGACGAGGGCCTTGGTGATCGCGAGCCCGACGCCCGACCCACCGTGGTCGCGGTCGCGGGCGGTGTCGACCCGGTAGAAGCGTTCGAAGAGATGGGGAAGGTGCTGGGGTTCGATGCCTTCCCCGGTGTCTTCGACGCCGATCTGCACCGCCCCGGGGTGGGCGGTGCGGGCGGTCACGGTCACGACCCCTCCGGGGGGCGTGTGCCGCAGCGCGTTGTCCAGGAGGTTGCTGAGCACCTGCCCCAGGCGGTCACGGTCGACGGCGAGCGGTGCCACGCGGGGGTCGACACGGGTGGTGAGCTCCACGCCGCGGGCCGCGAACCGGTCTGCGGCGGACAGGGTGGCCGCTGCGACGATCTCCTGGGGCGCGACGAGCACGTGCTGGAGCACGAGCTCGCCGCTCTCGGCCTGAGTGACCGCTGCGAGATCGCGGGCGAGCAGGGTCAGCCGGGAGGCCTGTGCGCGCAGGACCGCGACGGTCGCGGGAGTCAGGGACTCGACACCGTCCTCGAGGCCTTCGAGGTAGGCCGTGAGGGTCGCCACCGGGGTGCGCAGCTCGTGGGCGACGTCGGCCAGCAGCCGCTGCCGGAGCGCCTCGGACTCATGCAGCCGCGCCGACATGGCATTGAACGCATCGGCGAGCTCGTCGAACTCGACCCCCAGGTGGGGGTTGGTGACGTGGGCGTCGAACCGTCCGCCCGCCACCTGCGCGGCGGCGCTGGACAAGGCCGCCAGGGACCTGCCGATGCGCCGGGTCAGGAACAGGCTGACGGCGAGCGCGGCCAGGACCGCCGCGGCCAGGGCCACGGTCAGGGACAGGGCGCTGGCCGACCGGAACGCCTCCTCGGCGTGCAGCACCGCGACCGGGTCGTGGCTCGCACCGGCCTGGAGCATGTGGCTGTGGAACGTCGCAGGTCCGATCGCCCCGGCAACCAGCCAGGCGGTGACGCCGGCGGTGACCACCACGAGCGCGATGGCCGCCAAGAGCCGGGAGGCCAGCCCGGACCGGCCTCGCCGCGGGTCCGGGGCGACCATCAGCCCTGACCCATGCGGTAACCCACCCCGCGCACCGTCCGGACGAAGCGCTGCTCTTCGGCGGTGTCACCGAGCTTGCGCCGGACGTGCAGGACGTGGACGTCGACGAGGTGCTCGTCGCCGACCCAGTTGTCGCCCCAGACGGCCTCGATGAGCGCGTGCCGACTGAAGGCGGCGTGCGGTCGGGCCGCCAGCGCCGCGAGGACGTCGAACTCGGCGCGGGTCAGTGCGGCGAGCATCCCGTCGACGTGCACCTCGCGGGCGACCGTGTCGATCGACAGCGATCCGAACACCAGCGGCGGTGCGGGGGCTGCGGTCGCGTGGGCCGTCACGGTGCTCGCGGCGGACCGTCGCGGCCGACGCAGCATCACACCGACCCGCGCCGTCAGCTCCCGCGGGCTGAACGGCTTGGTCACGTAGTCGTCGGCGCCCACCGCAAGACCGATGAGGGTGTCGACCTCCTCCGCGCGCGCCGTGAGCATCACCACGTAGCAGTCGGAGAAGGTCCGCAGCTCGCGGCAGACCTCGACGCCGTCCATGCCCGGCAGGCCGAGGTCCAGGACGACGACGTCCGGGTCGACCGACCTGGCCAGCGCCAGGGCATCGAGACCGTCGAACGCCACGTGCACCTCGAACCCGTCGCGTTCCAGGTAGCCGGCCACCAACCGGGCCAGCGGCTCCTCGTCGTCGACGACGAGAGCGCGATGGGCAGCGGGTCTCGCGGCAGGCGTCGGCGTCACGGAACTCATTGTGCCGTCCTGCGTCTGCCCGCCCGGTCGCCTCGCGGCGCCGCGAGGCGACCGGCGACGTTCTTCAGCGAGTCTTCATCATTCGTGCGTCAGGTATTGATGGCGGGGCCGGACCGTGGTGAGAGGTACCGCTGGCGGCCCGACGAGGAGTCTTCATCGGATCTTGATCGAACGTCGATCGGTTGAGCAGGGGTGCGGGTCGAAGGTGAGGTGTCCGACCGACGCGCGCAGGAGGCCCTCGTGGTGGTTCAGCTCGACACGGCACCGATCCCGGTGACCGTGGTCCACGCCGAGGCGTGCCACTTCTGCGACGAGGCCGAGCGTGAGCTCGCCGGGCTGGCCGGGCAGTTCCCGCTCGCGGTCCGGGTGATCCCGCTCGACTCGGCCGAGGGTCGCAGCCTGGTGGATCTCCACCGGCCCGCCATGAACCCCCTGGTGCTGGTCGACGGGGCGTACTTCAGCGCGGGTCGCCTGCCGCGCAAGAAGCTCACGCGCCTGCTCGCCGCTCGCGCGTCCGCGCCCGTGGGGCGCTGAGTCGTGGGTGCTGACCTGCTCACGACCGGCAGCATCGTCGCGGCGTTCTTCGCCGGTGGCGTCGCGCTGTTCGCGCCCTGCTGCATCGTGTTCCTGGCACCGAGCTACCTGGCCGGCGCCGTGAAGAACCGGCTGTGGAGACTGCTGCCGCTGACATTCATCTTCGCCGCCGGCCTGGCGCTCGTGCTGGTCCCGTTGACCATGGGGATGAGCCTTCTCGCCGGTGCGATCGCCCGGTACCACGCGCCGTTGTACTACGCGGGCGGCACCTTGATGATCGTCCTCGCGCTCCTGGCACTGTCGGGGAAGATGTGGTCGCTGCCCAGCGTCATGCGCACCCCGGACACGAGGCGGGGGGACTCCGCGAGCTTCTTCGCGCTCGGGGTCTTCTCAGGGATCGCGTCCAGCTGCTGCGCGCCCGTGCTCGTCGGGGTGATGACGCTGTCCGCGCTGTCCGGGTCGGCGATCGGCGGCCTCGCGCTCGGCCTGGCGTTCGTGTTCGGCATGGTCTTCCCCCTGTTCGTCATGGCCCTGCTGTGGGACCGGGCGCGGCTGGGGGAGCGCACGCTCTTCCGAGCGAAGCTCGTCCGCATCCGCCTGGGCACCAGGCTCCTCGTGACGAACACGCTCAACGTGGGCGTCGCCGTCGCGTTCGCCGTCATGGGCGGCTTCATCATCGCCCTCGCCGGCAGCGCCGACATGACCGGCGGGACCGCCTTCCAGGCCTCGGCGGGCCAGGCCCTGGCCGACGTCTTCCTGCGGATCCAGCGGTGGACCGAGCCGGTACCCGAGCCGGTGCTGGGACTCGCCCTGCTCGCCCTTGCGGCCGTGTTCGTGTGGGCGACGCTGGTCGGCCGCCGCAGCCACCCGGCCCCACCGAGCGACGGCGGCACCGATGTCCCGCCGACCGATGACCTGCCCACCGATGGCGACGACGCCCCGTCGTGCCACGAGACCCCAGCACACCAAGGGAGTGGTCGATGACCTCCGGGACCGCCATGCGACGCGAGCACGAGCGCCAGGTCGCGCTGGACCTGGCGGCCGAGCAGAGCCACGCCGCCACGCTTCGACGTCGCCGGTGGGGGATCATCGCCTGGACGACGGGACTCCTCGTGGTGGTCGGACTGGTCGTGGCCGGGCTGGTGTCCGCGCGACCGACGCAGTCCGCCGAGGCGCGCACGGCCCCGGCGTTCACCCTGCCCGCGACCGACGGCACGAGCGTGTCCCTGGCGTCCCTGCGCGGCACCCCCGTGCTCCTGTACTTCAGCGAGGGAGCCGGCTGCGACGCCTGCCTGGTCCAGATGGCCAAGATCGAGAGCGACCCGGCCTTCACCGCGACCGGCATCAAGGTCCTGCCCATCGTGATGAACACCGCCGCTCAGATCACCCCCGACATGACCCGGCTCCGGGTCACGACCCCGTTCCTTCTCGACGACGGCACCACGTCCAAGGCCTACGACACGCTCGGCAAGGGCATGCACGAGGGGCTGCCCGGGCACGGCTTCGTCCTCATCGACGCCCAGGGTGTTCAGAAGTGGTCCGCCGACTACCCCTCCATGTGGATCGCGCCCGCCGACCTCCTGAAGGAGGTCACGGCGCGCCTCTGAGCTGCTCGGCGCGCCGTCCCGACGAGCCCGGGTCCACCATGGATGACTGCTGAGGGACGTCGGCGAAGGGAGCCTTCATGCGCTCGGCGAGCCGGACCGCCGTGCTCTCGGTCTCGGGTCTGCACTGGGCGTCGTCGGCTGCCGTCGTGGAAGCCGTGCTGTCTCGTCGCGCCGGGGTGCGCAGCGTCGAGGCGAACCCCGTGGACCAGACCGCGACGGTGACGTACGACCCCGAACGAACCTCGGTGGCGCAGCTGGCCGGTTGGGTGCGCGACTGCGGGTACCACTGCGCCGGCCAGTCCGTCCCCGATCACCTCTGCGACCCGATGGACGAGCCGACCGACCATCACGCGCACGCCCCCCACGAAGGTCCGCCGATCCATGGACCCCAGGAGGTGATAGGGCACGGCGGCCACCACGGCGCGATGTCGATGGACAGCATGGTCCGCGACATGCGCAACCGGTTCCTGCTGGCGGCCGTGCTGTCGGTTCCGGTGCTGCTGTGGTCGCCGATCGGCCGGAAGGTTCTCGGGTTCGGGGTGGCCGCGCCGTTCGGCCTGCGCGACGACGTCTTCGCACTCGCGCTGTCGCTGCCGGTGGTCTTCTACTCGGCGTGGATCTTCTTCGACGGTGCCTATCGGGCACTGCGCGCACGGACCCTCGACATGATGGTGCTCGTCGCGGTCGGCGTGGGCGCCGGGTGGGTGTACAGCCTGGGCGTGACCCTCACGGGCGGGGGTGAGGTCTTCTACGAGGCCGCGACGGTGCTGACCTCGTTCGTCCTGCTCGGGCACTGGTTCGAGATGCGGGCGCGCGGCGGCGCCAACGACGCGGTGCGGACGCTGCTCGAGCTCGCACCGGCGATGGCCCTGGTCCTGCGCGACGACGAGCCCGTCGAGGTCCCGACGGCCGACGTGCAGGTGGGGGACCTGCTGCTGGTGCGGCCCGGCGCGAGGGTTCCGGTGGACGGGGTCGTGGAGAGCGGGGAGTCCGAGGTCGACGAGTCGATGGTGACCGGGGAGAGCCTGCCCGTTGCCAAGGCCGCTGGTTCGCCGATGATCGGTGCGTCGATCAACACCACCGGAACCCTGCGCGTGCGGGCCGTCAAGGTGGGGGCTGACACCGCACTTGCCCAGATCGTGGCGCTGGTGCAGGAGGCGCAGAACTCCAAGGCCCCGGGTCAGCGCCTGGCCGACCGGGCGGCCTTCTGGCTGGTCCTCGTGGCGCTCGTCGCGGGCAGCACGACGTTCCTGGTGTGGCTCGCCAGCGGGGCGAGCGTGCAGACCGCGATGCTGTTCGCCATCACGGTCGTGGTGATCACCTGCCCGGATGCGCTCGGTCTGGCCACGCCGACGGCGATCATGGTCGGCACCGGCCTGGGCGCCCAGCGGGGAGTCCTGTTCAAGAACGCGACGGCGCTGGAGACCTCGGCGCGGATCGACACCGTCGTGATGGACAAGACCGGGACGCTGACGAAGGGCGCCCCCGAGGTCACCGACGTCGTCGTCGACGGCATGGAGGAGGCGCGGGTCCTCGCGCTCGCCGCGGCCGTCGAGCAGGAGTCGGAGCACCCGCTGGCCGCGGCGGTCGTCCGGTACGCGCGGACGAGGGGCGCGGCGACGTTGCGGGCCACCGAGTTCCGCAACGTCCCGGGCCACGGCGCCGGCGCGGACGTCGACGGGCACCGCGTGCTGGTCGGCAACCGCACGCTGATGGCCGCCGAGCACATCGACCTCGGCTCGCTGTCCGACGCGCGCGACCGGTTCGCGGCCGCCGGGCGCACCGCGGTCTTCGTCGCTGCCGACGGCACGGCTGTCGGCGTGATCGCCATGGCCGACGCCGCCCGGGAGACGGCCGCCCAGGCCGTTGCGGCCCTGCACGAGGCCGGGGTCCAGGTCGTCATGCTGACAGGCGACGACCAGGCCACCGCCGACAGGATCGCCGGCCAGCTGGGGATAGACCAGGTGATCGCTGAGGAGCTCCCCGGAGACAAGGCCGCCAAGGTCGCGGAGCTGCAGGCCAGCGGGAAGCGGGTCGCCATGGTCGGGGACGGGGTGAACGACGCGCCGGCGCTCGCGCAGGCCGACCTGGGCATCGCCATCGGCGCAGGTTCCGACGTCGCCATCGAGACCGCGGACGTCGTCCTGATGCGCTCGGACCCCCTGGACGTTCCGATCGCGCTGCGCATCGGCACGGGGACCGTGCGCAAGATGCGGCAGAACCTCGGGTGGGCCATCGGGTACAACGCCCTGGCCCTGCCCATCGCGGCCGGAGTCTTCGAACCGTCGATCGGCCTCGTCCTGCGTCCGGAGATCGCGGCCTTGTCGATGTCCGGCTCCAGCCTGATCGTGGCCGTCAACGCCCTGCTCCTCAAGCGGCTGCGGCTCCCCGCGACCGACCGCCGCCAGGTCACATCCGATGTGCCATCGGCAGGAGGAACATCCCCACGTTGACGGCGCCGAGCAGCGCGATGATGACCACGAACGGCAGCAGGGTCCGGCGGCGCCGCGCGGCCGTGCGGTAGCGGCGGTGCGCGATGCGCCGTGCCGTGTAGAACGAGCCGGCAAGGCCGAGGGCAAGGAGGGCGAACTGCAGCACCTGGATGGTGCCGGTGCCGACCAGCGCCGGATCGCCGGTGCCGCCGGTACCGCCGAACAGGACGGTCAGGGTGGAGTACACCGACCCGCCCTCGGCGAGCAGGTGGAACAGGTTGTGCGCGAGGTGGGCAGCGACGTCGAGGGGGATCAGTGCGTAGCCGAACCGGGCGAAGTTGAGCGTCGCGCTCTCGAGGTTGCGCAGTGCTGCGACCCGGGAGGCCAGGGCGAGGAGTGCGACCGGGACGCTGACCGCGACGGCGAACGCGACCGTGAAGATGACGGCGTAGCTCGTGATGCCGGTCGTCGTCTCGATCCAGCTCAGGACGTCCGTCCAGACCTCGAGCATGGTGACGTTCTGGATCAGGACGATGCCCATGATCGCCATGGCCAGCGCGGACTGCTCGAGCTTGGGCTTCGTGATGAACCACAGCTCGCTGGTCGGCTTGCGGACCCGGATCTGGATGGCGTCGTTGGGGCACGACTTGATGCAGTTCGCGCACAGGTTGCAGTTCGCCGAGTCCTCCATCGTGCGCGGGAACGTGAACAGCGGGCAGGCGGCGACCGTGTCAGTGCCGTTGAAGCACGCCGCCTTGGCCTTGCACGTCGAGCAGATCCCGGTGTCCGCACGCAGCTCGACCATGCCGACCCGGGCGTAGTTGCCCGCGAGCCCGCCGAGGAAGCACAGGTACCGGCAGAAGGTGCGTCGCTGGAACAGGGCGCCCGACGCGATGACTGCTGTCGTGAGGAGGAGGAGCAGCACGCCTGAGCCCCACGGCGACTCGACGATGCCCCACACGTGATCGGCCCACGTGATCGCGAGGAACGCGGCGTCGATGACCCAGATGCCGTAGCTCTTGAGGAACGCCGGCACCGGGCGGTTGACCCCGACCCACTTCTGCACGAGGTCGGAGATGGCGCCGAACGGGCACACGGCGCACCAGAACCGACCGAGCAGCACGAAGACGATGGGGATGACGGGCCACCACAGCACCCACATGAGGGCCGTGCCGGCGTTGTCGTGGGCCGCGTCGGGCCCGGCAAGAAGCTGATACGCCACGAGGCCGAACACGGCGGCGATCGGGACCTGCAGGACGCCGGGATACCACCGGCTGCGCAGAGCCGCTGCGACAAGGGGGATCGTCATGAGGTTCCGGCCCGGGCGCGGCGGCGTCAGGTCCGGACCCGGGGACACGTCCGGGTCGACCGGGGCGGGCGGTACGACGGTGGTGGGCGCGGTCACGGGGTTCTCCTTCGCCGGTCAGACGGTCGTCGGGGGAGTCGATCCCCGCTGGCGGCGCGGGTGTCGGGCTCGATCGCGTCGACGCAGGACGCTGGCGCTGATCAGGACCGCGCCGTTGACGCCGGCGAACGTGGACAGCACCGCGACGCGGGGGCGCGCCGTCGCTCCGATGGCGCCCTCGGCCGGCTCGGCGCCGTGCTCGGTGTGGTCAGCCGAGCCGGCGCCGTGGTCCATGCCCTCCATGCCCTGCATGTCGTCAGTCCCCGTCATGCCCTCCATGTCGTGCGGGGCGGAGGTCTGGCTGGGCGTGGGTAGCGGCTCGGACGCGATCGCCGGGCCCAGGAAGGCAGCCAGCGGCAGAACCAGCGCCGGCAGTGCCAGCGCGACGACGGCCGGCAGTCGGATGACGGTGCGGTGCATGCGGGTCAGCTCCTCGAGGACGGGTCCGCGAGTACTGTCCCGGCACGCTGAACGATTGACCCGGGACTTTGCGGTCCCTGGGCAGAACCTCAATCGAAACTTCATCGAGCGCCGCGGCGCCCCCGACAGCCCGCGTCCGTCCTCGGTGCCCCGCCCGGGGCGCGATCTACAGGCCGCTGCGCCACTCGTCGGCGAGCAGCGCGTAGCCCAGACCCTCGAGCCAGGCGCCCGAGCGGTGCAGCGACTCGCGGACGGCGTGCTGCTCTCGACGCATCCCGACACGCTCCATCAGACGCCAGGATGCCTCGTTGTCAGCGAAGCAGGTGGCCGTCACGCGACGCAGCCCGAGGTCCTCGAAGCAGATCCGGATCAGCTCTCGGACCGCCTCGGTCGCGTACCCCTGGCCGGCCTGATCGGGGTGAAGTGCCCACCCGAGCTCTGCCTGGACCCCGCGACCCTGGTCGACGACCTCGGCCTGCGCCCAGGCGTCCGACACGGCGAGCATGAGGTCGCCGATGACCTCGCCGTCGTGCTCGATGACAAGGGTCTTCGGCAACCGACCCGGATGGTCGAACGCGGTGCGGTACTCGTCCACCGTGGTCGGGGCGCGCGTGATCCAGTGGTTGACGGTCGCCAGCCGGCGGTACCGCCAGGTGGGCTCGACGTCGAGCGGCGTCGCCGGCCGCAGAGCCAGACGTGCGGTCCGCACCGGCCATGCCACGGTGTCGAGGGGGGTGGCCATGGTCACATCGTGTCAGGACACAAGGAAGCCCCACGAAAGGGGGCCTGAACTGCGATTCTGCTGGACTCGTACTGCCCGCCTCGGCAATCCCGACCCCCGACGCCAACAACCGCCAGCACCGCGTCTCGACGTCCGGCTGCCGTTGACGACCTCGTCTGAGGGTGGGGGGTCCACGCCTGAGCCGTTGCCGAGCACCAGGGGAGAGTTCACGTGCGAGGCGCGAGCCCGGTGCCCAGCGCACGGGCGAGGACGGTGACGCGATCGCGTGCCCCGGTCTTGACGAAGATCGACTTGAGGTGGTCTTGCACGGTGTGCTCGGACAGCGCCATCTGCCGTGCCATCATCCGGGTATCGGCGCCCGTGGCAAGCAGTCCGACGAGCTGGTTCTCACGAGAGGTGAAGGCGAAGGCGCGTGCGAAGAGCTCGAGACGCTCGGTGGGTGACGTCTCCTCGATGGTCACGACGATTCCGGCCGCGGCGGGGTCAGGAGCGGTCGGTTGTGTCGCGACGGAAGCGATCCTGGCTGCGCGAAGGGTGAGCCAGAAGCCGTCGCTGAGGTGTGTGCGGGTGGACGCCGGGTGGTCGTCGACGCCGTCTTCGATGGCCAGGAGCTGTGCGGCGGTGTTGTAGACGCTCGCGGGGACAGCGTGGGAACCGGGCCCCGGCGCGAGCAGGACGTCCAGCCACGTCTGGGACGCCGCAGTTCGACTCGTAATTCGCAGACCGTCGTCGAGTGTCAGTACGACGGGCCCGGCGTCATCGCGGTGCGGTTTCGCCGCTTCGACGAAGGTTCGCGCTTGGCATTCCCGCAGGGCAGTCGTCACCGTCGGTGCGATCGCGGCGAGGATGAGAGCGTCGGATTCTCCGAACGGCTCACGGTGGTCGCCGCGCCACAGGTCGAGGAATCCCCAGCAGCCGAACTGGTCGGCGAAGACCGTCGAGGCGACGTCGCGGATGCCGTGCCTGCCCAACATCTCGCGCCACATCACAGTCTGAGCAAGATCGACGCGCGTTGCGTTGCCCAGTAGCCCCACATGTGACGTCGTCTGCATCAGTGCGGTCCAGCGGTTCAGCTGGGTGGAGTACTTCGCCCGGATGAGGGACGGCAGTTCGGAGAGCGGGACGCCAGGGACGTGGGCCAGAGGGGCAGCGCCGACGGTGGTCACAGGGTCGGTGAGCAGCCACACGTACGCATCGAAGTCGACCACCCCATGCAGGACGTCGAGGACTGCGCCGCGCAGGGCCACGGAGTCGAGCATCTGCCGGGCGACGACGTCGATCCGCGCGCGGACTCGATCCCCATCGCGGGTGCTGGTCACTGGATGAGCGTATGGGTCGGTCGGGAACGTCCGTCGCGGTTGATCACACGGACGGAGGACCCCCAGGAATCTGGGGTATCGCGCAGCAGTGGGCCGACCTACCGTGACGTGCACCAGCAGGAGCGTTGCCGGACCGGATGGAGAGCGGCATGACCACGTTGCGCATCGAGCACGCGATCCACGACTACGACCAGTGGAAGGCAGCGTTCGACAGCTTCGCCCAGGTGCGCGCAGACGCCGGAGTGCGTGGCTACGCCATCCGTCTCCCTGTCGAAGACCAGCGCTGCCTGATGCTCGACCTGGAGTTCGACGACCCTGACGCTGCCCGCGGGTTCGTCCAGTTCCTTGAGCAGAAGGTCTGGTCATCTGCGGACTCTGCCCCCGCTCTCGCCGGCGTGCCGCGTACCCGTCTCCTGGAACTCCGGGGAGCCGATTGAGGAGTCGCTGGCACAGGCGAGACGGACAGGCGGGACGGCCGGCTGAGCGACAACGGCGCGGCCGTCTGGTGGCTGTACGACGACCGCCGGTCAACGATCGCGTCAGTGGTGCCGGCGTTGGTCGTGACGGCCAGTTACCCACGGCAGCCAAGACTCACCGACCCCGGCGATATCCCCGGCGGCTGGACCGGACCGTGCAGCTCGGCTCACCGTCGCGGCGCCACATGCCGGCATCAGCGAGCCTCTGTGTCTTGCTCTAGCGAGCTGGACGGGTGTTCGAGACTTGGCCCGCCATCCTGCTTGCCCACATCGTGGGAACGGAGTGACGTACTGAGCGAGCACGTATTGGGCACGGCAGCAGAAAGGCCCCCTCGAAAGGGGGCCTGACCTGCGGGTATACTGGCTCCCTCGACTGGACTCGAACCAGTAACCGTCCGATTAACAGTCGGATGCTCTGCCAATTGAGCTACGAGGGATCGCGCGAAAAGAACTGTAGCAGGAGGCCGCAGGTGCTCCGAATCGCCTCAGACGGCCAGTCCGGCCGCCGAGCGCACCCGAGCCTCCGCGGCGTCGACCCGTGCTGCGACCGTCGGGTCGGCGAGGTCGACGCCTGCTGAGCCGATGACCTGGGACACGAGCTGACCGTCCTCGTTGCGGCGCAGGGCGACCCGCGCCTCGGTCCCGCCCGGGAGCGCGACGATCTCGCTGTGGACGACCGAGGACTGCACCCGCTCGCGCAGCGTCTGGGCGAACGGGCTGGCACCTGGACCCGCGAGCGCGAGTTCGGCACGGCCGCCGTCGACCCAGCTGATGGTGATGGTGGACGTCTCGGGGGCCAGGTTCGCCCGGTCGACGTCGGACCACGGTCGCCGCAGGACGTCGCCGTCGGGCCCGGCGACGTACAGCGACCGGCGCGCGGCAGCGGCCCACCGCCCGTCGGTCAGCTCGGCCGCCACGAGGACGCGGTCCCCCGACGGCAGCGCGAAGCGGGCACGGATCGCTGCGGGCAAGGATGGTCGACGCGAGAACAGGGGCACGTCTCCACGGTACTGCGGGAGGGAAGCCAGTCCCGCCACCGGCCACGTCCGGCGACCCAGTAGCCTGGTCGTTCGCGGGCCAGTAGCTCAGTCGGTCAGAGCAGCGGACTCATAATCCGTGGGTCGTGGGTTCAAGCCCCACCTGGCCCACCCGGTGATCTGCACAGTCACGCGTCTGGCGAAGATCGACAGGCCAATGTGCAGCAGGAGTGCAGCAGCCAACTATCGGCGAGGGTGTAAGCGGCACGGATGTCGCTTAGGAGTCGGCCAAACGGAGATGCGCCCACGAGGGCGATGACTGCCGGTCGGTCCGCTCGTGTTGTCCAGCTGACAGCGATCGCGGCCACACTCGACGCGGTCAGCATCTGCTCGGCCACCGGTGGGGCATACGCCACCTGCCGCTACCGCAGCAGGGGCGGTGTGGAGCGCTGGACGCCAGCGAGCCCGAGGCCTCCGAGGCCCGAACCGACGATGACGACGACGAGACTCTGGATTGTCGCCTCTTGGTGGAACATCGAGCGGGACCCCACACTCACCGCGATCACTCCAGCGGCGATCAGCATGCTCCAGCCGAACTCCGCGCGGCTTCCGCCGTCCATCTGGTGGAGGAGGTCAAGATCTGGATCGGGCACCGGCGTGCCGCGGAAATACTCGGACGCGATCCGATGCCGCTCGCGGTGCACCCGGATGCCCCTTGAATGGTCAAGGCCAATGCCGTGAAGCATGCCAAGAGCAACGGCGCCCGCCCGGACGCCCCGGATAGTTGCGTGATGATCAACACGGGAACGGAGACAGTCCAGAGTGCGCTCTCCAAGTAGAACCGTGCGGGAACCATCACGCTGGCAACCAACTCGGCTGTCGCCCATGTGCGCACCTTGGTCAGCGCAGCGCGACGATTGATGCTCTGCTCCCCGTCAGCGAGTTGCTTCGACCATTCGGCGATACGACGCATCCGAGCTCGCTGGGTCAACTGATCAAGAGCGACAAGGACACCGATGACTGAAGCGATCGCTGCGGCAAGCGGCGCGACGGCCCGCAGGAACGTGTCCATGCGTTGATCGTCCTCCGAGGCCGCGAAGGGCAGCATCTCGTTCCTGGCGTGACGGGGTCGGCAACCACCATGGGCGTCGGCACCGCACGCAGTGTCAGGTGCGAGCTCTCCGTGGCTCAAGAATGCGGGACACAATGACGATCTATGAGGCATGAGCGCGTGGCGCAGTCGACGTCCAATCATCTCCGTGTTCCTTCTGGTGCTCGCTGTGACCCTGCTTCCAGGGTGCGGCAAGCAGGTCACTGAGCAGACAGCCCCGGATGCAACGAGCGCGACACCGACACCAACGCTGACGCCAGTGACTACGCCGACACCGTCCGCGCCGTCCCCAGCACCGACCGCTAAGCCGAGCACGACATCTGCCCCGGCCGATCCACCGGCCACCCAGGCGCCAGCGCCAGCGCCTGCAACAACACCTGCGCCAGCAATAGCACCAGCGCCGGCAGTGGCACCAGCGCCAGCAGAAGCACCTGCTCCGGCAGCTCCTGCGCCTGTCGTCCAAGCACCGCCTGCCACGTCCGCGAACGACCCGCAGTTCGCCACCTGCAAGGCAGCGATCGCCGCTGGCTACGGCAACTACGTGCAAGGGAATGATCCCGAGTACGCCTGGTATAACGACCGTGACGGTGATGGCGTCGTCTGCGAGAAGTGACTACTGAGGCCACGAACAGGGCATCATGTGTCCGCTGAAGGCCCCTTGCAGCGGCCAGATCCGCATGGGCTTTGAGTGCCCGAACGTCGCCTGTACGCCACCTTGAATGTCAGAGGGGGATGGCGTCGGAGGGCGGCAGCCACATTCCGTGGAACCGGAGTTGCTGGTCGCGGAGTTCGAAGCACAGCTGCCGGAGTCCGCGCGATCGCTGTTGACTTCAGGTGCGAGTGCCGCAGCGGGCGCCAAACGTGGACGTCCCGGTCGTCTCGGGCACCGCGGCGCACCGTCTTCTGGAAAGTGCCCGGGCGGGTTTCCAGCCGGTCACCAGCCGCACGCAATCACAGCAACTCGACGCCCGCTGTGCGCCCCGCCGTTACCCGGCGAGCGTCATGACGTGCGCGGTCTCGCCCCCGGGGAGCGTCTCCACCGCGTCGGTCACGACGTACTCGACCTCGACAGGGGGTCCGGTCATCGGGTCGTCCTTCTGAGGGAAGGCGACTGTCTCGCCCGGCTGCGGGTCGTGATCGACCTCGACGGTCTCGCCGTCCCACTCACCGCCACGCGCCACCAGCATGAAGTTCGCCATGTCCACAGCATCCCAGGGGGCACCCCGGCCTGCCACTGCTCGCACGCGGGCCGCGCATCACCCGCGGTGCCACGACCACGCGGACCGGGCTCGTTGACCGTTCATGCGGCCATGCGGGCGAATCGTGCGTTTTCACCCGGTCGTTTCTTGCACGGATGTCCGTATTCGGGCATAGTCGTCACGTCAGCGAACAAGGGCAAACCCGCCGCAAGGCGGGGACGCAAAGCCACGGGGCCTCAAGGGCCAGCCGAGCTACCGAACGACAGGAGAAATCCCATCATGTCTCTCACCACTTCTCACCGCGCCGGCATGTCCGCCCCGATCACGGGCCAGCTTCTGACCCCGGGTGAGGTTGCCGTCATGTTCCGCGTCGACCCGAAGACGGTCACGCGCTGGGCGCAGGCCGGCAAGCTCTCGGCAGTCCGGACCCTCGGCGGACACCGCCGTTTTCACGAGGCCGAGGTTCGCGAGCTCCTCACCGGCGTTCCGCAGCAGCGCGCCGACAGCTGATTCTTCGCAGCACGACATCGGGCCCGGGGAGCGATCCCCGGGCCCGTCGTCGTGTCCGGGATGCTTGCGCCCCGCGGCGTGCGTCAGGCGGGCAGCACCGTGGCCAGCACCGCTGACCGTACGTCTGCCGCGGTGCGGTGCGGCTGGAACGCGAGCCACTCCAGGCCGGCTACGAGCGTGGCACCGAAGATCACGGCCGCGGTGAGCGACGGGTCGCGGTCGGGCCATGTCGCGCGGACGACGTCGGCGAACACCGCCATCGACTCCTCGCGCACCTGCCGGATCGAGTGCTGCCAGTCGCGACCCGTGCGGAACACCTCGGCCACGACGAGCTTGGCGAAGTCGGGGTGGGCCTGCACCTGGACCAGCAGCTCCGTCACGATCGCCTCGATCGCGGCCGGCCCGTCCAGGCCGTCGACGGAGGCGCGCAGTGCGGCAGTCAGGCGATCGACGCCTTCGACGATGACGGCCTCGAACAGCGCGGTCTTGGAGCCGAAGTTGTAGTAGATGCTGCCCTTCGCCACACCCGCCGCGGCCGCGATGTCGTCGACCGACGTCGCGGAGAACCCGCGGTCGGCGATGAGCGCGACCGCCGCGTCGACGATGCTCCCGCGGGTGTCCCGCCGCGGCTGGGTGGGGTCGGTCGCGACCGGCACCGGCGCCAGCGGGGGAGCCGGTGCCGGGTCAGGAGCTGAGTGGGTCGCCATGGTGGCAGCCTGTCAGATGCTGATCGCCGGGTGGAGCCGTTCGAGGCTCCAGGTGCGCAGCCGGCCGGCGCGCCACGACGTGATCGCGAGCGACCCGAGCAGCACCGCGCCGAGGTAGGCGACGGCGCCCCACAGCCGGGCGTCCATCCCGCCCGTGATGACCTCGCGCAGCCCGGTGACGGCGTAGCTCATCGGGAGCAGGGGGTGGATCGCCTGGAAGAACGCGGGTGTCGTCTCGACCGGGTAGGTGCCGCCGGACGACGCGAGCTGGAGCATCAGCAGCGCCAGGATGGCCACCTTGCCCGCGGCCGGGCCCATCACGGCGGTCAGCATCTGCTGCAGCGCCAGGAACGTGGCGACGATCAGCAGGGTGAACGCGATGGTGCCGGCGGTGGTCGCCATCTGCAGACCGACGCCGAAGTGGATGACGGCGATCATGACGGCGACCTGCCCGATGCCGATGACCATCGCGGGAAGGAACCCGGCGAGCGTCGCACGCAGTCCGGACGCCGGGGTGGCGAGCGCCCGCGAGGGGAGCGGGCGCAGCAGGAGCCACGTGATGAGGGACCCGACGAACAGCGCGAGCGGGATGAAGAAGGGCGCGAACCCCTCCCCGAAGCCCTGCGCGGCGGCGACGCTGGTGGACTCGAGCGCGACCGGCGAGGCGATGGTCGTCGCACGCTGTGTGCGCACGTCGGTCGTGTCGTCGGGGATCGCCGCGGCACCGGTCGTGAGGCCGTCGGCGAGCGTCTGCGCGCCACCCTCGAGCTGGACCGTGCCGTCGGCGACCTGGCTCGCGCCGTCGGCGAGCGTGGTCGTGCCGGCCGCGAGCTCCGAGGCGCCTGTGGCGAGCCTCGTCGTGCCCTGGGCGAGCTGCGACGTGCCGGTGACCAGGCTGCCTGCACCCGTCGCCAGGGTGCCCGCACCGTCCGCGACGGACTGGGTGCCGGCCGCGAGCTGGGCCGAGCCGGAGCGCAGGTCGTTCGCGCCCGTCGACAGCGTGCCGAGCCCGCTGCTCAGCTGGGTCGCACCGGCAGCGACCTTGCCGGCGCCGGTGTCGAGCGCAGCGAGCTGGCTCGACATGGCGGCAACGGTCGCGGTCGACGGGAGGGCCGCCGACGCGGACTGCAGCCCGGTCAGGAGCTGGGCTGCGGTGGTGTCTCCGGCGGCCGCATGCGCGCCGAGGTAGGCGCCGATCGAGGTGAGCCCGGTCTGCAGCGCGGGCAGCGAGGCCGCGAGCTGGCCGACCTGGCCGGTCGCGCTGTGCACCCCGGTCGCCACCTGCGCGGCGCCGGCGGCGAGCGTGGCGGACGACGTCGCAGCGCTGGATGCGCCGTCGGCGAGGCGCCCCGCCCCGGCGGACACCTGCGCGGCGCCGCTCGCGGCAGAGCTCGCACCGGTCGACAGCGCCCCCGCGCCGTCGGCGAGCTTCTGGGCGCCCGCCGTCAGGGCCGAGGAGCCGGAGACGAGCTGCTTCGAGCCGTCCGCGAGCGCGGCCGCGCCGGTGGCGGCGCTCGTGGCGCCGTCGGCCACCTGCTGCGCGCCGTCGGCGAGCTGCCCACCGGCCGCTCGCAGCGTCAGGGCGCCGTCGGACGCCTGCGCGAACCCGTCGCGGGCCGAGCCGAGCCCGACCAGGACCTGGTCGACGCCCTGCTCGCCGATCGTCGCGGCGACGGCGTCCCGGACCTGCGTCATCGCCGAGCGACCGAGCGTGGAGGCGAGGAACGAGTTGGCGTCGTTGTAGGTGACCAGCAGCTGTGCGCTGGTGGGGTCGGCGCCGCCCGCGGAGGCGATGTCGGCCGAGAACTCGGCCGGCACGGTCACCGCGAAGTAGTACGTGCCGTTCGCGACGCCGTCGGCGGCGTCCTTGGCGTCGGTCAGGTGCCAGTCGAGGTCGCCCGAGTCGAGCAGGCGGGTCGCGACGTCGGTGCCGGCGTGGAGCGCCACACCGTCGAGCGTCGATCCCTGGTCCGCGTCGACGAGCGCCACCGGGAGCTGGTCCAGGTGGCCGGTCGGGTCCCAGAACGCCCACAGGTAGAGCGCTCCGTACAGCAGCGGGATGAAGATCATCGCGCCGACGGCGAGCTTCGGCAGCAGTCCGCGGCGGAACCGGCGCAGCTCGGTGCCGGTCGAGGTGAGGGCGAGCATGGTGATCCTTCGAGACGGTTCGGTGCGCGAGCCGTGGGCGGCCACGCGCTTCGGGGGAGGGCGCCGAGCGCTCAGGTGGCGGGCACGGCATGCGGGCCGGTTGCGAGCATGACCTGCTCGGGCCGGTGGTCCCAGCGCATGCGAGCCACCTCGTCGAACGACGCGACCGACGCGATCACGGTCGTCCCGGTGGCGGAGATCGCCTCGAGCCGGGACCACACGGTCTGGCGCCGGACGGAGTCGTGCACCTGGTCGACGTCGTCCACCACGAGCAGGTCGGGGTGCTGCGCCATCGCGAGCGTGAGGCGCAGGAGCATCGCGTCGACCTCGTCGAGGTCCCACACGAGGCTGTCGACGCGCGGCAGCGGCCGCTCGCCGAAGACGGGCTGGGCGAGGGCGGCGAAGGTGCGCTGGTCGACGCGGGCGACCCGGCGGTACCAGGGCGACAACCAGGCGAGGCGTTCGCGGACGGTGGCGGCCACGGTGACGGACTCGTCGAGGTCGTCGACGCCCGCGAAACCTGCGACGGCCGCGCGGGCCTGGACGGCACGACGGCGACGCGGCAGCGACTCCCCGAGCACCGTGAGCACGGACCCGCGGTCGGGCACCATGCGGCCGGCGAGGGTCAGCAGGAGGCTCGACCGGCCACCGCCCTGCGGTCCCTGCACGACGACGAGAGAGCCCGCAGCGACCTCGAGGTCGACGGGACCGTAGACGGCACCGCGGCGCGTGTGCAGCGTGAGCTCGCGAGCGGTGACTGCGGACTGCGGGGCCGGGGGCCCTTGCGGCTCGTCCGTCGTCTCGAGGTGCGGGGTAGGGGTGACGTGCGACACGAGTCCTCCGATAGTCGCTGAACTGACCGGTCAGTACAAAGACTACGACCCGTCGACCCGTGAGCCCAACCGCGGGCGTGTTCCGTCGATCACACGCGGTCCCGGTGCCGCGGCGTGGCCCTCGGAACGCAGCGGCTCGGCGCGTGAAAGAATCCGCGCATGGCGATGAGAGAGATCCGTACGGTCGGCGACCCGGTCCTGCGGACACCGTGCGACCCGATCACGTCCATCGACGACCGTGTGCGCTCGCTCGTCGCCGACCTGATCGAGACGGTCGACCACGACGGGCGTGCCGGTCTCGCCGCGAACCAGATCGGCGTCGGGCTCCGCGCGTTCTCGTGGAACATCGACGACGAGGTCGGCTACGTGCTCAACCCGAAGATCGTCGAGCTGTCCGACGACTTCCAGGACGGCGACGAGGGCTGCCTGTCCGTGCCGGGTCTGTGGTACCCCACGCGCCGCGCCTGGTACGCGCGCGTCGTCGGCGAGGACCTCGACGGCCGTGAGGTCGTCGTCGAGGGCACCGAGCTCATGGCCCGTTGCCTGCAGCACGAGGTCGACCACCTCGACGGCCACCTGTACCTCGACCGGCTCGAGCGCTCGGTCCGCAAGAAGGCCATGCGGGCCATCCGCGAGCAGCTCTGAGGCCCTGATCAGCGCGCCGCGCGCGTCGGCACTGGCGCTCACGGTGCGATGTCGGGCATGCTGTCCCCAGCACGCCGCGACACCGTGTGATCTTCCTGTCGTCGGGCTGAGGTCGTTGGGGAAGACGAACCTCGAACCGTCAAGGAGGGCGACATGGCTGGTGCAATCACCCGCGGTGTACTTTTCGTGCACTCAGCGCCACGTGCGCTGTGCCCCCACCTCGAGTGGGCGGCAGGCAACGTGCTGGGCGCACGCGTGTCCTTGGACTGGACACCGCAGCCGGCGTCCCCCGGCATGTACCGCGCCGAGTACTCGTGGCAGGGCGCCCAGGGGACCGGAGCACGGCTCGCGTCGTCGCTGCGCGGCTGGACCCACCTGCGCTACGAGGTGACCGAAGAGGCCAGCCACGGGACGGACGGCTCGCGTTGGAGCCACACCCCTGAGCTCGGCATCTTCCACGCCCAGACCGACGTCCACGGCAACATCGTCGTGCCCGAGGACCGCATCCGAGCGGCTCTCGAGCACGCGGCCGACCCGGCGCGGCTGCGGACCGAGCTCGACCTGGCCCTCGGCCAGGCCTGGGACGACGAGCTCGAGTCGTTCCGGTACGCGGGCGCAGGCGCACCGGTCCGCTGGCTGCACCGCGTCGGCTGACCCTGATCGGCGCGCCCTGGTCCGCTCGCCCTGTCCGCTCGCCCTGGTCGGGCTGACTGGCCCAGTCCGGCCGGCCCCTGACCTGCAGGGGTCGGCCGACCCGACAGGTCAGACGCTGGCGACGATCAGGGCCACGTTGTGGCCCCCGAACCCGAACGAGTTGTTGATCGCAGCGATCGGTCCGGTGCGCATCGCGCGGGGAGTGTCCCGCACGAGGTCCAGCTCGAGCTCCGGGTCGGGGTCCGTCACGTTGATCGTGGGCGGCGCCGTGCGGTCGGCGAGCGCGAGGACCGTGAAGATCGTCTCGAGGGCACCCGCACCCCCGAGCAGGTGACCGGTCATCGACTTGGTGGCGGACAGTGCGACCTGGTCGGCGGCCGCCCCGAGCACCTCACGCACCGCGCGCGCCTCGATCAGGTCGCCGACGACCGTCGAGGTCGCGTGCGCGTTGACGTGGACGATGTCGGAGGCCGTCAGCCGGGCGTCGGTCAGGGCCGAGCGCATCGCCGCCACCTGACCGCGGCCCTCGGGCTCGGGGGAGGTGATGTGGTAGCCGTCGGAGCTCAGCCCGACGCCGGCCAGCCGGGCGTACACGTGGGCGCCGCGTGCGGCGGCGTGCTCGGCGGACTCGAGAACCACGATCCCGGCCCCCTCGCCGAGCACGAACCCGTCGCGGTGCAGGTCGTACGGCCGCGACGCGGTCGCGGGGTCGTCGTTGCGTGTCGACAGGGTGCGGGACGCCGCGAACGCCGCGAGGGGCATCGGGTGGATGGCTGCCTCGGTGCCGCCCGCCACGACGACGTCAGCGCGCCCGGAGCGGATCATCTCGACGCCGTACCCGATCGCCTCGGCGCCCGAGGCGCAGGCGGACACGAGCGCGTGGGCGCCGGCGCGGGCGCCGATCTCGAGCTCGACGTAGGCGGCGGGGGAGTTCGGCATGAGCATCGGGACGGTCATCGGCAGGACGCGCCGGCCGCCCTTCTCACGCAGCGTGTCCCAGGCGTCGAGGGTCGTCCAGATGCCGCCGATGCCGGACGAGACGACGGCGCCGAGGCGCGTGGGGTCGACCTCGGGGCTCCCGGCGTCGGCCCAGGCCTCGCGCGTCGCGATGATCGCGTACTGCGCCGAGGGGTCCATGCGCTTGATCTCAGGTCGCGGCAGCACCTCTTCGGGCTTGACCTTGATCTGGGCCGCGAAGCTGACCGCGATCTCGTAGCGCTCGGCCCAGTCGTTGTCGAGGGAGCGTGCGCCGGACTCGCCGGCGAGCGCCGCGCGCCAGGTGCTCGCGACGTCACCGCCGAGCGGTGTGGTGGCTCCCAGGCCGGTGACGACGACGTCGATGACGGGGCTCATGGTCTGCTCCAGTTCGGCGAGGACGAGATGCGTCCGGGTCCCGGCCCGGCGGGTGCCGGAGCGGTTCCGTCCAGGGACCGGGTCCCGGACGCTGTCGTGCGGTGGTGCTGTGCTGTCAGGCCTGCGCCTTGGCGATGAACGAGACGGCGTCGCCGACGGTGACGAGGTTCTTGACCTCGTCGTCGGGGATCCGCACGTCGAACTTCTCCTCGGCCAGGGTCACGATCGTCATCATCGACAGGGAATCGATGTCGAGGTCGTCGGTGAAGGACTTCTCGGGCAGGACAGAGTCGGTCGGCAGCCCCGTCTCCTCGCTGACGATCTCGGCCAGTCCGGCCAGGATCTCCTGCTCGCTGTTCGCCATCGGTGTCTCCTTGGTGTGGGTGGTGCTGGGTCGATGAACCGTACTGCTCGTGGTCGCCGGACGCTGTGGGCGTCCGGCGCCGGGTGGGGACCCGGTCAGGGCAGGACGACGACTTGGGCCGCGTACACGAGGCCTGCGCCGAAGCCGATCTGCAGCGCGAGGTCGCCCGACTGGACGGCGCCCTCCAGGAGCAGGCGGTGGGTCGCGAGCGGGACGGACGCGGACGACGTGTTGCCGGTGTCGGCGATGTCGCGGCCGATGACGACGGACGCCGGCAGGTGGAGCTGCTTGGCCATCTGGTCGATGATGCGCATGTTGGCCTGGTGCGGGACGAAGGCCTGGATCTGGTCGGCTGTGACACCCGCCGCGTCGAGGGCCTGCTGGGCGATCTTGGGCATCTCGAACGCTGCCCACTTGAACACCGACTGGCCGTCCTGACGGAGGGTCGGCCAACCGAGCTCGGGGTTGTCGCGCAGCTCCATCCAGCTGTGCGTCTGGCCGACGGCCTTGGCGCGCGACCCGTCGGAGCCCCAGATGGTCGGGCCGATGCCCGCGAACTCCGACGGCCCGACGACAGCCGCGCCGGCACCGTCACCGAGCAGGAACGAGATCGAGCGGTCGGTCGGGTCGATGAACTCGCTCATCTTCTCGGCACCGACCACCAGGACGTGCCGTGCAGCGCCCGAACGGACCAGGGCGTCGGCCTGGCCGATGCCGTAGCAGTAGCCGGCGCACGCGGCGGAGATGTCGTACGCGGCCGCGGGCGTCGCCCCGAGGCGGTCCGCGAGAACCGCGGCACCCGCGGGGGTCTGCTCGAAGTACGTGACGGTCGACAGGATGACCGCGTCGATGTCGGCTCCCGTCAGGCCGGCCGCGGCGATCGCCTGCCGGGCGGCGGCCTCGGAGAGGTCGAGGACGTCGACGTCGTGGCTGGCTCGGCGCCGGGTGACGATGCCGGTGCGCTGCTGGATCCACTCGTCGGACGAGTTGATCGGGCCGGCGATGTCGTCGTTGGTCACGACGTTCTCGCCTCGGGCGGCGCCGATCCCCAGGATGCGGGAGTGCGCGGGGCCGGTGGCCTGGGTGAGGTTCGGTCGGGTCACAGGGCGGTCTCCTGGCTGCGCGGGGTCCCATGGCGGGCGATCAGGTCTCGGGCGGCGTCGACGTCCGACGGGGACTTCACCGCGACCGTCTCCACCCCGGGCAGGCTACGCCGGGCCAGCCCGGCGAGCACACCGCCTGGCGCGAGCTCGAGCATCCCCGTGACGCCGAGGGCGGCGAACGCCTCCTGGCACAGGTCCCACCGGACCGGGGCGACGATCTGCTGGGCGAGACGGCTCAGCACGTCGATGCCGGAGCCGCGCCCGGTGCGGCCGCCGGAGTACGCCGCGCCGTCCGCATTCGAGAGCAGCGGCAGGCGAGGGCTGCGAGGACGCTGAGCGGCGGCGACGGGAGCGAACGCGTCGAGGGCCGACTGCATGAAGGGGGTGTGGAACGCCCCGGCCACCTGCAGCGGGATGACGCGTGCCCGCGCGGGCGGGTTCGCCGCGAGCCGCTCGAGGCCCGGGAGGTCGCCCGCCGCGACGACCTGGCCGCCACCGTTGACGTTCGCGGGCACCAGGCCCGCCGCCTCGATCGCCGCAAGGACCTCCTGGGCGTCGCCGCCGACGACGGCACACATGCCCGTCGCCACGGCCGCTGCCGCCGTGGCCATGGCCGCCGCGCGTGCCGTGACGAGCGCGACGGCCTCGTCGTCGGGCAGGACCCCCGCGACGGCGACAGCGGTGAACTCGCCGACGGAGTGCCCGGCGGTCACGGCCGCGACGTCGGCCGGCGCGCTCTCGCCGAGGATGACCCGGAGGGCGATCAGCGAGGTCGACACGATCAGCGGCTGCGCGACAGCCGTGTCGCGGATGGTGTCGGCATCGGAGGTCGTCCCGTGCCGGGCGAGGTCGACGCCCGCGGCGGTCGAGAAGCCGGAGAGCCTCTCACCCACCCCTGGGAGCTCGAGCCAGGGTGCGAGCATGCCGGGTGACTGGGAGCCCTGACCGGGGCAGACGATGGCGAGCACGCGTCCACTGTGCCAGGCCGATGCCCCGGGGCCGAAGCGGGCTCGCACGAACCTTCTCCGAGCCTGTTGTCGCTAACCGACAAGAACCGGCGGCCTCAGGCGTCCTCGCCGAGACGCCCGATCGCGAGCGCCGTCTGCAGGACGTACGCCTCACGCGGGTCCAGGGGGTCCCATCCGGTGACGTCGGCGACGCGGCGCAGGCGGTACCGGACGGTGTTGGGGTGCACGTAGAGGATGCGCGCGGCGGCCTCGAGCGAACGGCCCGCGCCCAGGTAGGCGGTCAGGGTCTCGAGCAGCGACCCGGTGCTCGCGGCGAGCGGAACGTACGCCTGGGCGACGAGGGCGCGTCGAGCCGTCACGTCACCGACCAGCACGCGCTCGGGCAGCAGGTCGTCGGCCTGGACCGGCCGCGGCGCCTCGGCCCACGCCGGCGCGGCAACCAGTCCGGCGAGTGCGGCGCGTGCGGACCGGGCCGCATCGGCCAGGTGCCCGGCGGGCGGGCCGATGACCACGGGGCCGGGGCCGAACCGGGGGAGCAGCGAGAGGGCACCCGCCTGCAGGTCGCCGTCGCCGCCGAGGAACACCACGAGCCGGTCACCCAGGATCCCGACCAGCGCGTCGTCGGCCGCCCGCTGCGTCGCCCGGCGCAGGTCCGCTGCCCGCACGTCGTCGAGGGGGGCCGACGTCGTGCCGACCATGACCAGCGTCGAGCCACGTCCGCTCCACCCCAGCGCAGCCACGCGCGAGCGCACCGAGTCGTCGACCTCTCCTCGCACGAGGGCGTCGACGACGATGGCCTCGAGGCGCGCGTCCCACGCGCCCCGGACCTCGGCGTCCCGTGCGTACACCTCGGCGGCAGAGAAGGCGACCTCCCGCGAGTACCTCAGGACCGCCTCCCGCAGGTCGCGCTCGCCGCCCGGCGCAGCGAGCTGGTCGCTGTGGGTCTCGACGACGTCGACGACGACGCGCACGAGCTGCAGGGTGTGCTGCAGCGAGATCGACCGGGTCAGCTCGGGCGGCGCGGCCGCGAAGATCTCGCCGACGCCGTGGGGCGGTGTCGACGGGTCCGAGAACCAGCTGACGAACGCGTTGATGCCCGCCTGCGCGACGAGCCCGACCCACGAGCGGTCCTCGGCCGGCAGCGCGCGGTACCACGCGAGGTCCTCGTCGAGGCGGCGCATCGCGGCGGCCGCGAGCAGCCCGTTGCCGTCGCGCACCCGCCGCAGCGTCTCGGTCCCGGTCCGTGATCCTGCGGCACCGACCGACCGTGGGCGCGACGGTTCGCCAGGTCCGACGGGATCGACGGCGGGCGCGCGCTGGTCTGCCGCGCGGGCGGCGTGCTCTCGGTCCGTGGCCATGGCGCGAGCATACGGTGAGGCTTGTAGGAGGTCGACAAATGTGGACGTCGCCGCGCACGATCTTCACGCGCTGTGACACCGTGGGACAGGTGGCGGGGCGCCGCAAAGGCTATGGTCGCGTCATGGCCCTTCTGCCCCGACTTCGCCAGCTGATGCGGCGACCGCCGTCTGCATCGAAGGTCGGCGCGCGTCGTCCCTCCACCGCGCCGAGGCGCGGTGACACGCTTCACGAGGACGCTCTGCGATCGGTCCTGAGCGACGACCCCAACAACGAGCGGGCCTTCTCGGCGCTCGCGGAGATCGTCCGTCGACGCGCTGCCGGGACCGGCCCCGACGACGACCCGTTGACCGCCACGCTGGAGGACCCGGAGAAGCAGCGTGCCGCTGACCTGGCCGTCTGGGCCCTGGGTGAAGAGCTCGCCGGCAACCCCCGGGCGTGGTACCCCCTCATCGAGGTCGCCCGCTTGTCCGTGCATGACGACCGTGAGGGCATGCTGCGTCGGCTGACGACAGCCGCCGAGCGCGACCCGTCGGGCAAGGCGCTCGTCGTGGGCCTCCAGCTGCTCCGCGAGGTCGGCCTGCCCGTCGAGGCGCTCTCCCTCGGCGTCGGGCACTGGCGTCCGCGGGAGCACGACCCCGAGAACGCCCGTCAGCTCGTCCTGGCCGCGATCGAGGCAGGCCGCACGTTCGACGCCAAGCTGCACCTCGCGGCGCTCGACCTGTACCCGAACCAGAAGGCGGTCGGACCGCTGCGGGCCGAGCTCAGCCAGCTGATCGCCGCGGCAGACGCGAAACCCGTCGCACCGTAGCGACGCACCGCCCCGCGCCACCCCCTCGACGAGGATGGCGCGGAGCGGTCAGACGATCAGGACTCGCCGCCCGCGTTGCCGGACGTCCCGGCCGTCACGTCGTGCAACCGGTACCGCTCGATGGCCTGAGCCGTCGAGCCGGCTGCGACCTGACCTGCCCGCTCGAGCTCCTGCAGGACCCGGACGGCGGTCGACGGACCGTCGATCTTGAAGTGCCGGCGCACCGCGGGACGGGTGTCCGAGAAGCCGAAGCCGTCAGCACCGAGCGTCGCGAACCTGCCCGGGATCCACGCGCGCACCTGGTCGGGCACGAGGTGGTCGAAGTCCGTCGTCGCGACGAACGGACCCTCGGCGCCCGCGAGCTTGCGCGTGAGATAGGCCTCGCGCTGCTCCTCGCCCGGGTGGAGGAACGCCTGGTCGTCGGACTTCAGGCCGTCGCGGCGCAGCTCGTTCCAGCTCGTGACCGACCAGACCGCGGCCCGGACGCCCCAGTCGTCGGCGAGGAGCTGCTGGGCCTCGAGCGCCCATCCGACCGCTACCCCCGAGGCGAGGATCTGGGCACGCGGCCCGTCACCCTGCGCCGGCGCGAGCAGGTAGATGCCCTTGAGGATGCCCTCGACGTCGACCTCCGCCGGCTCGGCGGGCTGCAGGATCGGCTCGTTGTACACCGTGAGGTAGTAGATGACGTCGCGGTCCTGGCCGTGGTCGGGCCCGTACATCCGCTCGATCCCCGCGCGCACGATGTGCCGGATCTCGTAGCCGTACGCCGGGTCGTAGTGCACGACGTGCGGCATCGTGCCGGCGAGCAGCGGCGAGTGCCCGTCGGCGTGCTGCAGGCCCTCGCCGGTCAGTGTCGTGCGACCGGCCGTGGCCCCGACGAGGAAGCCGCGGGTCATCTGGTCGCCCGCCGCCCAGAACTGGTCGCCCGTGCGCTGGAAGCCGAACATCGAGTAGTAGAAGTAGAACGGCAGCAGCGGCTGGCCGTGCGTCGCGTACGACGTGCCCACGGCCTGGAACGCGGCCGCGGAACCGGCCTCGTTGATCCCGGTGTGCATGATCTGCCCGGCCTCGGACTCCCGGTAGGAGAGCATGAGGTCGTTGTCGACCGGCACGTAGTGCTGACCCTGGGTGTTGAAGATCTTGGCGCTCGGGAAGATCGCGTCGAGCCCGAAGGTCCGTGCCTCGTCGGGGATGATCGGGACGACCCGGTTGCCGAAGCTCTTGTCCTTGACGAGGTCCTTGAACAGGCGCACGAGCGCCATGGTCGTCGCGACCTCCTGGTGCCCCGAGCCCTTGGCGAGCTGGTCGTAGACCTTCTCGTCGGGCAGCGTGACCTCGACGTGCGTCGAGCGCCGCTCGGGCAGGTACCCGCCCAGCGCCTTGCGGCGGTCCTTCATGTACTGGATCGCGGGGTCGTCCTCGCCCGGGTGGTAGTACGGCGGGAGGTAGGGGTCCGCGTCGAGCTGCTCGTCCGTGAAGGGGATGTGCAGCGTGTCCCGCAGCGTCTTGAGGTCGGCGCCCTTGAGCTTCTTCATCTGGTGTGTCGCGTTGCGACCCGCGAAGCCCGATCCGAGGCCGTAGCCCTTGATCGTGTGGGCCAGGATGACGGTCGGCTGACCGGTGTGCGCCGATGCCGCGGCGTAGGCGGCATAGAGCTTGCGGTAGTCGTGGCCGCCCCGCTTGAGCGCCCAGATCTCGTCGTCCGTCATGTTCGCGACGAGCGCCTTGGTGCGCGGGTCACGCCCGAAGAAGTGCTCGCGGACGTACGCGCCGTCGTTCGCCTTGAACGTCTGGTAGTCGCCGTCGGGCGTGTTGTTCATGAGGTTGACCAGCGCGCGGTCCTTGTCCGCGTTCAGCAGGACGTCCCACTCGCGGCCCCAGATGACCTTGATGACGTTCCAGCCGGCGCCACGGAACTGCGCCTCGAGCTCCTGGATGATCTTGCCGTTGCCGCGCACCGGGCCGTCGAGGCGCTGGAGGTTGCAGTTGACGACGAACGTCAGGTTGTCGAGGCCCTGCTGCGCCGCGAGCTGCAGCATGCCGCGGCTCTCGGGCTCGTCCATCTCGCCGTCGCCGAGGAACGCCCAGACGTTCTGCTGGCTCGTGTCCTTGATGCCGCGCAGGTGCAGGTAGCGGTTCGTCCAGGCCTGGTAGATCGCCGACGCCGGGCCGAGGCCCATCGACACCGTCGGGAACTCCCAGAACGCGGGGGCGAGGCGCGGGTGCGGGTACGACGGCAGGCCGCCGCCCGGGTGTGACATCTCCTGGCGGAAGCCGTCGATCTGGTGGGCCGACAGGCGACCCTCGAGGAACGCGCGGGCGTACATGCCCGGCGACGCGTGGCCCTGGAAGAAGATCTGGTCGCCGCCGCCGGGGTGGTCCTTGCCGCGGAAGAAGTGGTTGAGGCCGACCTCGTAGAGCGTCGACACCGACGCGTACGACGAGATGTGACCGCCGACGCCGATCCCGGGGCGCTGCGCCCGCGTGACCATGACCGCCGAGTTCCAGCGGATCCAGGAGCGGTACCGGCGTTCGATGACCTCGTCGCCGGGGAAGTACGGCTCCTCGTGCACGCCGATCGTGTTCACGTACGGCGTGTTGATCGACGTCGGGACCGTCACGTTGCGCTCCCGCGCCCGCTTCAGCAGGTTCAGCAGCACGTAGCGGGCCCGCGGGCCGCCCTTGTCGTCGATGAGGCCGTCCAAGGAGTCGAGCCACTCGCCAGTCTCGGCGGGGTCGATGTCCGGGACCTGGCTGAGAAGACCGTTGATGAGTGGTCCTCTGTCGTCCGTCGAAGCCACGTGCGCTCCTTCGTCTCTCGTGCACCCACCGGTCGGTCGACCTGGGGGGGCGGCTCGGCCCGAGCCGTGCGGCGCTGCACAGGTGCGCGCGCCATCGGGAGCGGGTAGTCGAACCATTCTCTGCCCCTGTGTCGTCGGAAGTCACACCGAGAGGGCCGTGGGCCGACGTGACGTCGGCGACACGCGCGGGCGAACCACGCCACGCCGAGCCCGTGAGGGTCTTGCCTCGGTGCGACCCGGTGCGGTGGGCTACGGTTTGCGGACACCGACAGATCGCCCGTCCGGGGTGGTCGCGACGGAAGGGAACAGGTCAGCACGTGGCAAGCACCACGGGCGACGCAGCCTCGCAGGCTGTGGTTCGCCTCGGATTCATCTCGGGTCAGGTGGTTCAGGAGTTCGGGTACGACGACGACGTCGACAGCGAGCTGCGTGCCGCCGTCGAGTCGACGACCGGGCACGAGCTCGTCGACGAGGACTACGACGATGTCACCGACGGCGTGATGATCTGGTGGCGAGAGGATGACGGCGACCTCACCGACGCCCTCGTCGACGCCAAGACCGTCCTCGACGACGGTGGCGTGATCTGGGTCCTCACACCGAAGGCAGGTCGCGGCGGTCACATCGACCACGCCGAGATCGAGGAGGCCGCCACGACGGCCGGCCTGCACGCGACGAGCACGTTCTCGATCGCACCGGACTGGTCGGCGACGCGGCTCGGGAACCGCGGTCGCGGCAAGTGACGGTGTCGCCCGTCGGCGAGCAGGTCGTCCCGGAGCTCGGGAAGCCGGCTCCGGACTTCGCCTCGATCGACACGCACGGCACCCCCGTGCGGCTCTCGGAGCTGCGCGGGACGCCCGTCGTCGTCGTGTTCGTGCCGTTCGCCTTCTCGGGGACCTGCACGGGCGAGCTGTGCGCGCTCCGGGACAACATCGAGCTGTTCGATGACTCCGGCGTGCGCCTGCTCGTGGTCTCGTGCGACGCGACCTACTCGTTGCGTGCCTGGCAGGAGCAGGAGGCGTACGGCTTCGACATGCTCTCCGACTTCTGGCCGCACGGCGAGATCGCGCGGACCTACGGCGTGTTCGACGAGGATCGCGGCGTGGCGATCCGCGGCAGCTTCCTCATCGACTCGGGCGGGGTGCTGCGCTGGGCGCTCGTCAACCCCCGCACGCAGGCCCGCGACCTCGAGGCGTACCGGACGGCGCTCGCCCTGCTCTGACGTACCTGCGCGCCGGTAGTCTGGTTCACCGTCGCAGGGGCCTGTAGCTCAGTTGGTCAGAGCGCCGCGCTTACACCGCGGAGGTCGCCGGTTCGAGCCCGGCCGGGCCCACCCCTCACGGCACCCACCGACCGTCCTGCGAAAGGCCAGCTCGTGCGCGCCACCCTCATCCATGGCCCCTTCGACGTCCGCCTCGAGACGGTCCCTGACCCCCGCATCGTCCTGCCGACGGACGCCGTGGTGCGCGTCGTGGCGGCGTGCGTGTGCGGCTCCGACCTGTGGCCGTACCGCGGGGTGCGGCCCACCGCGGCCCCGCACCGGATCGGTCACGAGTTCGTCGGGGTCGTCGAGGAGGTCGGTGCGGGCGTCCGGTCGCTGCGCCCCGGCCAGTTCGTGGTCGCACCGTTCACCATCAGCGACAACACCTGCGTGCACTGCCGCAACGGGGTCCACACGTCGTGCTCGCAGCTCGGCTGGTGGGGCGAGCCGGACCACGACGGCATCCCCTCCGACGCCGGTCAGGGCGAGTACGTGCGCGTGCCGCTCGCGGACGGCACGCTCGTCGCGACCCCGGACCACCCGGATGCGGCCCTGCTGCCGAGCGTCCTGACCCTGAGCGACGTCATGGGCACCGGCCACCACGCCGCGCTCGCGGGCGGCGTCCGGCCGGGTTCGACGGTCGTCGTCGTCGGTGACGGCGCAGTCGGGCTGTGCGCGGTGCTCGCGGCACGCCGCCTGGGCGCCGAGCGGATCATCGCGATGTCGAGGCACGCGACCCGCCAGGACCTCGCGGTGCGGTTCGGCGCGACCGACGTCGTCGCCGAGCGCGGCGCGGAGGGGGTGGCGCGGGTCATGGACCTGCTCGACGGGGTCGGCGCGGACGCCGCGCTCGAGTGCGTCGGCACGAAGGAGTCGATGCAGCAGGCGCTCAACTCGGCGCGTCCCGGCGGCCGGGTCGGGTACGTCGGCGTCCCGGCCGGCGGGCCGGAGCTGCCCGTCCAGCAGATGTTCTCGTCGAACGTCGGGGTCCTCGGTGGCGTCGCGCCGGTGCGTGCGTACATCGCCGAGCTCATGGGCGACGTGTGGTCGGGCGCGATCGAGCCGGGGCTCGTCTTCGACCTCGTCGTCCCGCTCGACGACGTGTCCGAGGCGTACAAGGCGATGGACGAGCGGCGCGCGATCAAGTCGATGCTCCTGCCGTAGACCGACGGTAGCGTTCAGGCCGTGACGGACCACCGGACAGCAGCGCCCACGCTCGCCCAGGTCGTCGGCGTGCTCGACCGGCTCTACCCACCCGGCACAGCCGAGTCGTGGGACGCCGTGGGGCTCGTCGCGGGCGACCCGGCGCAGCCCGTACGTCGCGTGCTCCTCGCGGTCGACCCGGTCGACGCCGTCGTCGACGAGGCCGTCGCGTGGGGGGCGGACCTCGTCGTGACCCACCACCCGTTGCTGCTGCGGGGCGTCCATTCGGTCGCGGCGACCACCTTCAAGGGTGCCCTGCTGCACCGACTCATCCGGTCGGGGATCGGGTTGTACGCCGCCCACACCAACGCCGACGCCGCGCCCCACGGTGTTGCGGAGGCGCTCGCGGCCATGGTCGGCCTCGTCGACCTGGAGCCGCTCGAGCCGATCGCGGCCGAGGCCCTCGACAAGCACGTCGTGTTCGTGCCGGTCGCGGACGCGGGCCGCGTGGTCGACGCGCTGGCGCTCGCGGGGGCGGGGGCGATCGGCGCGTACACGCGCTGCGCCTGGACCACGACGGGCGAGGGCACCTTCACGCCGTCGGCGGACGCCCGGCCCGCCGTGGGTCGATCCGGCGAGATCGCTACGGTCGTCGAGGCCCGGGTCGAGATGGTCGCCCCTCGGCGGCTGCGCTCCGCCGTCGTGGCGGCGATGCGTGCCGCGCACCCCTATGAGGAGCCGGCGTTCGACGTGCTCGAGCTCGCACGTTGGGACGGCCCGACGGGGATCGGGCGCGTCGGCCGGCTCGCGGAGCCCACGACGCTGCGCGGGTTCGCCGAGCGGGTCGCCGCCGCGCTGCCCGCGACCGTCCAGGGTGTGCGTTTCGCGGGTGACCCGGACGCCCGGGTCGTGCGGGTCGCGGTCGTCGGTGGGTCGGGCGACTCGCTGTTCGACGAGGTCCGGGCGGCGCGCGCGGACGCGTACCTCACGGCCGACCTGCGCCATCACCCGGCGTCCGAGCTGCGCGAGCGTGCCGAGTTCGACGCGGCGCCCGGTCAGCCGAGTCCGCCCTACCTCGTGGACGTCGCGCACTTCGCCTCCGAGTGGCCCTGGTTGAGCCTCGCGGCCGCCGATCTCGCGACGGCCCTCGCGGCCGACGGCACTACGGTGGAGACCCGGATCAGCACGCAGCGCACCGATCCGTGGACCGCGCGGGTGCCGAGCCCTCAGATGCAGTCGGAAGGAAACCCCCTGTGACCACAGCACCCCCCGAGGCCCAGCGCCGGCTCCTGGAGGTCCAGGCCCTCGACACGCGCCTCGACCAGATCGCGCACCGCCGCGCGAACGTCCCCGCGCTCGCGCGACTCATCGAGCTCGACAGCCAGCTCGCCGACCTCGAGACGGCCCTCGTGACGTCCAGGACCGCCGCGAACGACCTCCGCCGGGCCGTCGCGAAGGCCGAGAGCGACGTCGAGCAGGTCCGCACCCGCGCGACGCGCGACCAGACCCGGCTCGACTCGGGCAGCGGCACCCCGAAGGACCTGCAGGCGCTGCAGAGCGAGCTCGCCTCGCTCGGCCGGCGACAGGCGGAGCTCGAGGAGGTCGAGCTCGAGGTGATGGAGCGGCTCGAGGCCCACGAGTCCGTGCTGAACGAGCTGACGACAGCGCACGACGCCCTGGTCGCGCAGCGCGACGAGGTCGTGGCCGAGCGCGATGCGGCGTTCGCTGAGCTCGACGCCGACGCCGACCTCGTGAGCGCGCAGCGCGCCGAGAAGGCAGCGCCGCTCGACGAGAAGCTGCTGGCCCTCTACGAGAAGATGCGCGGTCGCCTCGGCGGTGTCGCGGTCGCCGCCCTGCGGCACGGTCGCTCCGAGGGCAGCGGACTCATGGTCCCGGGCACCGAGCTCGCGCGCATCAAGGCGCTGCCGCCCGAGGAGATCGTCTTCTGCGAGGACTCCGGACGGATCCTCGTGCGCGGTGAGGACGCCTTCTGATGGCGGACGCCGGGGTCTCCCCGGCAGCGGGCGGCGCCCCTCGGCGCGCCGCCCGGCCGTCGGGCGCCGGGGTGCGGTTCGACGCGGCGGAGCCCGTCACCGTCGTCCTGGTGCGGCACGGGTCCACCACGATGACGCTGTCCCGCGGGTACTCCGGGTCGTCCGTGCCCGGACCGCCGCTCAACGACGAGGGTCGCGTGCAGGCGGCGGCCGCCGCGGTGCTCGTCGACCGGGTCGGACGCGACCTGTGGGGTGACATCCCCTACCCGAGCGAGCTCGTCGCCTCGCCGATGGTCCGCACGCAGCAGACGGCCGCTGTCGTCGGCGCGAAGCTCGGTCTCGAGGTCCGGACGGTGCCGGAGTTCAAGGAGGCCGACTTCGGGGCGTGGGAGGGGCTGACCGCCGAGGAGATCGAGGAGCGCTGGCCCGGCACCCTGCGGCCGTGGCACCTCGAGGCGACCGTGCGTCCGCCGGGCGGGGAGTCGATCACCGACGTGGGCGTCCGCATCCGCGGTGCGCTCGGCGCACTGCTCGCCGGGGGAGTGGACCGCACCGTCGTGGTCGTCAGCCATGCGGTCTCGATCCGGGCCGCGCTCGGGATCGCGATGGGCGCGCAGCCGTCGTCGTGGAGCCAGCTGCGGGTCGCTCCCGCGTCCCTGAGCATCGTGCGGCTGTTCGAGGACGGCCGCAGCGAGGTCGCCGTCGCCGGAGCGCCGAGCGAGGGCTGGGCCGCGCGCGCCTGAGGCGTCTCGCCCGTGGCTCAGTGCACGACGAGCGTGAGCACGCGCGCACCGCGGCCCACCGGACCGAGCTCGACCGCGACCCACTTCTCGCCGATCAGCTCGCTCGCGGCCGCCGCAAGACCGTCCGCGTCGACGGGGGAGCTCCGCCGGCGCGCGAGCAGGTGCCGGGTGAGCACCCCACGGGCGTGCTTCGCGTTGTGCGAGACGACCGACCGGACCCCGGCGAGCTCGCGCACGACGCGGACCTGGACCCACGTGGCGCCGCGTGGTGGACGCCACGCCGAGAGGTACGTGGCCGAACGGCAGTCGACGACGAGGTCGCCGTCGGACCGGGTGTCGAGGACGGCAGCCAGCTCGTCGCGCCAGGCCGCCGCGAGCGGTCCGATGCCGGGCAGGTCGGTCGCCATCGACAGCCGGTAGGCGGGGATGCGATCGCCCGGCGTGGTGACGCCCCACAGGCCCGAGAAGATCCGCACCGACTCCTCTGCTCGCGCGCGAGCCACCGGCGTGAGCCCTGACAGGCCGGCGGCAGCGAACAGGACGCCCGAGTAGACCCGGTCGGCGCGGGCCGTCGGGGCGCTCCGCAGCCCCGAATTGCGGGCGACCTCCGCAGCGATGCTCGCACCCACACCGAGGATCGTCACCGCATCGGGCCGTGCGCTGACGTCGATCAGCGCGTCGAGCACCTTCTCCCGCATCGGGCCGAGCCCGGGCGACGAGAGGTCTGCGACGTCGAGCGACGCGCCGGCGAGGGGAGCTGTCTTGCCCTCGGAGGGCGGCAGGAGCACGAGCACCCGACGACTCTAGGCCGCGGTCGGACGCCACCCGTCCGGACAGCTAGGCTGGGCGCGCGGATGAGCTGGCCAGACGGCCGCGTCGAGCCCTCGGGCTCGCCGAGGAACGTCCGGGCTCCACAGGGCAGGGTGGTGGGTAACACCCACCCGGGGTGACCCGCGGGACAGTGCCACAGAGAGAAGACCGCCTCGCCCGCCCTTCGGGGTGAGCGGGGTAAGGGTGAAACGGTGGTGTAAGAGACCACCAGCGTGCCGGGCGACCGGTGCGGCTAGGTAAACCCCACCCGGAGCAAGGCCAGACAGGGAGCGTTCGAGGGCTGCTCGCCCGAGCTCCCGGGTAGGCCGCTGGAGGCGTGCGGCAACGTACGTCGTAGATGGATGGCCGTCACCCGCGCGGGGGCAACCGCGCGCGGGCACAGAACCCGGCGTATCGGCCAGCTCATCCGCACATGAGCCGCTGACCTGCGAGGACGCTACATCTGACCATCCCCGGTCCGCGGGGAGTCCGCAGCAGGTGCAGGCGCGAGGACAGAGTCGACCGCCTCACGAGTGCGGTCGTCGGAGTCCGGCCACAGGTGGCTGTACGTGTCGAGGGTCTCGACCGCCGAGGAGTGTCCGAGCCGCTCGTCGACCCCAGGGAGAATGCTGTGTCCGGCCAAGCCTGGCAAGCAGCCTGCTCGCACTGGGCGCCGGCCGCCACGAGCTGCGCTCCGGGGCCGTCAGCCCAGAATTCAACTTTGCGGAGCTCTGCGTCCCGTGAGTGCTGCCTCCACAGTCGATAGTCGCGCTGAACCGATCGGCCGGCCACGTCGACGGCGAATCGGTGGGCCTTCGAAACCAGATCAGCCCGCGCCATGGGCCCGATCTGAGACCTGAGCGGACGCTACCTGGCCACGGGCCATCCAGGTGTTGCGATCACTTGGCTGTGTCGAGTCCACCAAGGACCGCCTGCTGGATGGCGACGGCGGCCGCTCCTCGCGCCCAGAGGATCGGGTCGTCGGCGATGACGCGGACGTCGACCTTCGAGGCTTCGGGGTTGCGGTTCTCGCGGATGCTGTCCTGGAGGCGTTCCCAGCCGACGTCCGCGAGCCGGATGCCTTCACCCGTCAGGAGGACGAGTTCCGGCAGCGCGATGTTGGCGACCGCGGCGATCAGGACGCCGAAGGCGCGAGCTGCGTTGCCGACGATCCGGTCGGCCACCGGGTCGCCGGACACGGCGAGGTCGAGCACGTCGTCGTAGCTGGTCGGGCGGCGGAGGGCAAGAGAGGCCTGGGTCTGGATCGAGGGCAGCGAGAGAAGAGCGTGCGCGCAACCGCGGTGGCCCTCGGGGCATGGCGGACCGAGGGGGTCCAGCGGGAAGTGGCCGAGGAGCCCGAGTCCCGCATCGACGCCGACGACGAGGCTGTCGTTGATGACGAGACCGCCGCCGACGCCGGCGCCGATCGTGAGGGTGGCGAAGTTGCGCACGTCGCGGCCGGCGCCGAACCAGTGCTCGGCTTCCATGAGGGCGTCGAGGTCGTTCGAGATCACCGTGGGCAGCTGGGTCCGGTCCTGGACCATCTCGGCGAAGTTGATGTTGCGCCACGAGAGGAAGGGTGCGCGTGAGACGTGCGTGTAGCCGGTCACGGCGCCCCCGAGCCCGATGCCGATGGCCGTGATCTCGTCGGTGTACGTGCCGAGCTCTGCCACCAGCCGCGTGATGACGTCCGCGACGTCGGCGGGCTCAGGGCTGGACAGGTCGACCCGACGAGTCTCGATGACGTCGGCCCGCAGATTGGTGAGCACGCCGTAGACGCTGCTGCCGGTGAGCTTGATGCCGACGAAGTGCTGCAGCTCGGGATCGATGTCGAGGGGTCGCATCGGCCTGCCGTTGGCTCGAGCGGTCGTGTCCGTCTCGGGGGCGTCTCGCAGCAGTCCCGACTCGACCAGCGGCCGCGTGAGTCGGGTCAGGCTGGTGGTGGACAGGTTGAGTCGGTGAGCAAGCTCGATGCGGGCGAGGGGCCCGTGCAGCAGGACCTCGAGCGCGACCCGCCGCTCTGAGTCGGACAGGGGGCTCCAGGCAGCACTGTTGCTGGGCACCAGGTCTCCTCCTTGAGGGTGAGCAGTCGCGCGATCGAGGTCTCATAGTACCGCAACAGGAATAAGCGAGTGGACTCTGAACCGCCGAATCTGACCAAGTGGTGCATGTTCGCGGCACTTGACGTCTCAAGGTGCCGCATGGGTTAATACCTACATGACGATAACTCGGGTCGAACCCGAGGAGGCGTCTGGTCGCTGGAGCTGGAGGGGTCACCTCCGGCTGGAGCGTCCACAGACAGCCACGACGTGCGCGAAGAGGTCCCAGCGAGTCGTGGTGCACGCGGCACCTGTACACCGAACAATGCGGTTCGAGCGAGAGGCAGTGACGTGATTTCGAGAAGCAAGGTGGCGTGGGCCGCACTAGCGGCCGGCATGCTCGCCCTGACGGGATGCTCCGGCGGCGCGGGCGCCGCGACCGCCTCACCGGCAGGGTCCGGCAGTGCGGCTCCCCTCTCAGGGACGGTGACGTTCTGGCACGCGTACAGCGCGGACTCGCCCGAGGTGAAGACGCTAGAGACGACGATCATCCCGGCGTTCGAGAAGAAGAACCCCGGTGTGACGGTCAAGGACGTCGCTGTCCCGTACGACCAGCTGCATCAGAAGCTCGTCACCGCGGTCGCGGGCGATGTGCTGCCGGACCTCGTCCGGGCCGACATCGGGTGGGTCCCGGAGCTCGCGAACCTCGGCGTGCTCGTTCCGCTGGACACCTCAATGCCGGACTTCGCGACGCTCTCCGCCCAGTCCTACCCGGGCAGCCTGGCCACCAACAAGTGGAAGGGGCACTACTACGGTCTGCCCCTGGACACCAACACGCGGGTGCTGCTCTACAACGCCGACGTGCTGAAGCAGGCCGGCATCGCCGAGCCGCCCGCGACAGTGGCCGATCTGGTGGCCGCCGCCCCGAAGCTCAAGGGCGTCGGTGCGAGCGCCTTCGCCGACAACGGTGCCGGCGGATGGAACGTCCTGCCGTGGATCTGGAGCGCGGGTGGTCAGATCACGGACCCTGACGTCACGAAGGCGACGGGTTACCTGAACAGCGCCGCATCGATCGCCGGGGTGCAGACCCTGGTCGACCTGTACAAGGGTGGCTACCTGCCCGACATCATCCTCGGCGGCGAGGGCGGGATCTCGACCAGCGACGGCCTGGCGACAGGCAAGTACGCAACGATCCTCGACGGGCCGTGGATGTACCCGATCTTCGCGAGCCAGTACCCCGACTTCAAGCTGAACGCCGCTCCGGTGCCTCAGGGCGACGGCGGGAGCATCAGCGTCGTGGGCGGTGAGGACATCGTCCTGACCACGAGCTCGAAGAACCAGGCTGCCGCGACCGAGTTCATGCGGTACATGGTGTCCGAGGAAGCGCAGCTCGAGATGGCCAAGGTGGGCCAGATGCCCGTGCTGGCGAACCTGGGCGACAAGCTGACCAGCGTCAACGCCTACTACGCACCGTTCGTCACGCAGCTGGCGACGGCGCGACCGCGTCCGGTCACCCCCGCGTGGAGCGAGATGGACGCGATGCTCCAGGACGAGGTGCGGTCGGCCATCAAGGGCGACAAGTCCGTGAAGAGTGCTCTGGACGAGGCGGCCTCGAAGGCTGACGCACTGCTGGCGAACGTCCAGAAGTAAGGCGAGGAATCACCGCATGGTCTCGACCCAGCTCACCGCACAGCTGAGTGCCGAGCCGACGACGATCTCCCGGCGGCCCAGTGCCGCCGGGAGGCGCCGCCGTCGGCGCGGCGTGCTTGCGGCCTACGCGTTCGTGCTCCCGGGCTTCGCGCTCTACGCCCTCGTGATGCTCTACCCGGCGGTGCAGACCCTGCTGCTGAGCATGCGCGAGTGGAACATCGCCCCCGGAGCAGTGAGCCCGTGGGTGGGCCTCGCCAACTACACCAAGGCTTTCGGCGATCCGATCTTCCTGAACTCGCTGCTGAACTCGGCGGTGTACACCGCGGTCACGGTGCCGCTCCAGATCGTGATCGGGCTGGGTCTCGCAGTGCTGCTCGACAGCAGGCTGCCGGGTCGGACGGCCTTCCGGGTGCTGTTCTACCTGCCGGTCGTCACCAGCTGGGTCGTGGTGTCGCTGCTGTTCCAGTACATGTTCTCCTCGGGCGACGGTGCGGCCAACGCGGTGGTGGTCGACCTTCTCCACGTCGTCCCGGACAACGTCGCCTGGTTCCAGGGCCGGTGGACCGCGTTCGCGGCCATCTCCATCCTGGGCACCTGGAAGGGCATCGGCTGGTCGATGCTGATCTTCCTCGCGGCTCTGACCGGGGTCCCCAAGGAGCTGCACGAGGCAGCGGCGATCGACGGCGCCGGCGCCTTCAAGCGCTTCCAGCACGTCTCGTTGCCGTCGATCCGCCCCGCCATGACTGTCGTCGTCATCCTGCTCGTGATCGGCGGGTTCAACGTCTTCATCTCGGTGCTCCTCATGACCGGAGGTGGCCCGGACAACCAGACCCAGGTTCCCCTGACGTACATGTACGACCAGGCCTTCAAGTACTACAAGTTCGGCTACGGCAGTGCGATCTCGTTCTCGCTCACCGCGTTGGTGCTCGTGATCTCCGGGATTCAGTACTGGTGGACGCGCCGTTCGACAAGGATGTGAAGGAATGACCACCTCCCAGCGACGCAGGCGGATCGACTATGCGATCCGATACCTCATTCTCGGGATAGCGGCGGCCGTCCTCGTCTACCCGTTCCTGTACATGCTGTCCACGTCGTTCAAGACGCGTTCGCTCGTCCTGAGCGCCCCGCTGGACCTGATCCCGTCGAGCCCGACCCTCGACAACTATGCGCAAGCGCTCGGGGCCAACAACTTCGGTCGGTACTTCCTCAACTCAGCGATGGTGGCGGTCGTCAGCACGGCGCTGATCGTGGCGCTCTCCTCGATGATGGCGTACGCGTTCTCCCGGCTGGCGTTCCCGGGCAAGCGCATCTTGTTCACGGCCATCGTCGTCGGCCTGGCGATCCCCACGATGATGCTGATCATCCCGCAGTTCCTGCTGGCCCGGGACCTGCACCTGCTCAACTCGTTGCAGGGTCTGGTCCCGTTCTACGTGGGGACCGCGCTCGGGTTCAACACGTTCTTGCTCGCTGGATTCTTCGAGACGATCCCACGAGAGCTCGACGAGGCGATGATCGTCGACGGGGCGGGCCCGTGGCGCCGCTACTGGAGCTTGGCGCTGCCGCTGGCGCGTCCTGCGCTCGCGACGACCGTCATCTTTGCCTTCCTTGGCACCTGGGACGAGTTCGCCTGGGCGTTGACCGTCCTCAACGACACGGACGTCAGAACCCTGCCGATCGCGATCTCGCTCTTCCAGGGCCAGCACTCGACGAGCTGGGGGCTCGTCTTTGCCGCCTCGATGATCGCGATCGTCCCGGTGCTGATCGTCTACATCGTGTTCCAGCGATTCTTTGTCGCTGGCCTGACCACAGGAGCAGTCAAAGGCTAATGATCACCATTCCTTCCACGGACCCGCTGGTCATGGCGAGCATCCGCGTGCTCCTCGACGGCCAGGCGACGACCGGCGCGTTCATCGCGAGCCCGAACTTCCCCCAGTACAGCTTCGCGTGGCTCCGCGACGGCGCGTACTGCGCGCTGGCCATGGACGCCGTCGGCGAGACCACATCGTCGGAGGCCTTCCACCGCTGGGCGGCGGATGCTGTCGAACGGCAGCGGGACAGGATTCTCGACGTGGTGAACAGGCTCCGCGCCGGCGAGGACCCCGAGCCGCGGCTGATGCTTCCCACGCGCTACACGCTGTCGGGGATGCCGGAGTCTGACGGCGCCGACAGCTGGCCCAACTTCCAGCTCGACGGCTACGGCACGTGGCTGTTCGCCCTGCACACGCACCTGGCCGGCGCCGACGCGGGGGCGTTCCGTGCCGCGGCCGAGCTCGCTGCCGAGTACCTCGCCGCGTCCTGGGCGATGCCCTGCTACGACTACTGGGAGGAGTTCGGCGACCGCCGGCACACGTCGACCGTTGCCTCCATCGCGGCGGGTCTGCAGGCAGCGGCGCACATGCTGGACCGCCCGGACCTGGCCGACACGGCGGACGCCGTGCTCGCGTTCATCCGTGAGTCGTGCGTGTCTGGCGGCCGGTTCGTCAAGGGGCCGTCCGACTCGCGTCTCGACGCGAGCCTGGTCTCGCTGGCCACACCGTTCCGGCTCGTCGACCATGACGACCCCGTGATGGTCGCCACGATCGAGGGGATCCGCACCACCCTCGCGTCGCCCAGCGGAGGCATCCGTCGGTATCTGGGTGACACCTACTACGGGGGCAACCCGTGGCTCCTGCTGACCGCGTGGCTCGGGTGGCACGATCGCCTCGCCGGCAACGCGGACGGTCACGCGCACGCGGTCGACTGGGTGCGTGGTCGCCAGGCAGCAGACGGTGGGCTCGCCGAGCAGACCCTCCACGAACCGCAGGACGCCTCGGCGGTCCAGCCGTGGATCGACCGCTGGGGTCCGGTGGCCGACCCCCTGCTCTGGTCGCACGCCAAGTACCTGCTCATGCAGTCGGACGTGGAGGACGCGGCATGGAGCTGATCCCGACCCGGACGTGGTTCCGCGCCGACGAGCCCGTCGAGATCGACCTCGACGAGCCGACTCCCGCCGACGGCGCTCTGTCCGTGTGGCACATAGCCACTCGGGTGCACGTGCAGCACGTGCCGGCAGGGTCCACCCGTGTCCGCGTCGGGGCCCTGCCTCGCGGTGGATACGGTGTGGAGCTGCGCGTCGGCGGTGCACTCGCGACGACCGCCGTCGACGTGCTCACCGACGCCTTCGAGCGACCGCGCTACGGCTTCGTCGTGACCCTGACCGACGACGTCGACACCCGAGCGGTCGCGCGCACGTATCGCCGTCTGCATCTCACGCTCGCACAGCTCTACGACTGGGCGTACCGGCACTCCCAGCTGCTGCCGCCGACCGAGCGCTACCTCGATCCGCTCGGCCAGGAGCGCGACCTCGGGGCAGTCGATGCCATGTGCGTGGAGCTCGCGAGCGCCGGTGTCGTCCCGCTCGGCTACTCGGCCGTCTACGCCATCGGGAGCGACGAGAGGGCCACCTGGCCGGACTCACAGCTCGTTCGCCCCGACGGCGAGCCCTACCGGCTGGGGGAGGACTTCCTCGTCCTGGTCGATCCGAGCGACCCCCGCTGGCTGGGGCACTACCTCGAGCAGCTGGCTGCGGTCGTCGAAGGTACCCGGATCGAGGGCTTCCACCTGGACCAGTACGGCTGGCCGAAGTTCGCCCTCCGATCGGACGGGGTGCACGTCGACCTCGCCGAGGCCTTTCCTGCGCTCTTGGCTGCCGTGCGCGAACGACTGCCGCAGACGCCGTTCATGTTCAACAACGTCAACGACTTCCCGACCTACGCGACCGCGCGCTCACCCCAGAACGCCACCTACATCGAGGTGTGGCCGCCCCACACCACCCTCGAGGACCTCGGCCGGCTCGCCACCTCGGCGCGCTCGCACCGTCCTGAGCATCCGCCTATCCTCTCGGCATACCTGTCCTGCTACGCGGACGACGAGCACCGGGCGAACGCGTGCGCGACCCTCGTGATGGCGACGGTGTTCTCCCACGGTGCGACGCACCTGCTGCTCGGCGAGAGCTCGAACGTGCTCACCGATCCGTACTACCCGCGCAACCACCGCATCACCGAGGCGAGCCTGGACCTCTTTGTCGGCTGGTACGACTTCCAGGTGCGGTACGGCGACCTGCTGCTCGACCCGACGCAGGTGGACGTGACGGAGTTCTTCACCGGCGGCATCAACGAAGACATCGTGCTCAGCGGCGCAGACGGGGTCACCTTCTCGACCAAGGCGACTCCTGGAACGGTGTGGACTCGCGTGGTCAGGACCTCGCGAGGACTCGTGATCCACCTCATCAACCTCGTCGGCCAGGACGAGGTCGCCTGGGACGCGGGCAAGAACGACCCCACACCTCAGCAGGGGATCACGCTGCGACTCGCGCCGGTGGCAGCACCCCCGACCCTGGTCTGGGCGACGCCTGACTCCGAGGGCGGCGCACCTCGAGAGCTCGACGGTCGCGCCGAGGGCGTCGGCAGCCAGCACGATGCGCTGTCGGCCGGGCAGACCTACGCCTCCTACACCCTGCCCCCGTTGACGACGTGGGCCATCATCCTGCTGCCGGGCAGTTCAGAGGAGGCCACATAGCGCGCGGCGCTATGGCCCGCAATGCGTGGCCCGAGGCGTCAACGACTGCTACGTCGGCGAACACCACCCGGCGTATCGGCCAGCTCATCCGCACATGAGCCTGCGGTCACGCGCTGCGCACCCGCCAGCACGGTCCGCACAGCCGTGGCCAGCTCGCCTTCGATGTCGGTCCAGTCCCGGGCGAGCTCGTGCGCGAGCCGGGGATACCTCGCTGCCGCGGCCTCGACCACCCAGGACGGGGGAGCGGCGTCGTCGGCCGGACGTGCCAGAAGGGCGAACGAGCGGGTCACCCCGTCGAGCAGCAGGGCGATGCGCATCGGGTCGCGGACCTGCCCGCGGTCCAGCTCGCACAGCAGGGCCTCCATCCAGCCGAGGCGCTGCGGGTACAGCGGCATGCCGGCCACCTGCACCTCGGCGAGCCACGGGTGCGCCCGGTAGCGGCCCCACAGGCCGCCGACCCAGGCCTGGATCCCGTCGCGCCAGTCGCCCGGAGCGGCCTCCGGCGGCGGCCCGATGGCGGCGTCGACCATGAGATGCACCAGGGTCTCCTTGGAGTCCACGTAGCGGTAGAGCGCCGTCGTCGCCAGTCCGAGCTCGCGAGCGAGCGCCGACAGGGCGACCCCGGACAGTCCGCGGTCGTCCGCCAGGGCGACGGCGGTCGTGGCGATCGAAGCGAGGTCGTACCGCGCCCGTGGTCCACGGGCCGTCGATGGCGCAGCGCCCCACACCGTTCTCAGCACCCGCTCGTCGACACCTTGATTGTGCATGACGTTCACAGTACAGTCATTAACTGTGAACAACATGCACAGTAATGCCAAGGGTGCCGTCCTCGTCACTGGCGCCTCCTCCGGGCTCGGCTCGCGGACGGCCCAGATGCTCGCCGCGCAGGGCTATCGGGTCGCAGGGGCCGCGCGCCGGGTGGAGCTGATCGAGCGGCTCGACGGCGTGGTCCCCGTGCATCTGGACCTGACCGACCCCGAGAGCATCGAGCGGGCCGTCCAGAGCGGCGAGGCGGCGGTCGGACCGATCCAGATGCTGATCAACGACGCCGGCTACGGGGAGTTCGGCTCCTTCGAGGACACGCCCATCGAGCGTGCGCGCCTCCAGTTCGAGGTCAACGTCTTCGGCCTCGCGGACCTCACCCGGCGGGTGCTCGGGCCCATGCGCGAGGCCCGTCGCGGACGGATCGTGAACGTCTCGAGCCTTGCCGGCGAGTTCTCCTCGCCCATGGGCGGCTGGTACCACGCGTCGAAGTTCGCACTTGAAGCGCTCTCCGACAGCCTGCGAGCCGAGGTGAGGCCATTCGGGATCACTGTGACCGTCGTGCAGCCCGGCCCGGTCCGCACGCCCTGGCACGAGACCGCGATGACCCTGCTGGAACAGACCTCCGGCCAGGGCGCCTACGCGACGATGGCGACCGCCGTCGCCCGCTACCACCGCGCCAACCAGGACAAGCCCATCACCAGCGAGGTCGAGGTGGTCGCTGCCGCCATCGTCAAGGCCGCAACCACCCCCGGCCATGTCCCCGCTACCGCGTCGGGCGCGGGTCGGGAACCGCCGTCGCCATCAGCAGGCTCCCGGACCGCACCTTTGACGCGATGACCCGCCAGCAGTTCGGCCTCGGCGGTTGACCGTCCGGGTGTCCTTGGCTACGAGGCTGGTGCCGCTCGCCCTCGCGGTCTGGGCCCACCGGCGCGACGAGCGATGTCGCTTCCGCTGACGGCGTCGCAGCGAGGTAGGCCTGTGTTCGCGGAATTCTTGTGCACATCTTCTATGCATAGGTAGTGTGCAGGAATGACCTCGACCAGCGAAGGCGACTCCACCGGCCTCCAGCTCGATGCGGCGGCGCTGAAGGTGCTGGCCCACCCGTTGCGTTCTCGGCTGCTGAGCGCGCTGCGACGGGGTGGGCCTGCCACCGCCACGGAGCTCGCCGGCGCGTTGGACACCAACACGGGCGCCACCTCGTACCACCTGCGCAAGCTCGAGTCGGTCGGCCTGGTGGCGGACACCGACGAGGGCGCCGGCCGACGGCGGCTCTGGCGGGCCGCCACCGACTCCCACCAGTGGACGGTCAGCGATTTCGCGGGGGACCGCGACTCCGAAGCCGCACTCACGTGGCTGGTTCGGGACTACAGCCACCACCTCGGCCAGCAGTTCGATCGCTGGCTCGACGTCGAGAGCTCCTGGCCCGGCCCGTGGCGCGACGCCGCCGGAATGAGCGACTACTTCGTGCTGGTCACGCCCGCGCAGGCCGAGGCACTCAAGGCCGACGTCGACCGGCTCGTGACCATGTACCGCACCGCGGGCCAGGGCAGCCCCGATGCCAAGCGGCTCGCGGTGTACACCGTTCTCTTCCCGATGGATCTCGACGACCCCTCGGGACGGTGAGGGGGGTGACCGCCCCGCGGGTGTCGGCCGGCGATGCTCGCGCCACCCTCCTGCTGCTGACGGTCACCCGCTGGTTCCCGGTGGGCCTCACCGTCGGCATCACGACGCTGCTCGCACTGCAACGCGGCATGAGCCTGGCTCAGCTCGGGGTCATCCTGGCGATGCAGGGCCTCGTCGTCCTCGGCCTTGAGCTGCCCACTGGCGGCCTCGCCGACGCCCTCGGTCGGCGGCCCGTGCTGCTCGCCGCGGGGGTCGTCGCGCTGGTCTCGGGCCTGATCTTCGTCACCGCGCACACGTTCGGGGGGTTCGTGGTCGCGCTGCTGCTCCAGGGACTCTTCCGGGCGCTCGACTCCGGGCCCCTCGAGGCCTGGTACGTCGACACCGCCCAGGCGGACGAGCCCGGCGTCAGGGTCGAGACGAGCCTCGCCCACGCGGGAACTGCCCTCGGGCTCTCCATCGCGTCCGGCGCGCTGGTATCCGGCGCCCTCGTGGCGTGGAACCCGTTCAGCTCGATGACGGCGCTGGAACTTCCGTACTGGGTCGCCCTGGGGTTCTACGCCGTCAATCTCCTCGCGATCGCGGTCCGGATGCGCGAAGGGCGGACCGCGGGCGGCTCGACCCGGTGGCGACAGGCGCTGGGCTCGGTCCGGGCCGCGCCGCGCACGGTCGTCGCCGGTCTGCGCACGTTGTCCACGTCGCGCGTCCTGCGCGCCCTCGTGCTGGTCGAGGTGTTCTGGTCGGTCGGGATGATCGCCTTCGAGACCCTCATGCCGATCCGGCTCGCCGAGCTGGTCGGCGGTCAGACCCACGCCGGCGCCCTCATGGGGCCCGTGTCGGCAGTCGCCTGGGGTCTCTTCGCGCTCGGGTCGAGCCTCGCCGGCCTGGCCAGTCGCCGCATCGGCGTGGGTTGGACCGCCCTGCTGGCACGCGTACTCAACGGCGCACTCATCGTCGTCCTGGGCCTGGCGGCCGGACCGACCGGGCTGATCACCGCCTTCCTGTTCACCTACACGCTGCACGGCGCCGGCGGGCCCGCGCACAGCACGCTTCTCCACCGGGAGGCCGACCCGAGCAACCGGGCGACCGTCCTGTCGATGAACTCGATGGTGGCGGGCGGCGCGTACACCGTCGGCCTGCTTCTCCTCGGCCCCCTCGCCGAGCACACCAGCACGGCACTCGCCATCATCGTGGCCGGGGCGTTCAGCATCCTCGGCGCGGTGTTCTACCTCCCCGCCATCCGAGAAGCCCGGCCTGCAGCGCGGCGTGCCGGAGCCGCCGGAGCGGTCACCGACGCGGCGGGAACCGCTCCGGCGGAGCACCGGTGAACGCGGTCCGGCGGTGGTTCCGGGCGGGGTAGGGGCAGGCGCGGGAGAGTCCGCTGCGGGCCATCACCTGGCGGGCGGCCGGGACCGGTCGGTGGTCCGTCAGTCGAGCACGTCGGCGAAGGCCTGGGGGAGCTGCGACGGCGTCGAGCGCAGCAGGCAGAACTCGTTGCCCTCGGGATCGGCCAGCACGTACCAGGAGACCTCGACGCCCTGGCCGACGTCGACCGGGCGGGCGCCCAGCTCGAGGAGTCGCGCGAGCTCCGTCTGCTGGTCGGAGCCGTCCTGCGGGCGCAGGTCGAGGTGCAGGCGGTTCTTGACCGACTTGGCCTCCGGCACCCGCACGAAGAGCACGCCGGCGTGCGACCCGTCGCGAGGTTCGATCTCGACCTCGTCCTCGTCCGCGAGCGTGTCGGTCTCGGCGCTCTCGTCCTGCGCCACGCCCCTGACGACATGCCAGCCGAGCACGTTCGCCCACCACCGGGCAAGCGCGGCGGGTTCACCGCAGTCGACGCACAGCTGGCTCACGACAAGTCCCATGAAACGACCGTAGCCCGGCGGCCACGGCCGGTCCATCAGTCCGAGGAGACCGCTCGGAGCTGCTCCTCGTGCGCCTCGCTGAGCCACGGATCGGCCAGGCGAGGGTCCGCCGCGTCGAGGCCCGCGAGGAGGGCGCCGAGGTACACCCGGTCGACCACGAACCGCCGGGCCAGCTCGCGCGGGCCGCCGACATGACCGTGCCCGGGACGACTGCTGTGATGGCGTGCTGGGTCACGGCCGCCTCGAGTCGGTGCAGCCCGTCGCGGTAGTCGCCGACGGGGTCGGCCGCGTCGACGTCCAGCAGCGGGATCTCGATGTCCGAGAGCATGTCTCCCGCGACGAGCACGCCCGAGTCGGGGAGCACGAGCGCGGCGTGACCCGGCGCATGGGCGTGGTGGCCGACGACGAGCGCGCGGGGACCCGACCACGGCACGGCGACGGCGTCGTCGGGCAGAGCGGTGATCCGCCCGAAGAGCTCACGGTCGTGCCCGGGGGCTGCCGCGTCGGCCTTCGCCAGGTCCGCGTCCCGCGAGCGCTGCTGGGCCGCCGCAGCGGCCGGCGTCGCCCAGCGCGGCACGTCGCCGAGCCGCGCGGACCACAGCACGTGGTCCCAGTGGGCGTGCGTGGCGAACGCGGCCTCGACGTGCCAGCCGCGGTCCCGGATCTCGTCGGCCAGACACTCGACCTCCGCCACGGTGATCCCGGGGTCGACGACAAGGCAGGCGCCGTCGTCGGCCACCACGAGGGTCGTCAGGCTCGTCCAGATCTCGGCCGTCGCGGTCCAGACGCCGGGTGCGACCTGCGTCAGCTCCCTGCCCACGGTGGCCGTCCCGTCCTGGTGTGATACCGCTACGGGTGCGAGGTCAGTCGGACCGCTTGGTGCGGGACGCGAGCGCCGCTGCGCCCACGATCCCGGCGGCGTTGCGCAGCTCGGCCGGCACGATCTTCGTGCGCAGGTCGAGGAGCGGCAGGAAGCTCGCGTGATGCTTGCTCACGCCGCCGCCGACGACGATGAGGTCGGGCCAGAACAGGTTCTCGACGGTCTTGAAGTACCGCTGCAGCCGCGCCGACCACTGCGCCCAGTCGAGGCCCTCACGTTCGCGCGCGCTGTCCGCCGCCTTGCTCTCGGCGTCGTGCCCGTCGATCTCCAGGTGGCCCAGCTCGGTGTTCGGGACGAGCACGCCGTCGACGATGATCGCGGAACCGATCCCGGTGCCGAGCGTCACGACGATCACGACTCCGGCGTTGTCCCGTGCGGCGCCGTACAGGGTCTCGGCGTAGCCCGCCGCGTCGGCGTCGTTCACGGCGACGACCGAGCGACCGGTGGCCCGCGCCACGGCGGTCTCGACGTTCGTGCCGATCCATGACGGGTCGACGTTGGCAGCGGACTGCGCGACACCGTGCAGGATCACGGCGGGGAACGTGACCCCGACGTGCAGCTCGGCGGGCAGGTGGAACGCGTCGATGACCTGCGCGACGGTCTGGGCGACCGCGTCGGGGGTCGCCGGCTGCGGCGTGGGGATCCGCACGCGGTCGGCGCTGAACGCGCCGGTCTCGAGGTTGACCGGTGCGCCCTTGATGCCGCTGCCGCCGATGTCGATGCCGAACGCTGTGGGTGTGCGCTTCTTGGAGCCGTGCTTGTGGTCGCTCATGGCAGGGTGAGGATCTCCGCTCCGGTGTCGGTCACGACGAGGGTGTGCTCGAACTGGGCGCTGCGACTGCCGTCGGCCGTGAGGACCGTCCAGCCGTCGTCCCAGCTCACGCACTCGGGCGTACCCAGGTTCAACATCGGCTCGATCGTGAAGACCATGCCGGGTTCGATGACTGTCGCATAGTGCGGCGCGGCATCGTAGTGCGGGATCACCAGGCCGGTGTGGAACGTCTCGCCGACCCCGTGGCCCGTGTAGTCGCGCACGACTCCGTAGCCGAAGCGCTGCGCGTACTTCTCGATCACCCGTCCGATGACGTTGATCTCCCGGCCGGGCTTGACCGCCTTGATGGCCCGCGCCAGCGACTCGCGCGTGCGCTCGATGAGCAGCGCCGACTCCTCGTCGACGGTCCCGACGGCGAACGTCCCGTTCGTGTCACCGTGCACCCCGCCGATGTAGGCGGTGATGTCGATGTTGACGATGTCGCCGTCCTGCAGGACCGTCGAGTCGGGGATGCCGTGGCACACGACCTCGTTGACCGACGTGCACAGCGACTTCGGGAACCCGCGGTAGCCGAGGGTCGACGGGTAGGCGTGGTGGTCGATCAGGTACTCGTGACCGATCCGGTCGAGCTCGTCCGTGGTGATGCCGGGCACGATGCTCCGCCCGACCTCCTCGAGGGCGCGGGCGGCGATGCGCGCCGCGACGCGGATCCGCTCGATCGTCTCGGGTGCGACGACGTCCGTGCCCGTGTGGCGTGCCGGAGCGGGACGGCCGACGTACTCCGGGCGGGGGATCGAGGCGGGGACCGATCGCTGGGGGCTCACGGCGCCGGGGACGAGGGCACCTCTCGGCGCGTGCACGGTCGACATACCTGGCAGTCTACGGACGAGGGCCGCAGCCGGCCCTCAGGGCGCGAGGGAGGACCCATGACGGGCAGCGGTCAGCAGTTCTACTACAACGTCGCGACGCACCAGGTCGAGGAGGGCAGGGTCTCCGACTGGTCCCACCTGATGGGGCCGTACCCGACCCGGGAGGCAGCCCAGAAGGCCCTCGAGACGGCCGCCGCGCGCGCACAGAAGTGGAAGGCCGAGGAGGAAGAGGAGGAGCGCTGAGGCGGAGCCGGGCTCAGGTGAGGAACGAGTGCTCGGCGTCCGGGAACGTCCCGGCTCGCACGTCGTCGGCATAGGCGCGCGCCGCCTCGCCCAGGATCCGGCCGATCTGCGCGTACTGCTTGGCGAACTTCGGTGACCAGTCGCCCATCCCCGCCATGTCGAGCCACACGAGCACCTGCCCGTCCACGTCCGAGCCGGCACCGATGCCGATCGTGGGGATCCGCAGGATCTCGGTGATCCGGGCGGCGACGTCGCTCGGCACCATCTCGAGCACGACCGCGACGGCGCCCGCCTCCTGGAGTGCGAGGGCGTCCGCGCTGAGCGCCTCGGCGGCCTGGGTGCCGCGGCCCTGCACGCGCTTGCCGCCGAGCGTGTTCTCCGACTGCGGCGTGAAGCCGAGGTGTCCGACGACCGGGATCCCGGCGTCGGTCAGGGCCCTGACCTGGGCGGCGATGCGCCGGCCGCCCTCGAGCTTGACCGCGTGCGCGCCGGCCTCCTTGAGGAAGCGCACACCCGTCGCGAGGGCCTGGGCGGGGCCGGTCTCGTAGGAGCCGAACGGGAAGTCGGCGACGACGAGCGCGCGGTGGGCGCTGCGGCTCACGGCCCGCACCGCCGGGATGAGCTCGTCGACCGTGACCGGGATGGTCGTGGCGTGCCCGAGCATCGTGTTGCCGATCGAGTCGCCGACCAGCAGCATGTCGATCCCGGCCTCGTCGAAGATGCGGGCGGTCGGCGCGTCGTACGCCGTGAGCATCGTCAGCTTCTCGCCGCGCTGCTTGGCCTCGCGCAGGTGGTGGACGCGCACGCGCTTCGTGGTGTCGGTCATCGGGGCTGCTCCTGGTCCGTGCTCGGGGTCACGCGGGGTGTGGGGATGGGTCGGTTCACGGCTCGCGCCAACGCGTCGTGATCGGCAGCCTACGGTCGCGGCCGAACGCGAGCGCGGTGACCTTGGGACCGACCGGGTACTGCCGGCGCTTCCACTCGGCGCGGTCGACGAGCGAGAGCACCTTGTCCACGACGGCAGGGTCGAACCCGCGCGCGAGCAGCTCGGCGCGGCCCTCGGCGTTCTCGACGTAGGCGTCGAGCACCTCGTCGAGCAGGTCGTACGGCGGGAGCGAGTCCTGGTCGACCTGGCCCGGGCGCAGCTCCGCGGACGGCGGCTTCGTGATCGAGCTCTCCGGGATCGGGGGGATCTGCCCCGCGTCGACGGCGGCCCGGTTGCGCCAGCGCGACAACGCCCAGACCCGGGACTTGTCGACGTCCTTGAGCGGCGCATAGCCGCCCACCGCGTCGCCGTAGATCGTGGAGTACCCCACCGCGAGCTCGCTCTTGTTGCCCGTCGCCAGCACGAGGTGCCCCTCGGCGTTCGACAGTGCCATGAGGATCATCCCGCGCACGCGGGCCTGGAGGTTCTCGGCGGCGACGCCCTCGAGCCCGAGCTGGCCCTCGAACGCGTCGACCATCGGGGCGATCGGCTGCACCCGGTAGTCCGCGCCGATCCGCTGCGCGAGGTCCGCCGCGTCGTCCTTCGAGTGGTCCGAGGAGTACCGCGACGGCAGCGAGACGCCGACGACGTTCTTGCCTCCGAACGCGTCCGCACTGATCGCTGCGACGAGGGCCGAGTCGATGCCGCCCGAGAGTCCGAGCACCACCGACGTGAACCCGTTCTTGCGCGCGTAGCCCGTCAGCCCGGTCACGATCGCGCGGTAGATCTCCTCGTCGGCGTCGAGGGCCGGGGCGATCTCGGCGGTGCGCGCCGGCCCGCCATCGGTCGCGAGGTCCCACACGAGCAGGTGCTCGACGAACTGCGGCGCGCGTGCGACGACCGTGCCGTCGTCGGTCACGACGAACGAACCACCGTCGAACACGAGGTCGTCCTGCCCGCCGACCATGTTGACGTAGGCGAGCGGCGCGCGGACCTCCCGGGCCCGGCGCGCGGCGAGGTCGGTCCGCAGGTGCCCCTTGCCCTCCTCGAACGGCGAGCCGTTGAGCACGACGAGCAGGTCGATGCCGTCAGCGGCGAGCTGCGACACCGGCCCGCCGTCCTGCCAGATGTCCTCGCAGATGACGACGCCGACGCGCCGCCCCCGGATGTCCAGGACGCACGCCGTGTCACCGGGAGTGAAGATGCGGAACTCGTCGAACACGCCGTAGTTCGGCAGGTGGTGCTTGTCGTAGCGCGCCTGGACGCTGCCGTGCTGGAGCAGGACGGCCTGGTTGGTCGGCCGTGCCGGGGCTCCGGCATGCTCCTGGGTGGTCTTCTCACCGACGGTGCCGACGAGGACCGCGAGGTCGCCGAGCCCGGCCGCGACGAGCTCGCCCGCGGTCCGGACCAGTGCCGCCTCGGCGCCCCTGCGGAAGGATGCCCGCAGCGCGAGATCCTCGATCGGGTAGCCCGTCACCGTCATCTCGGGGAACACGACGAGGTCCGCACCGGCGTCGGCCGCGCGTCGTGCCCACTCGACGACTGCACAGGTGTTGGCCTCGAGGTCGCCGACGCACGTGTCGATCTGCGCCAGCGCGATGCGTAGCTGCGCCATGCACCGAGCCTATTGCGCCAGGCCACGTGGTCATGGCGTCGTCCGTGCGGCGTCGCACCGGGGACCGCGGCGGCGGGGAGCGGCCGGCGGGCGACTCGCCGGAGTCGCGCGCCACGAAGTGGTCCGGTCGCGGCGTCCATCAGGCAGGATGTACGCCATGGACAGGCAGCAGGAGTTCGTGCTCCGCACGGTCGAGGAGCGGGACATCCGCTTCATCCGTCTCTGGTTCACCGATGTGCTCGGGATCCTGAAGTCGGTCGCGATTGCCCCCGCCGAGCTCGAGTCGGCCTTCACCGAGGGCATCGGGTTCGACGGAAGCTCGATCCAGGGCTTCACGCGGGTCTACGAGGCGGACATGATCGCCCGGCCTGATCCGACGACGTTCCAGATCCTGCCGTGGCGCGGTGAGCACCACGGCACGGCACGGATGTTCTGCGACATCCTCACGCCCGACGGTGAGCCGTCGCTCGCGGACTCCCGCAACGTGCTCAAGCGCGCGCTCGCCAAGGGGAGCGACCAGGGGTTCACGTTCTACACGCACCCCGAGGTCGAGTTCTACCTGTTCGAGTCCCCGGCGGACCCGCACGTCCCGCTCGTGCCGGTCGACTCGGGCGGCTACTTCGACCACGTCCCGCGCGGCACCGCGCACGACTTCCGGCGCGCAGCGATCACCATGCTCGAGTCGATGGGGATCTCCGTCGAGTTCTCCCACCACGAGGCTGGCCCGGGGCAGAACGAGATCGACCTGCGGTACGCCGACGCGCTGACCACGGCCGACAACATCATGACCTTCCGCACGGTCGTCAAGGAGGTCGCGCTCGAGCAGGGCGTGTTCGCGTCGTTCATGCCGAAGCCGCTCCAGGACAAGCCGGGCTCGGGCATGCACACGCACCTGTCCCTGTTCGAGGGCGACCGCAACGCGTTCCACGAGGCGGGTGCGCCGCTCGAGCTGTCCAAGGTCGCACGCAGCTTCATCGCGGGCCTGCTCGTCCACGCTGCCGAGATCACCGCGGTCACCAACCAGTTCGTCAACTCCTACAAGCGGCTCTGGGGCGGCGCCGAGGCGCCGAGCTTCGTGTGCTGGGGGCACAACAACCGTTCGGCGCTCGTGCGCATCCCCATGTACAAGCCCGGCAAGGGCAACTCGAGCCGCATCGAGTACCGCGCGGTGGACTCCGCGACCAACCCGTACCTCGCGTTCGCGGTGCTGCTCGCCGCCGGACTCAAGGGCATCGAGAAGGGATACGAGCTGCCCGAGGGTGCCGAGGACGACGTCTGGGAGCTCACCGAGGCCGAACGCCGTGCGCTCGGGATCGAGCCGCTGCCGAGGTCCCTGGGGGAGGCCATCACGGTGATGGAGACCTCCGAGCTCGTCGCCGAGACGCTCGGGGAGCACGTCTTCGACTACGTGCTGCGCAACAAGCGCCAGGAGTGGGAGCAGTACCGGGCCCAGGTGACGCCGTACGAGCTCGAGCGGTTCCTGCCCGTCCTGTGAGCTGCCGCGGGTCGGTAGCGTGGCGCTCGTGAGCACCGGGGTCGAGGGCGCGGGACGAGGAGGCACGTTCGCGGGTCGGCTGACGCGGGCGGGCTTCGCCGACGCTGCGCGAGCCGAGCGCATGTTCCTCGACGAGCCGCTGGCCCAGGCGTGCGACGACCCGGCCGAGACGCTGCTCGGCCCGCTGTCGGATGTCGCCGACCCTGACCAGGCGCTGCTCGCCCTGGTGAAGATCGCGGGAGCGGCGGGCTCCGACGCGGCGAACCTCGCGGTGCTACGGGGGCTGCTGGCCGAGCCCGGCCCCGGTCGTGACCGGCTGCTCGCGGTGATCGGCGCCTCGATCGCGCTCGGCGACAACCTGGCCTCGCACCCGGACCACCTCGCGGTGCTGGCCGACGACGCCCCAGCCACCGGAGTCGCGGCCGGCGCGGTGCGTGCTGAGCTGCTCGAGGCCGTCGGCGCCGACCCCGAGGCGGCGGTGCCGGTCGCGAGCGCCGCGGGCGCAGGCTCGGTCGACGCGATGCGGCGGGCCTACCAGCGCCGGCTGCTGCGCATCTCCGCGAGCGACCTCACCTCCGTCGACCCGCTGTCGCGGCTCCCTGGCGTCGCCGCGGCGCTGGCCGACCTGGCCGCCGCAGCGCTCGAGGCGGCGCTCGCGATCGCGCGGGCTGATCTGGACGACCATGGCGTGGGTGTGCGGATCGCCGTGATCGGCATGGGCAAGTGCGGCGGCCGCGAGCTCAACTACGTGAGCGACGTCGACGTCATCTACGTCGCCGAGCCGGTGGACGGGGTCGACGAGGCGGACGCGCTCGCGGTCGCCGCGCGCCTGGCCGCGGGCCTGGCCCGTGCGTGCTCGACGGCTTCGGGGGAGCCTGCGCTCTGGCCGGTCGACGCCGCGCTGCGCCCCGAGGGCAAGAACGGGCCGCTCGTCCGCACCCTCGCGAGCCACCGCGCCTACTACGAGCGGTGGGCCAAGACCTGGGAGTTCCAGGCCCTGCTCAAGGCGCGCCACCTCGCGGGCGACGAGGCGCTGGGCAACGAGTACGTCGCGACCGTGAACCCGCTCGTGTGGTCCGCCGTCCAGCGTGAGAACTTCGTCGAGGACTCCCAGGCGATGCGCCGCCGCGTCGAGGAGCACGTGCCGGCGGCGGAGGCGGACCGCCAGCTCAAGCTCGGGGTCGGCGGGCTGCGGGACGTCGAGTTCACGGTGCAGCTGCTCCAGCTCGTCCACGGCCGCGCCGACGAGGCCATCCGCAGCCCCAACACCCTGACGGCGCTGGCTGCCCTCGCCGCGGGCGGCTACGTCGGGCGCGAGAGCGCCGCGCAGCTCGCGGTCTGCTACCGGTTCCTGCGGGCCCTCGAGCACCGCATCCAGCTCTACCGGCTGCGCCGCACCCACCTCATGCCGACCGCTGAGGTGGACCTGCGTCGGCTCGCGCGCTCGGTCGGCATGCGCGCCGACGGGGCCCAGGGCCTCGAGGACCGCTGGCGGGCGGTCCGACGCGACGTCCGCCACCTGCACGAGGAGCTCTTCTACCGGCCGCTGCTGCCCGCCACAGCGCAGCTGTCGACCGAGGAGGCCAGCCTCGCTCCCGACGCGGCGCGGGCCCGGCTCGCGGCGATCGGCTACCGCGACCCGGCGGGGGCCATGCGGCACATCGCGGCGCTCACCGAGGGGGTGTCGCGTCGTGCGTCGATCCAGCGTCAGCTGCTGCCCGTGATGATCGGCTGGTTCGCGGACGGCGCCGACCCCGACTCGGGCCTGCTGGCGTTCCGGCGGCTGTCCGACGAGCTCGGCACGACGCACTGGTACCTCAAGCTGCTGCGCGACTCGGGCACGGCCGCCCAGCGCCTCGCGCGCGTGCTGTCGACCTCCCGTTACGCCGCGGACGCCCTCACGCGGTCTCCCGAGTCTGTGACGTGGCTCGCTGCCGACGACGACCTGCTGCCGCGCTCGCAGGAGCGGCTGTCGGCCGAGGCCGACGCCGTGCTGACCCGTGCGACCGAGCAGGTGGGGGCCGCGACGATCCTGCGGGCGCTGCGACGCCGCGAGCTTGCGCGGACGGCCGTGGCCGACGTGCTCGGCGTGGTGACGGGCACGAGCGCGGCGCTGAGCCTGTCGACGGCGGCGGACGTCGTCCTTGCGGGGGCGCTGCGCATCGCGTCCGTGGAGGTCCGGAACGACCGCGGGCTCGATGCGGATCCCACGCGCCTGCTCGTCGTCGCGATGGGCAGGCTCGGCGGGCGCGAGCTCGGGTACGCGTCGGACGCCGACGTGCTGTTCGTGCACGACCCGGTCCCGGGCGCCGACCCGACGCAGGCGCAGGAGTTCGCGCTCGCGGTCGCGAGCCTGCTGCGTCAGCTGCTCGGCGAGGTCGGGCCTGAGCCCGCGCTCGAGGTGGACGCCGACCTTCGACCCGAGGGCCGGAACGGACCGCTCGTGCGCTCGTTCGACTCCTACCGCGAGTACTACGGGCGATGGTCGTCCCCGTGGGAGAGCCAGGCGCTGCTGCGGGCGCGGCCCGTCGCGGGTGACCAGGCGCTCGGCGCAGCGTTCACGGACCTCGTCGCACCGCTGCGGTACCCGGTGGGCGGCCTCGACCACGCCGTCGTGCGGGAGGTCCGGCGGATCAAGGCCCGCGTCGAGGCCGAAAGACTGCCGCGCGGCGTCGACCCCGCACGGCACCTGAAGCTCGGCCGGGGCGGCGTCTCGGACGTCGAGTGGACCGCTCAGCTGCTCCAGCTGCAGCACGCCCACGAGGTCCCGGCTCTGCGAACGACAGCGACGCTCGAGGCGCTCTCGGCCGCGGCCGGCGCGGGCCTGCTCGACGCGGCCGACGCCGAGGCCCTGACCGCCGCCTGGGAGCTCGCATCGCGGCTGCGCGACGCGATCGTGCTCTGGACCGGGAGGGCCGGGGGAGCGCACGCCGACGTCCTCCCGCACGACCGCCAGGCCCTCGCGGGGATCGCGCGCGTGGTCGGCTACCCGCCGGGATCGGGCGGCGAGCTCGAGGAGCACTACCTGCGCACCGCCCGGCGGGCGCGGGCCGTCGTGGAGCGCGTCTTCTACGCCTGACGTCGCTGTCGGCGCCGGCGCCGCGGGTCGAGGTCGCGCATCGACGTCCGGGCGCGTCAATCGATTTCGATAACGTTTTACACGCGATACAGTCTCCGCGTGGATCCACAGCACAGAGTGACGATCACCGACGTCGCACGCGAGGCGGGCGTGTCGGTCGCGACTGTCTCGAAGGTCATCAACGAGCGGTACGGCGTCGCGGCGGCCACGGGCGCCAAGGTCCGCGCCGTCATCGAGACCCTCGGGTACGAGTCGAGCCTCGTCGCGCGCAGCCTGCGGAGCCACCACACCAACGTCATCGGCATCCTCGTCGCCGACTTCGAGCCGTTCAGCGCCGAGCTGCTCAAGGGCGCCGCCCAGGCGATCCGCGGCGCGGGGTACGAGCTGCTCGCCTACTCGGCCGGCGGACCCGCCGAGGAGCTCGTCGGCTGGGAGCGGCGCTACCTGTCCCGGCTCTCAGGCACCCTGATCGACGGCGCGGTGCTCGTCACGCCGACGGTCGTCGACGCGCAGTACGGCACGCCAGTCGTCGCCGTCGACCCCCACACCGGCCGCTCCGGCATGCCGACGGTCGACTCGGACAACCTCAAGGGGGCGATGGTCGCGACCGAGCACCTGCTGTCCCTCGGCCACCGCCGCATCGGGTTCCTCGGCGGGCGGCCCGACCTCGAGTCGGCCCGGCTCCGCGAGGAGGGCTACCGCGCGGCCCTGACCGCCGCGGGCATCCCCATCGATCCCGAGCTCATCCGCGTCGGCGGCTACCGGCCCGAGTCCGCCGAGGAGCCCGCGCACGCCCTGCTGACGCTCCCCGAGCGCCCGACGGCCGTGTTCGCGGCCAACGACCTGTCCGCGATCCGCACGATGCAGGTCGCCCAGCGCCTCGGCCTCGACGTGCCGGGCGACGTCTCGGTCATCGGCTTCGACAACGTGCCCGAGTCCGTGCTCGCGTCGCCGGCGCTCACCACGATCGCGCAGCCGATCCAGGAGATGGGTCGCCACGCCGTGCGGATGCTGCTGGAGCTCCTGTCCGGGCGCGAGCTCGACATGACCCACGTGACCCTGCCGACCGAGCTCATCGTCCGGCAGTCGTCCGGACCGGTGCCCGCCACGGTCGTCGCAGCGCGCGGCTGAGCCTCGACAGTCCGCTAGACGGAGCGCGCCGCGCAAAACCGAGGGGCGCCCCCGGCCGAAGCCAGGGACGCCCCTCAGTCTCAACTGATCGGGAGCAGCCGATCAGCAGTCGTAGTACAGCTCGAACTCTCCCTGCGTGAACGGTCGTCGATGGGAGTCGGTGGCGGTCCCCTTGACCTGCGGTGACGGTGTCGGCGGCTGATGGTCGTCAGTGGCGGCTAACGGACCTCTTGCGGACTTTCTGCGGACTGCCGCGGGTCGCCCGCCAGTTCGGGCGGACTACCTAGGGCGAGTCGAGAGGACCTGGTGCCCATCGCCCGCACCATCGACCGCGCTGTTCGCCGCACCGCCACGGGCAAGCCAGATCAGTTCAATCACACAGGTCTAGACCGGGCGAACTCCCCAAATGTGGTTACCGTAAAGCGCCGTTGAGCCGGATCGCTCGTAGTTCAGGCACTGAAGAGCGAACCGCAGACCAGGCAGTGCACGCGCGCCGCGTCTTCGTCGGGGACCTTGACGGGCTCATTCGGATGGCAAGGTGGTTCGACGATTGTCATGTCGTCCGGCTCGGCGAGCGGGTCGGGTGTCTGGATGTCGAGCGAGAACGAGCGGTTCGGCTTGAACTTCAGCCCTTTGAACGCGTCGGCGATCATGTCCCGTGCGAGCTGGTCGATGGCCGGTCCGCTGACGCCCTGCATGTACTCGAGCTGGGCGGGTGTCCACCACGAGTCCGTACCCGAGGCGACGCCGCAGAGCGGGCAGAAGTACTGATCGACAGCCTCGGCGTCGGCGTCGCCTTCCTCGTGACTGAACCACTTGAACTCGCGCCCGCAGGTGGGGCACTCGCGGCGGAGGAAGCCGTCCGAGTCGAGCGGCAGGCTTACGGGCACTCGAATCTCCTCGTTCACCTGGTTTATCTCCTCACCCGTTGGTGTCCAGGAAGACCTCCTGGACGACGCTCTCGCCTGCTTCGCTTCGCGCGCTGATCGTCACGTCGAAGACGTCTACCCTCTTGGAGCCGCCGTAGCTCTGGCGGTAGCTGATCGCGTCGATCGTCACGGAACGCCCCCCGCCCGGGATCTTCGCGATCGGCTTGAAGTCGTTCAATTGCAGGGAAGCGTCGTCCGGAAGCGTGACGTCGACGTCGAACGCTGTCTCGGTGCCACGATTCACGATCTGCAGCTTGTCGATCCGGCTTGCGCCCTTGTCGAAGTGCTTCACGTCGAAGTCGATGGCCTTGCGGATAGTCGTGTTCGATGGCAGCCGGCGGCCGAGGGGCAGTCCCTCGCCAGGCGGCGGCGGCGCTGTGAAGTCGCCGGTCGTGTGCCAGTCGGTGCCCTTGAGGTCTACCTCGCAGCCCGCTGTTTCGAGACGTGTGGCAAGTTCCTGACGTCGGGCGAGATCGTTGGTGAGCCGAATGGCGTGCCGTCCCTCCACGTCACTGAACGGGCGGACCTTCCCGACCTCTACGAGCACCGTGCGGCGCGGGTCGCGGCCGAGTGCCATTCCAGCCTCGAAGAGCACATTGGGACGTGCCTGAGGTGCGGGCTTCGTCTCTGGATCGCCTTCTCCTTGGCCGTACTGCGGCTGAAGATAGGCGATCTCGTCCGGCGTAATCAAAACGACGATGGCGACTGCGCTTGAGAGGGCGGCGTCGATCACCTGGCCGATGTAGGGAGAGCCTTCGCCGGTGAGCTGCACGGCGTGACTCCACTCCATCGGGGATAGGTTGATGCTGCGCAGGAAGTCGAACATGGCCTTGCGAAGCGCCTCATTGCGTCCGTGAACCACAAAGACGGATCGCGTGTTGACTTCTGATTCGGCCACGCAGCCTCCTGTCGGGTTAATGCGCACGCCGCAGAGGACGATGCGCCAGGAGCAGCCTACGACCGGAGTACGACATGACGTGCCCGGACTCACCGGTCCGGGCCACCAGCCGATCGTCTCCTACGACGATTTCGGCGATCGGCGTAGCGTCGAGTTGAGGGCTTCGGGCGGTGTCGGGGCGGTGCGGTCGTCGGTCGTCGTCGCGTAGGGGGGACGTCGTCTGCGCTGCGCGGGTGGTGGTGGTGAGCGCGCGGGGACTCGTGCCGGCCTTCGGAGGTGAGGTCACACGAGTAGGGGAGTCCCGATGGCGGATCAGACGGCGAGGCAGCGGGCGCGGCGGACGGCGCTGGATGCGCAAGCGCGGATGCGGGCGCGGAGGGTGGACCAGGAGCGGCGACGCGACGCGCTCGGGGTCATGGTCATCTCGGCGCTGGCCGAGCGGGACGCGGTGGTCTCGGTGTGCGAGGCGCGGGCCGGGGCGGCGCTGGTGAAGATGACCGAGCAGGAGCGGCTGAGCCTGGCGGAGGCGGTCGAGTGGTGCGGCGGGGCGGAGCTGCTGACAGTGCGGGAGGCGGCGCGGCTGCGGCAGGCGGCGCAGTCGGAGGGTGTCGCCGGTCCGGTTTGCGGGGCTCGGACGACAGCGCGGACGCGGCGGCCGAGGGTTCCGGCGACGCTGTAGTGGGGGGCGACAGTTCGGGTGGCGACCGTGTGGCTGGGTCGCCGGCGCGCGCGACTGGGTGCCTGTACCAACGGACGCTTCTTGCGGCCGTCAATAGCGACACCCAGGTAGCGGCTCGGGTCTGCTCGCGTCGCGACGGAAGCATCCCCGGCGGGAGACTCAACAACGTTCGGGTCGACCCGGCTCTGGCGGGGGTCGTCCTGCGGTGCCGAAGTTGGGCGCCTGGCTCTCCGCCGGATCCATCAGGCGACCCTGCGTGGTCGTAGAGATGTCCAGGTATTCCGTCAGTGCCTCTATGGCCCCGCCTCCCGTGGCCGCGCTTATATGCAGACAACCTCGGCAGAGCGCCGAGGACGACAAAGAAGTCGGGAGTGTGCCTTCATGCGACGCTTGATGGCTAAGACCACAGCAGTTCTACTCGGTCTCGGAGCCGCGGTCGTGTCCGCGGCGCCCGCGGCGAACGCGCAGCCCGTGCCCACCGTGACGACATCGATCGCCGAACCGTCGCTCGCGGCGACGCCGTACCAGGGCTGGAACACCTACTTCGGACTCGGCGGGACCTTCACCGAGGCACAGGTGCTCTCGGTCGCGGACTACCTGGTGTCCAGCGGGCTCGCACGTGCTGGCTACAACATTGTGTGGCTCGACGGCGGCTGGCAGGCTTCCACGCCGCGCGGAGCGGATGGACAACTGCAGGGCGACCCCACGCGCTTCCCCGATGGGATGGCCGCCGTCGCCGCTGCCCTTCACGCGAAGGGACTGAAGGCCGGGATCTACACTGATGCCGGCCCGTACATGCCAGACCGGTGCGGCCTCGGCAGCTACGGTAACTACCAGACCGACGCGAACACGTTCGCCGCCTGGGGTTACGACGCCGTCAAGGTGGACTTCCTCTGCGGGATCGCAGCCAACCTCGACCCGCAGACGGTCTACACGCAGTTCGCGGACGCCCTACGGCACAACTCGAGCGGGCGGCCGATGATCTTCAACCTGTGCAACCCCGTCACCTCGCCGGACTGGGGCAACTACCCGCAGTCGCAGCAGTCGACGAACTCGTGGAGCTATGCCCCGCAGATCGCCGAATCGTGGCGCACCTACACCGACGTCGGATTCGTGAACTCGATCAAGTACAGCGACGTGCTGCGCAACTTCGACATCAACGCCCGCCATCCGGAGGCTGCCGGTCCTGGTCACTGGAACGACCCCGACTATCTCGGCCCGGCCCTCGGCATGACGGACGAGGAGTTCCGCTCGCAACTCGCGCTCTGGGCCATCTCGGCGGCCCCGTTGGTCATCGGAAGCGACCCGCGCACACTCGACGCCTCGGCGCTCGAGGCTCTGACCAACTCGGATGTCCTCGCGGTCGACCAGGATACCCTCGGCAAGCAGGGCGTCCGCGTAGGGCCAGCCGGCACAACCGAGACATGGATCAAGCCGCTCAAGGATGGTTCGATCGCGATCGCGCTGGTCAACCGCGGCACTTCCCCGGCAGAGATCTCGACCACCGCGTCGGCAATCGGTCTGGGCGCGGACCGGGTGGCCCTCAGGGACGCTTGGACGCACCAGGTGACCGAATCGCTCGACACCATCAGTGCGGAGGTCCCGGCCCATGGCGTCGACCTGCTCATCGCCTCGACGAGCACCGGCATGCCGCTGACGCCGCGAGTCCTTGTGCACGCCCCGACCGTGACCGCGGTCGACGGCACTTCGATCGCCCCGACCGAGAACGTCCTCGTCTCCGGCGGTTCGACCGTGACCGCCACGGTCACGGTCGAGAACGACGGGACGACTCCAGCGCAGGACCCGCAGGTGCAGCTGAGCATTCCTGCCGGATGGACAGCCGCTGCGCAGAGCACCGGCCCGCGAACCCTCGCGAACGGAGAGGCAGCGCAGTACACCTTCGATATCGCTGTGCCGACCGGCGCGCAGGTCGGCACATACTCCGCGACGGCCCAGGTGCAGTTTTCCTCACAGCGTCCTGACTCGACGGTCACCTCGCCGCCGCTCTCGCTGACGGTCGCCCCGGCGCCGCCGTCGGGCACGGATGTGCCGTTGTCGCATCAGCCGTGGGTTTCCGCCACCAGCGGCTGGATGAGCCCGGCGATCGACCAGAGCGTCGGCGGAGGCAACCCGATCAAGGTGGCGGGCACGGTCTACCCGACTGGCATCGGCGTGGCCAGCCCGTCCGACATCCGCTACTACCTCGGTGGAACGTGCTCGCGGATCACCGGCATCGTTGGCATCGACGATGTGGTGAACAACGTCGGTCCAGAGGGCGGCACCGCCACGTTCTCGCTGGTGGCCGACGGCATGACGGTATGGGACAGCGGGGTTGTGGCCCGGGGTACCGGCGTCAACTTCGATGTGTCGCTGGCGGGCGTTCGGGATCTCGTCCTCCACGTCGGCGACGCCGGTGACGGAGGCTATAACGACCGGGCCGACTGGGCGCAGCCGCTGATTACCTGCAGCTGACTCCATACAGGCGAGGGGTCTCGTCGGCGCCAGGGTGTCCTGTCTACCTGGCGCCGACGACCCCGCCGGGTCGAGCATGCCGCGGCATCGACGCGGGCCACATCGACAGGCTCAGCGCTCACTCCTTGTCACCCACGCTGAGAGCGACGCGAGCACGAGCGGCTGGCCGCGGCAGGGCCGTCGCGCGATGAGTTTCGATCCCCACCCGTCGCGCGACGGTAACCGGCACACGGCCAGTCGTCACAAGGAGTGCCCGCGGATGCGCGGAGCAAGCGGCGAGCCGAGCCGGCATGCGGACGAATCGTCGCTATGAGGACCGGCCGCCTGCTCAGGCGGCCGAAGAGCTGCAACCTCTACCGGCGAGCGCGACGGACCAACCCAGGCCGTCTGTGCACCGCAATGGCCTGCGTCTACGAACGACAGATCCGACCGTGGTGCTGGGTCTCCGGCTGGGCGAGGTCGGGGTCCCCCGGTGCGAGATGGCCAGTAACCCCAGCATGAGTCTGGCGGTCATACGCGCGCCAAGGTCGCGCTATGAAACGAAATGAGCGCGCCCTTACCCCGGCTGGCCCGCGACACGATGACTCGCTCGCTGGCGCTGCTACGCCGCGAGCGTGATGCCCCAGGTCAGCGTCCATTCCTCGCCGCTTTCGAGCCACCGCAGACCGACCCCGGAGCGGAGCGCGTTCGGCGGGGCCGTCATCGGCTCGATGGCGATCGCCAGTTCACCGGGCTCGGCGCTGGGGAAGTGCGGTGTGACGAAGATCTGCACCCAGCCGAAGACCTCCTGAGCCCAGAGCGTGACGCTGGGGCCGGTCGGAGATGTCAGCACATGATGCACGCGGCCGCCATCGATCCGCAGGTCCGTGAAGCAGGCGTGCCTCACGATGTCGCCCACTCGTCGCCCACTCGTCGCCCGTGCGTCAGATCTAGGGACGTTCCGGCGACTCCCCGGCAGCCGATGGGGGTGTGACGATCATCCAGCTCAAGCGCCGTCGCGGCTGGCACGGTGAGCACCAGGTCGTCGACCGAGCCTGCGCCGACACGCAGGTACGGGTGCGCGCCGACGGCGACGGGTGCCCGGAAGCGGCGCTGCGCTGCAGCAGCTCCACACCGTCGACGGTCAGCGCGCGCAGGCTCGCGCCGTGCGGGGACACCAGAGCCTCGAGCGAATGTCCACCGAGGCGAGCGGCCAGCGGAATCATGATTCGGTACTGGGACCGGTGGAAGTCACCTCGAACAGCACTGATCGATCGACGTCGAGCAAGGGTGCCTGGAACCCGACGGTTCGCAACACCCGGCCACGCAGCGCGATGCCGTCGTCCAGCCACGGCGGATGGGGGACTGACTGCGCCGCGCTCGCCTCCGGCCCGGCGAGCACGACACGATAGAGGAGCTCATCATCCAGGCCGGGCAGGAGCACGCGACCGGGCGGCCATGTGGTCGGGCGCTCGACGACGGAGAAGGCATAGAGCGCCCACGATCGGTCTGGGGCAACGACACCTTCCAGTCGCAGAGCCGGATCGGCGAGGTCCGCATGCACCGCTGTGCCCGAGTGGAGCTTGGCACGGTGGTTCTTGTGGAAAGCAACCCAGGCGCCGATCGCGGCGCGCTCCTCTGCGTCGGCACCGAGGAGGTCAACCTCCACTCCGAGGTTCCCCCAGATCGCCTTCTCCGCCCGGTACGCCAACGGATGCACGCGCCGCGTGGTGTGGGACTCCTCCGCACCGATGTGCGTGCCCTGGAGCTCCGGAGGCACCAGCAAACCTGTCCAGCGCTGGATCTCCAGTCGCTCGTGCGGGTCGTTGCAGTCGCTGGGCCACACTCGGTCGGTTCGTTCGAGGATGCCGAGGTCGACGCGGCCACCGCCGCTGGCACAGGTCTCGATCTCGAGGCCCGGATGCCGCTGCTTCAGTTCGTCCATCATTCGATACACCTGCCCGACCTGGCGGCGGACACCGGCGCCTCCGGTCGGGGTGTGGCCGGCGTCGAGCAGATACCGGTTGTGATCCCACTTGATGAAGGCGATCGAATAGCGGCGCACGAGAGCCGAGATCTTCTCCAGAACGTGCGCGTACGCGTCGGGGTGGCCGAGGTCGAGCACGTGCTGGTAGCGGGAGGGCAGGCCGACGCCGTGCCCTGCGTCGAAGATCCACTCCGGGTGCGCACGCGCCAGCTGCGAATCCAGGCTGACCATCTCGGGCTCGAACCATAAGCCGAAGTCCATCCCCAGACGCTGCACGGTATCGACGAGCGGCCCGAGGCCCGCTGGCCACACCTGGGGATCGACGTCCCAATCGCCGAGCGATGTGGTGTCGTCGCGTCGCCCAACGAACCAGCCGTCGTCCAGGACAAACCGCTCCGCTCCGACTTCGGCAGCCCGCGCGGCGAATCGCTGCAGGACCGCAAGGTCGTGGCGGAAATAGACCGCCTCCCAGGTGTTGACCACCACAGGTCGCGGCGAGCGCGGCGAGCGCGCGCGGAGGTGTCGGTGGAAACGTGAGGCAACCTCGTCGAGACCATCGCCCCAGGACCCGTACTGCCAGGGAGACACGTACGTCTGGCCGCGCTCGAGAGCGACCTCGCCCGGGAGCAGATCCTCACCCGCCACAAGGTGACGGGTGCCCGCTGGGGTGCGCTCGGCGGCGAGCGTCTGGTTGCCGCTCCACGCCAGATGCATCGCCCAAACCCGGCCCGAGCGGAAACCGAAACCGTGTTGTCCGGCCGCGAGGAGGAGTGTGTGCTCCAGCCCGGGTTTGCCGCCTCGCGAGGTGCGTGCCCATTCGCCCACCGAGAACTCCCGCCGCTGTGGGCGGCGTTCGAGCGACCAGCGTCCGCTCGTGTCGAGCACCTCATCGGCCTCAGGAGGGACGGGAAGGGCAAGCTCGAGGTGGTGGACACGATAGACGCGGTCGCCGTCGTTGGTCAGGGCCGCCCTTTGCCGGACCAGCCCGCTCGCGACCAAGACCTCGATCTCGATCCGCACACTCAGGGCGTACTCGACGTCGCGCGCGACGGTCACCAGGCGGTCGCACGACGCATCTCTCTCGACCGAGTGCGTGGCGCGGCGGAAGAGCGGCGCCCAGCGCGTCCCGGCGGTGTCCCCGCCGAGCCCCGGGCGCCCGAGCCAGCCCTCGGCGAGCTGTGGCAGAACCGGCACAGGCTGCGGGTAGGTGACCTGGCTGTCGCCGACGGCCGGTCGTGAACCGCTCACAACGGAAACGAGCTCTTGTTCCGTCAGCGGCCCGAGATCCTCACCCCAGTGCAGGATCCGCGGGAGCCTACCGTCAGTGATCTCAACAACCACGCTTGTGCCGCCGCCGCGAAGCAGCACCGCGGACGCTTCGGTCCCCGTCACGATTCCTCCCTGACCCCCGGCTTCGACTGGCGTCGGAGCCATCACTTCACGGCGCCGAGCGCCAGCCCACCGATGAAGCTGCGCTGGAACAGCAGGAAGACGATCGTGGGCGGGATCGCCGCGATGATGGTCGCCGCTGCGATCACCGACCAGGACGAGACGTACTGGCCCTGGAGCGAGAGGACAGCGGCGGTGATCGGCAGCTTCGCAGACGTCTGCAACAGCGTGATGGACCAGAGCAGGTCGTTGAAGACCCAGGTGAAGGCGAGAGCGCCGAGCGCAGCGAGCGCCGGACGCGTCAGAGGCAGGATGACACGCAGGAAGATGCGGACCGGCCCAGCACCGTCGAGGGTCGCGGCCTCTTGGAGCTCTCGCGGCACGGTGCGCATGAACCCGTAGAGGACGAAGACGTAGAACCCCAGCCCGAACGCTGTCTGTACGACCACCAGTGCCAACAACGTGTCGTAGACACCCAACTGCTGGGTCACCCGCGTGACCGGGATGAGGAGCATCTGCACCGGCAGCAGGTTGCCGGCGAGCATGAGCAGCAGCGCCGTACGCCGGAACGGGATCCGGTACCGGCTGAGCCCGAATGCGGCGATTGCAGCAAGGGCGAGGGACAGCACGACGGTCGGCACAGTGACCACGAGGCTGTTCATCAGGGCTCGGAACATTCCGCCCTGACTCCACGCTTGCGCGTAGGTGGCGAACGTGAAGGTGCGCGGCACGCTCGCGATCCCGTTGCCGGCGACGTCGTCGAAGGTCCGAAAGGAGGTCACGAGCACGAGAAGGATCGGCGCGAACCACAGGAGCGAGACGAGCGTTGCCCCGGTGTGGAAGCCTGCCGTCGCCAGCGTCCTCCGGCGGCTATGACGGCGGTGGGAAGCTGCGTGATCGCCGGCGGGTGCCGCTGTCACCGGGAAGGCCGCGTCTACGGGTGCCGGCGGAACTGCGGGCACTCCGCCGACCGGGGCTGCACTCGTCGTCATGCTTCCTTCTCCTCGGACAGCGCACGGACGAGGTAGGACACGATCACGGCGATCGCGAGGACGAAGATGACCACGGCGATTGCAGAGGCGTATCCGAGCGCGCGGGACTGGAAGGCGGTCGAGTACATGTATGTGCTCAAGAGCTCCGTGGAGTGGAACGGTCCGCCGCGGGTCATCGCCCAGACGATATCGAACGAACGCAGGGAGTCGATCACGAGGACGCTGAGCACCACGAGGTTGACGCTGCGCAACTGCGGGAACGTCACGTGCCGGAACCGTTGCCAACGTGACGCGCCGTCGACTCGCGCGGCCTCCTGGACGCCCGGGTCCAGACCCTTGAGCCCCGCGATGAACAGGACCATCACGTAGCCGATCTCACGCCACAACGCGGCGACGATGACGGCATACAGAGCCGTCTGCCGGTCACCGAGCCAAACTCGCTGCCAGTCGCCCAGGCCGGCCGACCGGAGCAGGACGTTGAGCACGCCAGTCGGCTGCAGAAATGCGCTCCAGATCAGCGAAGTGACCACGAGCGAGAATACGATCGGAAGGAATAGGGCAGTTCGGTAGATGCCAACGCCGCGACGCTCGGACTGGAACAACAGGGCCGTTGCGAGCCCGGCGACGAACGATATCCCGCCGAACAGCGCGATCCAGACCGCGGTATTCCGCAACGCTGTCCGGAAGATCGGGTCGCCAGCGAGACTTACATAGTTCCCGAGCCCGAGCGGCTGCGCGGGCGCAATGCCGTTCCACCGCAAGAAGGACAACCCGATGCCCTGGGCGGCTGGCAAGAAGACGCCGATCGCCTCGACGAGGAACGGGACGAGTACGAAGGCGAGCACGGTCGGCGGCGTGACGATGCCACGCCGCCGACCCTGCACGAGGGTGGAGTTGCTCACGAAGTTGCCCGCACCCGCTCAGCCGCGGCCTGCCACTCCGTGGCGATGGAGTCGATCGCGGTCGGCTCGGCGACCAGCCGAGTCAGTGCGGAGTCCGCCGGCTTCTGCTGCGCGTCGCCTGCGTCCCGGTTGTAGAACTGCGTGACCTGCGCCGCGGACTCGAGCATCGCCTTGCCTTGCTGCGCGAGCGGATCGAGAGCCTGGGTGGCCTCGGGGTTGGCCGCGAGGGCGGTTCCCTCCTGTCCCTTCATCAGGGCAGACTGCGCATCAGCACTGGCGACATAAGCCAGGAAGCGATTGGTCAGGGCGGGCTTGTCTGTCCGGACGCTGGCGATCAAACCGTCCGTCGGTCCTTCCTCGGCGATGGGCACGCTGGGATCGATGATGGGGAACTGGAAGAACGCCAAGTCGTCGCGCCGATCTTGTGGGACGGACGGCTCAGCCCACGCACCCAGCAGGTACATCGCCGAACGACCCTGCGCGAAGTCGCTCATCGCCTGGTTGTGCGACAGCCCCAGGATCGACGGGTCGAAATACGGCAGCACCTTCGCGAGCTCGGTGAGAACCGCCTTGACCTTCGGGCTGTCGTACTTCTCCTTTCCGGAGAGCAGGTCGATGTGGAACTGCCCGCCGTTGATCCGCAGGTCCAGGTAGTCGAACCAGGCGGACGCGAGCCACGCGTTGTCACTCAGGCCCATCGTCAGCGGGTTGACGCCCTGCGCCTTGATCTTCTGGGCGACTTGCACGAATTCGTCCCAGGTCTTCGGCGGAGTCACCCCGAGCTTCTCGAAGTCGCTCTTGAAGTAGTACACGCCCCACCAGTAGTAGCCGGTCGGGATGAACACTTCCTTGCCGTCGGCAGTCTGGCTCAGGCTGCGTAGAGCCGCCGGGAGATTGGTGAGGTGCTGCGACCACACGTCGGACAGATCGAGCAGCAGGTTCTGGTCGGCGAAGTCACGCGTCGCCTGCCCGGCGTACCAGGTGTAGACGTCCGGCGGCTTCGAGCCGGTCAGGTAGGTCGGCAGCTGCGAGTTGAAGGTCTGCGTGGGGATGCTGTTGAGCTGGACCGTGCCCTGTCCGAGTGCGTTGAAGTTCTTGACAAGTTCCTCGATCCCACCCTTCTCGGCATCGGTGAAGCGGGACTGCAGGATGAGCGGGCCACTGGCATCGGCCGTGGGCGTCTGACCGCTCGGGCTGGAGGCCGAGCTGCCGGTCGACACGCAACCGGCTACCAGGCTAATCAGGAGGAGTGGCGCCATCGCCATCAGGCGTCGCGCTTTGTGGGTCATCGTTGACTCCAATCGTGCGTACGGGGGTCCGCCGGAGCGTTCCGGTGGAGGTCGCGCTTCACCCACGCTAGGCGGCCTGTCATGGGTCAGAGTAGAAGGATGCGTCGATCTACCTGGACAGAACAACGATGACGGCTCACACTCATCCAGTGCTCGAGGATGCTCGATCAGACGTCCGCCACGATGCGCTGGTGCCCGATGGGTTCCCTGGCCAGCGCCTTCTGGTCCTGCCTCGGCCAAGAGTGCGCGAATACCTCGCACAGTCAGGTTCCGGCGACCTGGTCGTCACGGACTGCGGCTACTTCCCTCGTGCCCACTCGCACGGGCGTCGCCGCCACTCGCCCATTGGCCAGGTCATCGTGATGATGTGTGTCGACGGCGCCGGGTGGTGCGAAACGCCGGCCGGCAGGTTCACCGTCGAGGCCGGGCAGGCTGTGATCCTGCCCCCCGGAGTGCCTCATGCGTATGGCGCCGACGCGGATGATCCGTGGACCGTGTGGTGGTTCCACCTGGCAGGACCGCACCTGCCGGAGTTCCTGAGCGCCGCCAAGATGACGGCCGCCAACCCTGTTCGACGCGTCCACAACCTCTATCAGATCGTCTCGCTCATCACTGAGATCGTCCGTTGGCTCGAGCGCGACTCCACCACACCGAGTCTGCTGGTCGCCTCGGGCGCGGCATGGCACGCGTTGACCCTGCTGGCCGCGGATCGCGGCGTCGGCGACCTGAGCGTGGATGTCGTGGAGGAGTCCGCGCAATACCTGCGCACACACGTCGCCGAGCGCGTCACCGTCGCCCAGCTGGCTGCGATGGCGTCGCTGAGCGCGTCCCACTTCGCAGCGGTGTTCAAGCGGCACATGGGCTACCCGGTGTTGCAGTACCAGACGATGCTGCGGATGGCACGCGCCCGCGAGCTGCTGGACCTCACCGATCGCACCATCGCGACGATCGCGGGCGAAGTGGGGTACCCCGACTCGTTCTACTTCGCGCGACAGTTCAAGAAGTTCCACGGCGTGACGCCACGCGAGTACCGGCGCCAGCACAAGGGCTGAGGCCGGTACTCGCGGACAGACGGGCACCCTCAGGCGGCCGCGCCGAGGAGAACGTCGAGCGAGACGGCTCGCACCAAGAGGTCGCAAGGGTCCGTCTGCCTCAGTCGGCCCACGATCGCCCGAGCGTCCTCAGCCCGCCCTTCGAGGATCGCGAGCTGTGCCTCGAGCAGCGAGACCCGCGCAGCGTGGACTGCGCGCAGGTCAGGGCGAAACGTCAGCATCGTGGGCAGCGAAGTCGCGAAGTAGTCGATCGCGGGGACTGCGGCACGCTCCTCGCCGACGTATGCCGCCAGAGCGGCCGTCAGGAATGTCGCCCTTTCGTCGTTCCCCAGGCGCTTGGACGCTAGCACCGAGTAGTAGGTCATCGGGGAATAGGGCACGCCGGACATGCCGGCGAAGTCACCCACGCGCAGCGCCGCCTGCTCCCATGTCGCGCGGGCGTCCGACTCGCGGCCGGCCGCGCAGAGTGCATCGCCCAGGGCGAGAAGCAGGTCGGCGTCGTTGGCGAGCGGGTGTCGGGCCTCACCCAGGTTCGCTGGTGGAGACAGCGCCGCTTCCAACGCGGTGACGGCCATGTCTGGTCTGCCGTCAGCCAGCACCTCCGCTGCGATCGCTGACTGCGCGGCGGACCACACACGCAGCGCCTCGCCCTCTCCACCCTCCCAGGGGCTGAAACGTCGCGATGCCATGCTTTCGACGGCCTGCGCGGGGTGACCCGTGAGTACGAGAAGCTCGCAGTACGCGATCGTTAGGTCGTCGCGGCTCATCGTCACCGCCGGATGCTGCTCCAGGCGCTCGCGCCGGATCGCCGGGTCGACGCCGGCGCGGCGGGCGAGCTGGTCAGCCTCGTACAGGAGACGCCCGTTGTCCGGCGCAAGGCTGAGCGCGCGCTGGTAGAGCCCCATCGCAGCGTGTGTGTCGCGACTGACGTTGTAGGCCGCGAGCGCTAGCCCACGCAGTGCAACGATGTCCGTCGGGTCGAGCTCCGCGGCTCGGTTCAAGTGCGCGACCGCGTCGTCATATCGGTGCTCGCCGTACAGCCACTGTCCCAGCAAGGAGTGCGCCCGCGCGTCGGCGTCGTCGCGCGCAAGGGTGCGTTCCAGCAGGCGTGCGTCGCTCGCTCCTCGCGGGAAGCATGTGCGAGCGTCGACCTTGCGAGCGAGCTGACGCGCCTCCGCCGCGTCACTGTCCCGGTGCAGTTCGGCCAAGACTTCGGCCCGGCGGTAATGCAGGAGGGGCAGGGGGTTGCCCGCCGCAGGGACCGGTCGCAGTTCGGCCGCGCGCGAGGCCGCGTCGAGCACGCGAAGAGTGTCACCGAGTAGACCGAGGCTCGAATACTCCGCAGCAACGTCCGCCAAGGTGAGGGCGTCTGTATCGACTTGCCCGAATCGCAGGTCTCGGATCCACGCGTCCAGAGGGTCCAGGGCGGTCGTCTCGGCGACGAGGTCGGTGGCCTCGTCCGGATGACCGAGGCGTCGGAGCGCCACCACCGCGATCGCTCGCGCCTGGAGCTGGTCGGTGTCCGTGCGCAGCGCCTGCCGCGCGCGCTGCAACGCGGCTTGCCAGCGACCGGCGCGGGCGTCCAGGCGCGCAAGCGCGAGGTGCGCTGGAGTGCGCCACGCCGAGTTCCACATGCTCTTGGCGTAAGCGTCGTACGCCTCAGCTGCACGTCCCGCTGCGTCGAGGGTGACTCCGAGCAGGTAGTGGGCTTCACCGGTCGGCGGGTTCGGGTTGCGACGTGTCTCGCGCGCGATGGCGGCACGAAGGTGACGTTCCGCCTCATCGAGGCGCCCGTCGCGGAGCCGCAGCCCTGCGAGCGCCACGTGCGCGCGCGAGTCGAGGGGATCGCGTCGGAGAATCTCTTCCCAGTAGGGCTGAGGCGAGCGGGTCGCGTGCCGGTACTGCGCCAGATGCATACCGGCGAAGTAGAGTTCGTCAGCTGACTCGATCTTCTCCGGAGGAGCTAGTTCCGTCGCTGGTTCGAGCGTCGTGGTTTCTGTACGCGACTCCGACGCGCAGCGCAGGAGCTCGGTCTCGGCTTCGGCAACGACTAGTTCTACCGGCCCCTCACCTGTGATCGGGACGTCGGCCTGCAGCGGCTGCCCCGGCCGGACGTCCGCGACCTTGCGCCAGAGCACTTGGCCCTCGTCGTCGTGCAACACGACGACCGCCTCCAGAGGACGTGGTGATGCCACGCCTATGCGCGCAGTCCGAGTGCCGTCGACCACGGTCACGTCGAGGCGGGCAGCCGCTTCCGTCGTTGCCTGGTGAGCGGGGCCGATCTCGTGGAACGGGTACCAGAACTGGCTGAACGCCTTGGTCTCGCCGGGCGTGAGGTACGAGAAGTCCGGCTGATTGTCTGTGTACGCGCCAGCCATCAACTCGATATATGGGCCGTCGCGCTCGGTGAGATTCGCGTCCCACGCCCACCCAAACTGGGCGTTACCCCACGTCCACTGCTTCTTGCCCGGGGCGATGCGGTGATCGGCTACGAGCACGAACCCGAGCCCAGCCGCGTGGTCGTAGCCGCCGAAGAAGTCGTCCGCGCTGCCGACGCACATGTACGAGGTGGGGACGGGGATGTTCCGATACCAGTCCAGCCGGTTCGCATCCGGGCCGACGTAGTGCGGGCTGTCGCGATCCGCGCGGGCAGGGTAGTCGACCCCGTAGTAGGGCCGGTCCGCGACGGGGAACGCAGTGACTGCCCGCTTCGCGTGATCCGCGACCATGTGCACGTCGGTCGGAAAGAACGACTGGTAGTCGTCGTGCACTCGCACCGCGATGTTCGTCCACCACAGGAACGTCTGGGTGACCGCGGTGCGGTTGAACAGACGCACCCGTGCCTCGATGAGAGCAGTCCCCGGCCGCAACCGGATCCCATGCATGCCCTTCATGCGGGTGAATGGGTCATGGTCCGAGCACCAGACGGTCACCGAGCCGTCGTCCTCGTGCTCGATCTCCCAGTCGGTCGGCAGGTGGGTTCCAGGGCGGTGGTGCTGTGGCCAGTTGAACTCGACGCCGCCCGAGATCCACGGCCCAGCGAGCCCGACGAGTGCTGGCTTGATCGTGTTGTTGCGGTAGAAGAAGTCCTGTCCGCTCACCTTGTCGAATGCCACATGGATGCGGCCACCCAGTTCGGGCAGCACCATGAGGCGTACGTACTCGTTCTCCAGGTGCACGGCTTGCCACGCGCGCGGGTGCGCGGCACGATCGATCGATTCGATCATTGGTAGTGGCAGTACCTTTCCCGACGAGCCCTGATAGACCCTCATGTCGAGGTAGGCGGGCAGTTGCTCGGGCACGCCTGTCTCGAACGTCGGGATAGTCACCGGCGCAGCCCAGCCAGCTACGGGGGCGTCTGCCAGTGAATCGGGGCGCTCGGGGAGCGTGAAGCGGCTGTTGTCGTTGAGCACAAGTCGATGCTAGGAACGCCCGAGGCGCCTCAGAAGGGCGTTTACCATGCACCTTCTGGACGATCCGACGATTGCCGCCCTGAGTCCGAACCGACCCGTCTCACGTCCCGTCGCGGGGAGAGTGATGACCAGGGACGCAGGCGCGGTAGCGGTCGTGGCCCCCACCCACCAGCCGACTGTGACCAACCTGACGGCCGAGTGCAACTGATGTGGGGTGAGGCCATGTCGAGTGGGCAGGGTGAGGCGCCGCCCGGACGGCGGCGGCGGCGGTAGGTCCGTGCGATCCAGGTGACGAACTTCCTTGACCTGAATTGACTGGACTCAGCCGGTCGCTGCAACACCGGCCTGTTGGACCGACAGGTGGTGCTCGTTCATGCCCCGATGCGCCCTCGTTCGCCGCCGAGATCTCTAGGGCTACGCAATCTGAGCGGCCGACGCCGAGCCTGTGACCACCTGCCGCGTCGTCGCCGCCTTGGGAAGGCAGGCGTCGAGTGTCGTGGGTCGAACGTGGGGAGGACCGATGTTCATTGAGGACGGGCTGGTCGTCGCGGACGCCTACCTGGAGCGCGCCAGGCTTCACCTTGAGTAGGTCGAACCAACGCTGACCACACCGTCCGCGGCTGGCGACAAGGCGCTCGACCGGTTCTCGCCGTCGCAGCAGCTGCGGCCGGCCCCGGTCAGCCTGGAGCGGGCGTGCACCTACCTACGCGCGGCTCAGCAGACGATGGGGGACGTCGCCGACGCCATCGCGCGAGGGTTCACCGATCAGGCGGGGGAGGACCTGCGCCTGCTTGAGCGGCTGTGCGCGATGGTGGACGAGCTGGGCGGGCAGGCCGCGCGGAATCTGGCTGCGGCGTCGCGTGACCTTGCCGCCCAGGGGGAGCGGGGCCGCGGCTTGTCGGCGGACCTCAGCAGCATCGGGGAGGCGCGGTCGAGCGCGCAGGCTGCCGGGCGGTTGGCCGCCGAGCTGGCGGCCGACCAACGACGGGCGTCCATTGTCACGGCCGAGCGGGTGGCGCAGCGGCTGCAGGCCGAGCAGCGGGGGCGTCGTACAACAAGCAACCCGGCGGGAGGGACCCGCGTGCCCCGCTGATCGTCGTCGCAGTCCAGGTCGCCTGCTCGACCAGCGGTCTCGACATCGTCAGCGCGTCACCAGGCCCAACGCCGGTCGCGGCGTGCCGGAAGGGACCAATGCTCGAAGGCGTGCCCTCGTGGCGTCGGTTCCCGGGCACGTGCGCAGGAACGCGACGAGGTCGTCACCGAAGCCGGCATGCGCGACGCCCTCGTCGCCGGCCCTGACGAGTAGGTCGTGCCACTGGCGCTCCCACACCGGCACCGCGTAGCTGAGCGCTCCGATAGCGGCGATCGTGACCGCGAGCCCCATTCTTCCAACCTGGACCGCCTGCACGACGGCCACGGCTGCGACGATGACTCGCCGCCGCCACGCGGCCAGGGTCAACGGCAACGCCCGCCCGATGCCGTGGACGGCGGCCCGCATCGCTCGCCACGGCGCCGACACGCAACCGATGAGCAGATCCGCGCGCGTCAGCCCCTCGCGGACTAGGACGGCGGAGTGCGCGACCACCGCGGCCGCCTGACGGTTCGGCAGATCGCCGCGAACGACGGCCTCGATCAGTCCTGTAGACACGACGACGGTCCGTCGACCGGCCCCGGCAGCCCCGATCACCCGAGACCGCTTCACGCGGAGCTCCACCAGCGGCGGTCCCAGCCCGACGCGGCACAGCGCGGTCAGCACCGCCGCCAGCTCGTCGCGCTCGGACGGCCGCAACCGGCGGGCGCCCAGCACGATCGCAGCCGCTGATCTTTCCCATGCGCCGCGGCCCGTGGCCGAGACGACCCCTATCAGCACCAGCGCCACGCCTGCTGCAATCGGCGCCGGTGCGACCGCGAGCGTGAGCGCGACTACGACAACGCTGACCACCACCCCGGGACCGACCGCCAGGGCCTTCATCACCGACATCGGCATCGTCGCCGCCTCCGTTCCGTACGAGTGCGAGGCGACGCCCGTCGATCCCAGCTGACCACCCACGCGGCGTCGGCCGGCCTTCGGCCTGTGAAGCAACTGTCCACCGAACCACCCACACGACCCCGTCATCCACAACCAGCCCCCGTAGCCCCACGCGAACGGCCGGGCGTGGCCCCATGGGAGCGACCCACCCAGAGGAAGGAGCGGGACGATGAACGAGTCGAACACCGTCGACCCGTCGACCACGTGGCTGCGGCTCGTCGCGCTCCTGACCGCGGCCGCCGACAGCCCACAGACGAGAGGAGCAGTCGAGGCCGACCTGCACTCCCTGGCACTCGGCGCCCAGATCGTCGCGTCGAGAGCCCTGGCGCTCCTGCCAGTCGGCGCCGATGGCGACCTCGAGGACGTCGTTCTGGACGTCGCCGTGTCCTCAACTCTGGTTGACCTCATCTGGGCGGCCAGCCGCGCCGCTCGTACGCACCCGGTCGAGGCGTTCGCGCCCGGTGCTGCCGCGGTCATCGCCGAACTCGGCGTCTTGGTCGCTGAGGCCGAGGCCCTCTCGTGACGGCGATGTCCGGCCCGTCGCACACCTCGAGACTGCCGGAGGGGGACGATGAGTGGACGGTCGGGGACCTGCTGCTGGACGCCGACGTCGCCGCGCGCGAACTGTTGTGGGACGCACCGCCGGACACGGCCAAGGCCAAAGCGCGGTCGTGGGGCGAGGTCGTTGAGGCTGCGGCCGACCTGTGGTCCTCGTTCCCGGACCGCACCGGCAACCTGAGCATGGAGCGGATCCACAAGCTCACTGTGGGGATGCACCTGACCCAGCAGCGCACCGGCTGGCCAGGCGCCGGCGACGGCGACCCGCACCTGGATCGGGTCGTGCAGAACCTGTCCCGAGCGACCGAGATGATCTCCGTCCGCCGGCACCCGACGGCACGCCTCAGCGAGACGGGGCACCTGGACTCCGAGGCGGCCCGGACCCGGATCATGCACGTGGTGTACGTCGCCTCCCACGGCGTCGGCCAGGCGCTGTGGCAGTACAACCGCGACATGCGCCGCGTGCTCGACGCCAAACACCGGCTCAACCCCGGGCAGTCGGCAGACCAGTCGCTCAACCTCATGGTGCGCGTGGGCACCGCCGAACAGCTGGCGGCGTCCTACCTGCAGGGTCGCTGGCCCGCCGGACTGACGGGGCAGCATCGCGACCTCGTCGAGCCGGACCGCCTGGAGCAGGCTGTCGCCTGCTGGGATGTCCAGGCCCGTCGGACACTGGCGGCATCGCCGACCGCAGCGAACGTGCTCTTCACAGTCAAGGTCGAACGCGACCTCACGGTGGCCGGCGGCAGGATCCTCGCCGCGGCCGCACAGTTGGGCGCCGTCGACTCCGACCAGCACGCGCAACGCTTGCAGCCGGCACTCGAATCGCTCGACGAGGCCTGGGCGCGGCTGGGCGGTGACCTCGCGCAGATCGCCGGACGCGCCCGCCGAGTCGACCCCGAGCTGCTGCGCTCTGGTGCGGAACTGCGCGCGTCCCTGCGGGAGATCACCGCCGATCTCGGCGGGCATGCCAGCCCGGAGACCATGGCGCAGCGCGCCGATCTGCGAGTGGCGAGCCTGGAGGTGCAACGGGGCCTGGTCGCCGCAGTCGACCTCGGCTACGTCCTGCGCGACGTGGTCACCGATCCCGAACTCACCGTCCCCGCCCGCGGCGTGCAAGCCGCATGCACGCTCCTGCCGGCCCAACCCGACGATGCGGCCTGGGTCGACCCACGGGACCTCCACGCCAACAGTCCAGTGACCCTTCCCCAAGCGCTCCGCGCGTCGCTGGCCGAGCACAGCGCCGACGTCGTCGCTGCCGCGGTTCGGGTCGACTCAGCCGGCACATTCCTGGGCGCAAACCGCGAGATCAGCCCAGCTGGACCGCAGCTGACCGGGCGCGCTCACGAGGAGCGCGCAGTGCGCGTCTCGCCAGCGCCCGGTCTGGCCTACGGCTGCGAACGGTGACGGCCGTGATCTTCGAAGCACCGACGGGAGGCCAGGACGCTTCCTGACCAGACGACCTGTCGAGACGCCCGATGCCGGAGTAGATGACCCACCGAGAGGAATCGCGATGCCCACGGATACCGAACTGATCGACGCTGCGGTTGCTGCCTTGACCGCCATCGCCCGCAGCCGGCGCACTGTGGGGGCGGGCACTCCGTTTGAGCACGCCGGGCCGGTCGACTTCGCAGAGATCGCATGCCAAGTTCTGACATGCGCGGCGGCCAACATCGGTGGCGTGGAGACCCTGCTCTCCGGGCGGCCGAGCTCGTGGGAGGCGGACTACGTCCGCCAAATTGTTCTGAGCACCGCTGGCGACAGCATCGAGGACCTGCTGCGCTGGCGCACCGAACCACTGACACTCGTCCTCGACACCGAGGCCGAGCTCGCCGACCTCGGCCTGGAGCAGCAGTACGAGGACGCGGCGGACGCCGCCGCCCGACGCGAGAACCACGCTCACGAGACGATGATCATGGACTTCGCCACGCCCGAGGAGAAGACGAGGATCGCGGAGATCCGTTCGCGAACCGTCGAACTGCTCGGCGAGGGCGGCGCTGGCGAGCTGGAGCGTGAGCGCGCCGCACAGCTTGCTGGCGAAGCGTGGGTGATCGTGACGGCGGTCACCGAGCGCGCCCAGATCGCCGGTGGCCCGGTGGTGGACGCGCATGCCAAGGCGCTGGCCGCGTGCGACGCCGTCGACGATCTGTGGGAGCACGACAAGGCCGCCTACCGTGCGGCCTACGCCGACGACATCCGCGAGTCCCTCTCCGCACGCGGCGTGACCATCGCTGTCGAGTTCGTCGATGCACCGATCGACACGTCGGGGGAGTGGGACCCACTGCTCGACGAGCTGCACGAGAGTGCCCGACGCAGTGCGACGCAGCGGATTCTCCAAACGATGCCGGGCCACGCCGAGGCCGGCCGCGCGGGTGCCAGTCCCGCGAAGGCCGCGCCCCTCGCGGGCCGTACGTACGCAGAGCGAGCCAACACCGTCGCGTACACCGAGCGTTCGGGCACTGACGGGATTGGGCTCGGTCAATGAGCAACAGACGCTCCTATGGACTCGGCCCGCCGGTCCCCTCGTACGCTGTCGAGTTTTCCAGTGCCGCAACTGGTGGGGGAGGCTGACGGTGGCCAGCATCAAGAAGCGTCCTGACGGGGTGTGGCGGGCCCGGTACCGGGACGATGCGGGCCGCGAGCACGCCAAGCACTTCCCGCGCAAGGTCGACGCGCAGCGGTGGCTGGACGAGGTCACTACAGCTGTGGTGACGGGCACCTACGTGGACCCGAAGATGGCGCGCACGACGGTCGAGGAGTGGTGCACCTCGTGGCTGGCCGGCTACGGCACTCGGCGCGCCTCGACGGTCCGCCAAGCACGGGTGCACGTGGCCCGGATCGTGGCGGAGTTTGGGCCGAAGCGGCTCGGGGACGTGCGCCCCTCACACGTGAAGGCATGGACGGCCAAGCTCAAGTCCGAGGGCGCGGCCGACTCCTACGTCTACGCCTTGCACGCCCGCCTTGCACAGATCATGGCCGACGCGGTGCACGACGGCGTGATCCCGCGCTCGCCCTGCTCGCGGCGCACGTCGCCGGGCGCGGGCCGGCAGCGGGCCTACGTCGCCACAGAGACGCAGCTGTGGGCGCTCGTCGACGCCGTGCCGGAGCATCTGCGGACGGCGGTCTTGCTCGGCGCGTTCGCCGGCCTGCGCGTCGCTGAGGTATGTGGGCTCCGGGTCACGGACGTGGACTTCAAGCGGGGCGTCATCAACCCGGCGGTGCAGTATCCGCAGGAGCCGTTGAAGTCGGCGACGGGTCGCATGGCGGTTCCGATCCCGCAGGCGCTAGTGCTCGAGCTTGCCGACGGCGCGGGTGGGCGCAGGTGGATCGTCGAGACGAGCGTGGGCGAGCAGGTCGGCCCGTGGCAGATCGATCGGGCCGTCCGCGCGGCACGAGCGGAGCTCAACGCAAGGGCCGAGGGTGCTGCGCGGAAGCCGAAGGTGAAGCCCGCCGACGTCGACGCGGCGCAGGCCGAGGCGCTCCCTGAAGGCTTTCGGTTCCACGATCTCAGGCACTTCTACGCCTCGTTGCTCATCGCCTCCGGCGCTGATGTGAAGGTCGTCCAGGCGCGGCTCCGGCACGCTTCGGCCAAGACGACCCTCGACACCTACGCCCATCTGTGGCCGGACACAGAAGAGTCCACACGCGCCGCTGTCGGAGCAGCGATGGCGGCGCGTGCGGACTCTCTGCGGACTAGACAGACGTCGTGACTGCGTTAGTCCAGGTCAGGGGACAGTCGACCTCAGCAGTCGTAGTACAGCTCGAACTCGTGCGGGTGCGGGCGCAGCCGGATCGGGTCGACCTCCTGCGAGCGCTTGTAGTCGATCCACGTCGCGATCAGGTCGGGCGTGAACACGTTGCCGGCCGTCAGGTAGTCGTGGTCGGCCTCGAGGGTGTCGAGCACCTCGGCGAGCGAGCCCGGGACCTGCTGGATGAGGGCGTGCTCCTCGGGGGGCAGCTCGTAGAGGTCCTTGTCGACCGGCTCGGGCGGCTCGATGCGGTTCTGGATGCCGTCGAGGCCAGCCATGAGCATCGCGGCGAACGCGAGGTACGGGTTGGACGACGGGTCCGGGACGCGGAACTCGATGCGCTTGGCCTTCGGGTTCGAACCGGTGACCGGGATGCGGATGCACGCGGAGCGGTTGCGGGCCGAGTAGACGAGGTTGACCGGCGCCTCGAAGCCGGGGACCAGGCGGTGGTAGGAGTTCACCGTCGGGTTCGTGAACGCGAGCAGCGACGGGGCGTGCTTGAGCAGGCCACCGATGTACCAGCGCGCCATGTCGGACAGGCCGCCGTAGCCCTTCTCGTCGAAGAACAGCGGCTTGCCGTCCTTCCACAGGGACTGGTGGACGTGCATGCCGGAGCCGTTGTCGCCGAAGAGCGGCTTCGGCATGAAGGTCGCGGTCTTGCCGTTGGCGTGCGCCACGTTCTTCACGACGTACTTGAAGAGCATGACCTTGTCGCCCGAGATCGCGAGCTCGTCGAACCGGTAGTTGATCTCCTGCTGGCCGGCGGTGCCGACCTCGTGGTGGGCGCGCTCGACACCGAGGCCGAGGGCGTCCAGGTGCAGGCTGATCTGGTCGCGGATGTCCGAGAAGCCGTCGACCGGCGGGACCGGGAAGTAGCCGCCCTTGTAGGGGATCTTGTGGCCGAGGTTGCCGCCCTCCTCCTTGCGACCGGTGTTCCAGGCCGCCTCGAAGGAGTCGATCGAGTAGAACGACTCGTTCTGCTTCGTGTGGAAGCGCACGTCGTCGAAGATGTAGAACTCGGCCTCGGGGGCGAAGAACGCGGTGTCCGCGATGCCCGTCGAGCGCAGGTAGGCCTCGGCCTTGGCGGCGACCTGACGCGGGTCGCGGCTGTAGGGCTCGTCGGTGTACGGGTCGACGATGTGCATGTTGATGTTCAGCGTCTTCTCGACCCGGAACGGGTCGAGGTAGGCCGTCTTGATGTCCGGGATCAGCTTCATGTCCGACTCGTGGATCGCCTGGAAGCCGCGGATCGAGGACCCGTCGAACATCTGGCCGTTCTCGAAGAAGTCGTCGGGCAGCGAGTACGCCGGGACGTTGAAGTGCTGCATCGTGCCGGGCAGATCACAGAAGCGGACGTCGATGAATTTGACGTCCTCGCTCTTGATGAACGCCAGGACTTCCTCCGGCTTGCTGAACATCCGCTGCTCCTCGGTTCGATGTGCCCCTGATCGGGCGCCTTGAGGCTAGGCCCGGACGGTTTCCCGGTCGTGTACCGAATGTTTCGACGGTGTTACGCCGCGCTGTCCCGTGTCACGGTCTGTCGACCGGGAGGCGCTTGCGACCGGGAGCAGCGTCCGGGCGGACCTGCTCTCGCTCGTTAGGGTAGCGGGGTGGAGATGCGCGCGAGCATGGGTGGCTGGCTCGACGGTCCACCCGCGGGTGCGGCGGGGGACAGCGGGACGTCGCGCGGAGCACGGCTCGGCCTCCCGCCGACGGGCTCCGGGTCCCTTGCGCCGCTCGGACGCCGGCTGGTCGCCCTGCTCGTCGACTGGGCCGCGTGCAGCGCGATCTCGGCGGCGTTCTTCCAGAGCGATGCGATGGCGGTCGTCGGGGTCTTGGCGATCGAGAACGTCGTGCTCGTCGGCACCCTCGGGACGACGCTCGGCCACCGGCTGCTCGGCCTGCGTGTCGTCCGGGTGGTCCGCGCGGATCCCGAACGAACAGGTCCCGTCGAGCCCGCGGCGCAACCCGGTCTGCTCGCGGGCGCGGTCCGCGCGGTGCTGCTGTGCCTCGTCATCCCGGCAGTCGTGTGGGACGCCGACGGCCGCGGCATGCATGACAGGCTCGCCGGCACGGTGATCGTCCGCCGCTAGCGCAGCGGCGTCAGGCAGGCGCCCGCCACTCGATCGTGTAGCGCCAGTAGAGCCGCGACCGGAACGTGCTGCCGGGCAGGGTCCGGGCCGCCGCGGCGCGGACGTCGTCGTACGTCTCGTCGGCGTCACGCACGGGCGCTGGATGCTCCCAGTAGCCCCGCACGGCTGTCGCGACACGGTTCACCGGGACGCTCCAGCCGTCCAGCGCCCGGTCGAGCGCGGTCGAGGGGCGAGCAAGGCCGACGACGACGAGACGTCCGCCCGGGGCGGTCAACCCGCGCAGGCGCTCGAGTCCACGGTCGAGACCGAGGTGGTGCAACGTCGCCACGCACGCGACGAGGTCGAAGGTCCCCAGCTCTGCCGCATCGAGGACGTCGGCCACGACGTAGTCGAGGGCAGTGGCCCTCGGCTCACCGGCGGAGAGCCCTCGCGCGAGCTCGATCATCGGCGCTGAGGCGTCGAGGCCGGTGACGTGGCCGGCTCCTGCGGCGAGCATCCGGCGCGACAGCAGACCCTCGCCGCAGCCGACGTCGAGCGCCGTGGCGCCGATCCGGAGACCGCGCAGCACGAGCGGGTGGAAGTGCGTGTTGTGGTTCCAGGACGATCGGGCTCCGGACGCCACGGGATGCAGCTCGATCGAGGTCGACGGTGTGCCGGGCCCTCAGCGGCCGCGCATGCCCTTGCGGTCCGGGCGCGCGCGCATCGGGTCGACGCCCTTGGGGACCGGCAGACGGATCGCACCGAGCGCGGTGAGCCGCTTCATGACCTCGGCGACCTCCTGCTTGGTGAGCGTCGGCTTGAGGCGCTGGACGGCCCGCGGCAGCTTGCGCAGCGGCACCTGGCCCTCGCCGTCGCCGGCCTGGATGATCGTGATCGGAGCGCCGGACACGACTCGCGCGGTGCGCTTGCGCTCGGACTCGAGCAGCTTCCCGATGCGGTTCGGCGGACCTTCGCTGACGAGGACCACGCCCGCGCGGCCGACGCCGCGGAACACGAGGTCCTGCGTGCGGGGATCCACGGCGACGGGCTCCTCCGCGAAGGTCCAGCCGCGCCGGATCGTGCCGAGCGCGGCGCGGGCAGCACCGGGCTGGCCCTCGATCTGCGCGTACGCCGCCGACTCGGCCCGGCGCGCGAGGATGAACATGCCGGCCAGCACCGCGAACGGGAGGCTGAGCAGCAGCATGTACAGCCACCGGTCGATGACCAGGCCGATGATGAGGCCGATCGCCAGGATGCCGACGACGGCGCCGAGCACGAACCACGTGACCGCCGGGTCCGTCTTGCGGGTCATCGTGTACGCCTGCCACACCTGGTGGTACCACCGGGTCTTCTTCACCTTGGGCGGCGAGGCGGGGGAGGGAGTGCTCTGACGGGCCATGAGCCGGAAGTCTACCGATCGCAGAGAGTCGTCGCGTCTACCTCGCGAGGAGGCTCGACGCCTCCTGCCGTGAGGTCCGGGGTTCACCGAGATGGGCGAGGTTCGCCGGGATCTCCTCGCCGCGGCGGGCCATCGCCTGACCCCACAGCCGGCCGGCGCGGTACGACGAGCGGACGAGCGGCCCGGCCATCACGCCGAGGAACCCGATGCGCTCCGCCTCCTGGGACAGCTCGACGAACTCCTCGGGCCGGACCCAACGGTCCACGGGGTGGTGACGGACGGACGGCCGCAGGTACTGCGTGATGGTCAGGAGGTCGCAGCCCGCGTCGTGCAGTGCGTGGAGCGCCTCGACCACCTCGTCGTTCGTCTCGCCCATCCCGAGGATGAGGTTGGACTTCGTGACGAGTCCGGCCGCGCGTGCGGCCGCGAGCACCGACAGCGAACGGTCGTAACGGAAGCCGGGCCGGATCTGCTTGAAGATCCGGGGCACGGTCTCCAGGTTGTGGCCGAGGACCTCGGGGCGCGAGCTGAAGACCTCGTCGAGCAGCGCGGGGACCGCGTTGAAGTCGGGGATGAGCAGCTCGACGCCCGTTCCGACGTTGAGCGCGTGGATCCGTCGCACGGTCTCGGCGTACAGCCATGCGCCACCGTCGTCCAGGTCGTCGCGAGCGACCCCTGTGACCGTGGCGTACTTCAGGCCCATCGCCTGGACCGACTCGGCGACCCGGCGTGGCTCGTCGGCGTCGAAGTCTGCGGGACGTCCGGTGTCGATCTGGCAGAAGTCGCACCGGCGCGTGCACTGGTCGCCGCCGATGAGGAACGTCGCCTCGCGGTCTTCCCAGCACTCGAAGATGTTCGGGCAGCCCGCCTCCTCGCACACCGTGTGCAGACCTTCGCGCTTCACGAGCCCCTTGAGCTCGGAGTACTCGGGTCCCATGGTCGCCCGGGTCTTGATCCAGTCCGGCTTCTTCTCGATGGGAGTCTCGGCGTTGCGGGCCTCGACTCGGAGCATCCGGCGGCCCTCAGGAGCGATCGTCACATTCCTCACCCTACGCGAGCATGCGACCAGCACGGCCGGCCCGCTTGCGCAAGGGGACCTCCGGCCCAGGCGTTCGCCCAGGTCGGGGGGCAACATGGCGAGACGGAGCACGGGACAGCTCCCCTCGCGCACGCCCCGAGGAGGTTCGACATGCGGATCCTGGTCACGGTGGCGTCACGCCATGGTGCGACGCGCGAGATCGGCGAGGTCGTCGCCGAGGTGCTGCGCGAGGCCGGCCACGAGGTCGAAGCGCTCGATCCCGACGAGGTCCGGACCGTCGAGACGTATGACGCGGCGGTTCTCGGCTCCTCGGTGTACGTCGGACGGCTGGCGGCAGCCCTGCGCGAGCTCGTCGACCGCGAGGCGGGTCAGCTCGCGGCGCGACCCGTGTGGCTGTTCTGGTCCGGTCCCGTGGGCGACCCGCTCGTTCCGCCGGCCCCGCCCGACGACGTCGCCTCGGTCGCCACCCGGACGGGAGCGCACCCGCCGCGGTGCTTCGCGGGCCGTCTCGACCGCCAGAAGCTCGGGCTGGCCGAGCGCGCGCTCGTCGCGATGATCGATGCCGAGCAGGGCGACTTCCGGGACATGGACGACGTGCGCTCCTGGGCGAGCTCGATCGTGGACCAGCTCGCCGGGAGGCCGCCGCGCCGCTGACGGTGCGGGCTGCTGCTGCGCCCGACGATGCTGCGGTCGATGCAGCGGGCGCTGAGTCTCAGGCTGGGACGGCCGCGGTCGACGCCGAGGACCTGCCCGCTGCGGTGACCGCAGCGAGAGCCACGGGGAGATGGGCACGCACGAGCGGGAGAGCCTCCTCGATCGTGACGCGACGACCCGCCTCCTGCGAGAGCGACGTCACATCCGCATCCGAGATCCCGCACGGCACGATCCGGTCGAAGTCGGTGAGGTCGGGATCGCAGTTCAGTGCGAAACCGTGCATGGTCACGCCGCGCGCCACCCGGACCCCGATCGCCGCGACCTTGCGGTCGCGTCTGGCCCCGGGAACGGACGGGTCGTCCGCGGGGAACCAGACCCCGCTGCGGCCGTCGACGCGCACCGCGACCAGACCGAGGTCGGCGCACACCCGGATGACCGCCTCTTCGAGCGCCCGGACGTAGCGCACGACGTCGATCGGGCTCGCGAGCCGGACGATGGGGTAGCCGACGAGCTGACCGGGGCCGTGCCACGTGATGCGGCCGCCGCGGTCGACGTCGATGACGGGTGTGCCGTCGGCAGGGCGGTCCCACGACGCGGTGCGGCGTCCCGCGGTGTACACGCTCTCGTGCTCGCACAGCAGCGTCGTGTCCTCGCGCTCACCGGAGACGACCTGGGCGTGCACCTCGCGCTGCAGGTCCCAGGTCGGTTGGTACGCCACCCGGCGGGTCCCGAGGTCGAGCTCGACGAACTGCATGGCGTCAGGCTAACCCGCGACCTCGTCGGGCTCGTCGTCGGCCACGGGCCGGGTAGAGGTCGAGGGCGCCGGCCCGTCGACGTGGGGGGCGGCGACGATGGCGAGGAGTCGCCGAAGCTGCTCGACCTGCTCCGGGGTGAGGCCGCGCGTGGTCATGGCCTCGGCCGGGCGGGGATCGGCGGCGAGCATCGCGACAGAACGACCCACGTCCGTGATGGTGATGACGTACTTGCGGTGGTCGTTCTCGTCGGGCGCACGCGTGACGTAGCCCGTGCGCTCCACGCGCGCCAGGATCCGGCTCATCGTCTGCTCGGTGACGCCGCTCGCGCTCGCGAGCTCACGTTGTGAGCGCGGGCGCTGCAGGAGGTGCAGCAGCACCGGCATGCTCGCGTGGTTGAGGTCCCAGGTGGCCAGGTGGGCGTTCCACTCGCGCTCGACGCGCCGTGCAGCGGCGGAGAGAAGGCGCCCGACGGGCCAGTCGGCGGGGTCGGTCGACGTCGCGCGCGCAGGGATCCGCCGTTCAGGCGCCCCTGGCATCTCGGTAGCCACGCCTTCCACCTCCTCTCGTTTGCGCGCACCCGGACCGTGGCCCATGATACTCAGCATGCTGAGTAAATCTCGTGGCCCGGTGTTGCGCGCCATCGTCATCGTCGCCGTCCTGTTCGCCTGGCTGGGCGTCGGCGGGCTCGGCGGCATGGCGCAGGGCAAGCTCTCGCAGGTCCAGACCAACGATGCCGCCGCGTTCCTGCCGGCATCGGCCGAGTCGGCCCGGGCCGGAACCGCCAGCACGGGCTTCGTCGACGTCGAGACGCTGCCGGTGCTCGTCGTGCTCCAGCCGGAGGACGGTACCGCGGTCACGCCCGCGCAGCTCGCCGCGGTGCAGGGACTCGCCGCCGAGATCGGGACAACGGCGATCCCGGGTGCCGACCCGGCGACCGGCGACCCCGCAACCCTCGGCGACGTCCTCGTCGGGCCCGCGGTCGTGGTCCCGTCGCAGGACGGGAAGGCGCTGCTCGTCCCGCTGTCCCTCGACGGCGCGCGAGCGGGCGACGTGCTCGCCAGCGAGAAGGGGGTGACCGGAGCGGTCGTGCAGGGCCTGCGGGACACGCTCGACAGCCAGCTCGGCGCCACGGCCACCAGCGCAGGCAGCGTGGGCCTGCAGGCCTGGGTCACCGGGCCCGGGGGCTTCGTTGCCGACCTCGTCAACGCGTTCGGAGGGATCGACAGCGTCCTCCTGCTCGTCGCGCTCGGCGCGGTGCTGCTCATCCTCGTGGTCGTGTACCGCTCGCCGTTCCTGCCGTTCATGGTGATCTTCTCGGCGGTCTTCGCGCTCTGCGCCGCGGCGCTCGCGGTCTACCACCTCGCCGACGCGGGCCTGCTGACCCTCAACGGCCAGGCGCAGGGAATCATGTCGATCCTCGTCGTCGGCGCCTCGGTCGACTACGCGCTGCTGCTCGTGGCGCGCTACCGCGAGGAGCTGCACCACACCGAGAGCCCGCACACCGCCATGGCGCGCGCCGTGCGTGCCTCGATCGCGCCGATCGCCGCCAGCGCGGGCACCGTGATCGCGGGTCTGCTGTGCCTCATGCTCTCCGACCTCGCGTCGAACCGGAGCCTCGGACCCGTCGGCGCCATTGCGATCCTCTCGGCGTTCCTCGCCTCGATGACCTTCCTGCCGGCCCTGCTCCTCGTCCTCGGACGCCGCTCGCGCGCCCTGTTCTGGCCGCGTCGCCCGCGGGTGATCGACGACGTGTCGCAGACCACGTCCATCGGCGCGATCGCGCGGCCCACGGCGGACGTCCTGACCGGGCTGTGGGGGCGCATCGCCCGGTTCGTCGGAGCCCACGCCCGCCCGGTGTGGGTCGTCACCGCCCTCGTCCTCGCCGCCGGCGCGGCGTTCCTCCCGACGCTCCACGCGAGCGGGACGAGCCAGACCGCCGTCTTCCTGACCGATGTCGACGCCGTCAGCGGGGAGAAGGTGCTGGCCGACCACTTCGCTGCCGGGACCGTGCAGCCGGCGATCGTCATCGCGCCCGAGGCTGACCTGGACGCGGTCGCCGCGGCCGCCGAGGCCGTCCCGGGTGTCGACACGGTGACCCCCTACACGGGGTCTGGGGGAGCAGGTGCCCCCGCCGGCTCGACGACGGGGGAGCAGTCGCCGCCCAAGGTCGTCGACGGACAGGTTCGGATCGACGTCGCCACGACGGCCGCGGCCGACACGCAGGAGGCGGTGCGCACGATCGAGGCCCTCCGGGTCGCCGTCCACGCGGCCTCTCCGGACGCCGTCGTCGGTGGTGCGGCAGCCGAGTCGCTCGACACCCAGCAGTCCGGCACGCGGGACCTGCGGGTCATCGTGCCCCTCGTGCTCGCGGTGATCCTCCTCATCCTCATGCTGCTGCTCCGGTCGGTCGTCGCGGCCCTCGTCCTCATGGCCGCGAACGTGCTGTCCTTCGCGGCGGCGCTCGGCGTCTCGGCGATCGCCTTCAACCACGTGTTCGGGTTCCCGGGCGCAGACCCGTCCGTGCCGCTGTTCGCCTTCACGTTCCTGATCGCGCTCGGGGTGGACTACTCGATCTTCCTGATGACGCGCGTCCGCGAGGAGAGCCTGCGCGTCGACACCCGGGAGGGAGTGCTGCGCGGCCTGGCCGTGACGGGAGGCGTCATCACCTCGGCAGGCGTGGTCCTCGCGGCGACGTTCGCCGCCCTCGGCGTCATCCCGCTGCTGTTCCTCGCCCAGCTCGCGTTCATCGTGTCGTTCGGCGTGCTGATCGACACCCTGATCGTGCGCAGCCTGCTCGTGCCCGCGCTCGTGCACGACATCGGTCGTCGCACGTGGTGGCCCAGCGCCCTCGCTCGTCCGAAGGGGTGACCGGCCGACACGGGGCGCTCCTCACCTGACGGGCGCGAGCCCGCGGTCCTATGGTGAATCACATGAGCGACTCGTTGCGTGTCGGGCTGGTCGGGTACGGGGCATCGGGGCGTGGCCAGCACGCGCACCTCCTGCGCGAGGTCGGTCAGCGGATCACTCACGTGGTCGAGCGCGACCCGTCGCGCGCCGCTGCGGCGAGGACCGACTGGCCCGGTGTCGTCATCGACCCGGACGTCGCGACCATGCTCGCGCGTGCCGCCGAGCTCGACCTCGTCGTCGTCGCGAGCCCGACGGGCTCGCACATGGCGAACGTCAACGCCGCACTCGAGGCACGACTGCCCGTCGTCGTCGACAAGCCGATCGCGACGTCGACCCACGACGCGCGAGCCCTCGCACGCACCGCCGAGGCGCACAGCGGCCGACTGACCGTCTTCCAGAACCGCCGGTGGGACGCCGAGCAGCTCACTCTCCGTCAGGTGCTCGACTCGGGTGAGCTCGGCAACGTCCACACCTTCGAGCGGCGCTGGGAGCGGTGGCGTCCCGTCCCGCAGCAGCGGTGGAAGGAGCTCGACGTCGTCGCGGGCGGCCTGCTGCTCGACCTCGGCTCGCACCTCGTCGACTCGGCGGTCCAGCTGTTCGGTCCCGTCGTCTCCGTGTACGCCGAGCTCCGATCGCTCACGACACCAGTCGACGACGACGTCTTCCTCGCCCTGCACCACGCCGCAGGGCCGAACGGCGTGCAGGTGCACAGCCACCTGCAGACCGGCGCGCTGGTCGGGGCGCCTGGTCCGCGCACCCGGGTGCTGGGGGACGCCGGGGCCTACCTGGTGACGTCGTTCGAGGCCGAGCCCACGCCCTTCTCCGTCGTCGACGACGTCCCGCACACGAAGCGCGACCATGCGCACGTCACGCACGAGGGCTGGATCGTGCGGGGGTCCGAGCGCGTCCCGGTCTCGCGTGCACCCGGCGGCCCGTCCGACTTCTACCGTGCGGTCGTGCGCTGGCTCACCGTCGGTGGCCCGGTGCCCGTCAACCCGTGGGATGCCGTGCGGACAGCCGCGGTGCTCGATGCCGCGCGGGAGTCGTCGCGCGAGCACCGCGTCGTCACGCTCCGGTAGGCCGACTCCGGCACTCAGCCTGTGGATGACGCTCGCGAGGGCGCTGATCCACGGTTCGATGTCGCCATGGAGCCGTCCGCAGCACCCCCCGACGTCGTGGCCGCGCTGCTGACTGGCGGGTATCGCGTCCTCGGCCCGATCGGGTGCGGTGCGCAGGGGCCCGCGTGGTCGGCTGTCGCGCTCGACGGAGCGCCTGACCGTGTCGTCGTGCGCGTCGTCGACCTTGCTGCGGACCCGCGTCACGGTGCGCGCCTCGACCGGCTGCGCAACGTCCGGCACGAGCACCTCGCCCGCGTGCGGGACGTGGTCGCCGTCAGCCCGGGCACGGCTGCGCTGCTCGTGGACCACATCCCCGGGCCGACCCTCGCCGCCCTGCGGCCCGCGCGCGGTCCGCTGAGTGCGGGCGAGGCGGTCACGCTCGCCGTCCCGCTCGCCGACGCGCTCGAGGCGCTGCACTCTGCCGGCCTCGTCCACGGCGACGTGTCACCCGCGAACATCGTCATCGGCCTCGACGGGCGGCCCGTCCTCGTCGACCTGCTCGGCGCCCTCACACCCAGCGCCGGCACGCCCGGGTTCGCCGCCCCCGAGGTGTGCCGCGGTGAGGCCTGCGAGCCGCCAGGCGACGTCCATGCGCTCGCGAGCGTGGTGCTCGCCCAGCTCGCCCCGCCCGGCCCCGCCGGAGCCGGGACCGGGGACAGCGCGGACTTCGCGGCCTCGAGCGACGACCAGCGCGTCCGTGACCTGCTCACTGCGGCGACCGACCCGGACCCCCGGTTGCGGCTGGCGGCGCGCGAGCTCGCCGACGCGTGCTTCCGTGCGCACGTCCCCGAGCCGATCATGCTGCCCGACAGCGCGGTCCTCGCCCGGGCTGAGCTGGCCGGTCTCGCGAGCCGGGGCGGGCGGGCGACCACCACGCGACGCTCGTCGCGCCACCGAGGGCGGCGCGTCTGGCGGGCACACGTCGTTCGCCTCGGAGCGGCCGTGGCCGCGGTCGTCGTCTGCGGGGTCCTGTCGTTCGCGGTGAGCCAGCGCGGTGCGGCCGAGGCGGATGCGCCAGTCGCGGGCGTGGAGACGAGTGCCACCGGCGTCGCGCGTGCGCCCGCCCTCGGTGGCACCGACCCGTCCGGTATCGACGTGCTCCGTCCAGGGCGTGCCACGGGTGCGCCCGCCGGACCTGCGGTCGCGCCGGTGACACCGACCCAGGCGGTCGCCACCGCGGCCGCCGACCCCGTCGACGCGGCGCGACGTCTGACCCAGGTCCGTGCGGAGGTGATCTCGGCGGGTGACGTCGGCGCGCTGACGTCGGTCGAGGTCCCTGGCTCGCGTGCCCAGCTGGCCGACGCCGCGATCCTGACTGACCTGGCCGCGCGCGGCCTGCGCATCGAGGGGCTCGCTGTGGAGGTGACCGCCGCCGAGCTGGTGTCGGCCGTGGAGAACCGGGCCGAGATCGCGGTGACCTCGACGACCTCGGGATACCGCCTGCTGCGCCCGGACGGGACGACCGAGAGCACCGTGCCTGCAGGTCGGCTGCGCACCGTCGTGCTCGTGCTCGTGCCCACGAGCGACGGCCTGCGAGTCACCGACGTCCAGGACCCGGCCGGGCCGGGGCCCGGCGCGTGAGGGACTTACGCCGTGACGTACCGCACAGCTGATGCGAGGTCCGGGTGCACCGGCACGAAGCCGCTGTCGGTGAGGGCGCGGGGGGTCGCACGGATCGACCCCAGGAGCTCCGGGGCGAAGTCACCCAGGGCGATCCGCACGGCCCACGCCGGCACGCGCAGCACAGCCGGCCGGTGCACGGCGTGGGCCAACGCACGAGTGACGTCGGCATTCGTGTCGGCGGCGGCCACCATGTTCACCGGACCGTGCACGGGCACATCGAGCAGGTGGATGATCGCCCGCACCTCGTCGGGCAGCGTGATCCAGCTCCAGTACTGCCGACCGGAGCCGAGCGGTCCGCCGAGACCGGCACGCACGAGTGGGAGCAGACGTCCGAGCGCACCGCCGCGCGGTGCGAGGACGATGCCGCTGCGCAGGTGCGCGACCCTGAGGCCGGCCTCGACCGCGAGAGCTGTCGAGGCCTCCCACTGGCGGACGACGTCCGCGAAGAACGTCGTGCCGAGCGGCTCGTGCTCGTCGAGCAGGTCGGTGCCGCGGTCTCCGTAGGCGCCGATCCCCGACGACTGGAGCAGCACCCGGGGACCTGACTCGAGGCCGGCCATGGTGGTGGCCAGGAGGCCGGCGGTCCTCGTCCGGGACAGCAGCACCGTCCGTTTGCGGGCCCTCGTCAACGGGCGGTCGCTGACGCCGGCGCCGGCGAGGTTGATGACCGCGTCAGCGCCCGCGAGCGCCGACGGGTCGAGCCGGCCGGCGTCCGGGTCCCACTCGACGTCGTCGGGCGCGGACGGCGTCCCTCGCACGAGGCGTCGGACGTGGTGACCGTGCGCCCGGAGCGCCGGGACGAGCGCAGAGCCGATGAGTCCGCGCGAGCCGGCAACGACGATGTCCATGCGTCCACCCTACGGAGCCGCGCGAAACCGAGGCGACGACGGCGAACGGCGGAGGCCGGACGCCGGCGGGCGAACGACGACGCCCGGGCGTCGACCTCCGCAGAGGCCGGCACCCGGGCGTCCGGGAGTGCTGGTCGTCAGATGCCGACCTCGGACTCGAACGCACCCTCCTCGATGCGGGCCTTGACCGTCGCCAGGTAGCGCGACGCGTCGGCGCCGTCGACCAGACGGTGGTCGTACGACAGCGCGAGGTAGCACATCGACCGGATGGCGATGACCTCACCGCCGTCGGCGTCGGTCATGACGACGGGGCGCTTGACGATCGCGCCCGTGCCGAGGATCGCGGACGTGCCGCCCGGGACGATCGGCGTGTCGAACACCGCACCGCCCGAGCCGGTGTTCGTGACGGTGAACGTCGCACCGCTGAGCTCGTCGGGCGTGACCTTGTTGTCGCGCGTGCGGACGGCGAGATCACCGATCTTGCGGGCGATCCCGGCGAGGTTGAGGTCACCGGCATCCCGGATCACCGGGACGAGCAGACCACGCGGGGTGTCGACGGCGATGCCGATGTTCTCGTGGCCGTGGTACGTGATCTGGTTGCCCTCGAGCACGCCGTTGACCTTGGGGTGGACCTTCAGGGCCTCGATCGCGGCCAGCACGAAGAACGGCAGGAACGTGAGGTTGATGCCCTCGCGCGCCTTGAAGTCGTTCTTCGCGCGTGCCCGCAGCAGGGCGACCTTGGTCACGTCGACCTCGATGACCGTCGTGAGCTGCGCCTGGCTGTGCAGCGCGTCCACCATGCGCTCGGCGATGATCTGACGCAGACGGCTGGCCTTCTCGGTCGTGCCGCGCAGCGGCGAGACCTCGAGCGGTGCTGGGGCCTTGGCCGGTGCCTTCGCGGTGGCCGGGGCCGGTGCGCTCGCCGCCGCGGCCGCCTTGGCCGCCTCAGCCGCCTTGGCCGCCTCAGCCGCCTTGGCCGCCTCAGCCGCCTTGGCTGCGGCCTCGAGCACGTCCTCCTTGCGGATCCGGCCGCCCACACCTGTGCCGGCGAGCGTGGACACGTCCACGCTCTTCTCGGCGGCCAGCTTGCGGACGAGCGGCGTCAGGTAGGTGCCCGACGCTGCCGGGACGGGCGCCGCATGCTGTGCCGTGATGGGCGCAGCGACGGGAGCGGCCACGGGAGCAGGAACCGGAGCAGGCGTCGCCTCGGCCGGAGCCGCGACGGGTGCGGGGGCTGCCGCGGCCGGTGCCGGTGCCGCCTCGGCCGGCGCTGCCGGTGCGGCGGCCTGCGGTGCAGGGGCCGCGCCGGAGCCGATGACGGCCAGGACCGCGCCGACCGAGACCGTCTCGTCCTCCTGGACACGGATCTCCAGGAGCGTGCCGGCGAACGGGGACGGGATCTCGGTGTCGACCTTGTCGGTGGAGATCTCGAGCAGCGGCTCGTCGACCTCGACCGCGTCGCCGACCGCCTTGAGCCACCGCGTGACGGTGCCCTCAGTGACCGACTCGCCGAGTGCCGGGAGCGTGACCTCGGCGCCGACGGGGGTGCCCGTCGCGGCCGGCGCCTCGGGTGCGGCCTCGGTCGGTGCGGCCGGGGCGGGCTCCGCCGGTGCCGCGGGCTGCTCGACGAGCTCGGACGGCGCGGCTTCAGCAGGCGCGGCCTCGGCCGGTGCGGCCTCAGCGGGTGCCGCCTCGGCCGGTGCGGCGTCGGCGGATCCACCGGGCTGGCCGGAGCCGATCACGGCGAGCACGGCGCCGACCTGGACGGTCTCGTCCTCCTGGACGAGGATCTGCTCGAGCACGCCCGCGAAGGGCGACGGGATCTCGGTGTCGACCTTGTCGGTCGAGATCTCGACCAGCGGCTCGTCGACGGCGACGGTGTCGCCGACGTTCTTGAGCCACCGGGTGACGGTTCCCTCGGTGACGGACTCGCCGAGTGCGGGAAGCTGCACGTTGTCAGACATGACCGTTGGTCTCCTTCGGTCGCGGGGTCAGTTGTGGGCGTGCAGCGGCTTGCCGGCGAGCGCGAGGTGCGCCTCTCCGAGAGCCTCGTTCTGCGTCGGGTGGGCGTGCACGAGCGAGGCGACGTCTTCGGGGTACGCCTCCCAGTTCACGATGAGCTGGCCCTCGCCGATGAGCTCGCCGACGCGGGCCCCGATCATGTGGACGCCGATGACGGGGCCGTCCTTCTTGCGGATGAGCTTGACGAACCCCGTCGTCCCGAGGATCTGGCTCTTGCCGTTCCCGCCGAGGTTGTACTCGAGGGTCTCGACGGCGTCGGCGCCGTGGACCTCGCGGGCCTTGGCCTCGGTCAGGCCGACGGACGCGACCTCGGGGTCGGAGTACGTCACACGGGGGATGCCCGACTCGACGATCGTCTGCGGGGCGAGTCCCGCGATCTCCTCGGCGACGAAGATGCCCTGGGCGAACCCGCGGTGCGCGAGCTGCAGGCCCGGGACGATGTCGCCGACCGCGTAGATGTTGGCGACACCGGTGTGCAGGCGCTCGTTGGTGATGACGAACCCGCGGTCGAGCGTGAGGCCCTGCTCGGCGTAGCCGAGGCCCTCGGTGCGGGGACCGCGGCCGACGGCGACGAGCAGCAGGTCGGCGTCGAACGTCTTGCCGTCCTCGAGCGAGACGTGCACGCCGTTGTCGTCCTGCGTGACACCCGAGAAGCGGACGCCCAGGTTGAACGCGATGCCGCGCTTGCGGAACGCGCGCTCGAACGCCTTGGACAGCGCCTCGTCCTCGTTGGGGACGAGGTGGGGGAGGGCCTCGATGATGGTCACGTCGGCGCCGAACGAGCGCCAGACGGACGCGAACTCGGAGCCGATGACGCCGCCGCCGAGGATGATCACCGAGCGCGGCACCCAGTCGAGCTGGAGTGCCTGGTCGGACGTGATGACCCGTCCGCCGATGTCGAGGCCTGGGAGCGAGCGTGCGTACGAGCCGGTGCCGAGCACAATGTTCCGCCCGGTGATCCGCTCACCGTTGACCTCGACGGTGTCCTGGCCGACGAGCGTGCCGTAGCCCTCGAAGACGGTGATCTTGCGGGACTTGATCAGCCCCTGCAGACCCTTGTACAGGCGACCGACGACCGCGGCCTTGTACTCGTTGACGCCTGCCATGTCGATGCCCTTGAGCTCGGTGTGCACACCGAAGTGGGCGCCGTCGCGCGCGTTGTCCGCGAGCTCGGCAGCGTGCAGCAGTGCCTTGGTGGGGATGCAGCCGTTGTGCAGGCAGGTCCCGCCGAGCTTGTCGGCCTCGACGAGAGCGACGGAGAGCCCGAGCTGGGCGCCGCGGAGCGCCGTCGCGTAGCCGCCACTCCCTCCGCCCAGGACGACGATGTCGAAAGCGGTGCCGTTCGTGTCGGCCACGTGCAACTCCTCAGAGCGGGTCTGTGTAGGACGTGTGGTACTTGCGGTGCTCGCCGACCATCTTGTCATCCCGGTGCGAGGCGAACGAACCGTACGGGAGAGCGACGGCTGTGACTCTGGGAACATTCGTCCCATGTCTTGCGTGGCGCACGAAGGCCTGACAGTCGTCTCCCAGGTGTCGGTCAACCTCGCCCGCTACGCTCCTGGTATGGGTCTGTTCTCGCGTCGTCGGGCGCGCACCGCTGACGGCGCACCAGATGCGCCGTCGCCCCGCCAGGCGCAGCAGGCGACCCTCGCGCACCTGCGCGACTTCGTCGCGACCCGCGTCGGCGTCGAGGCCTATGTCGAGCCGGAGACGCACGTGACGCAGACGACGCTCATGCTCATCGCGACGACCGGCGAGTGGACGCGGCGCAAGGTGCCGGGCGCCAAGGAGGCGTACGAGCTCGCGCGCAACCTCGGCATCCCGGTCTACGACGTGCACCGGACCGGCTACCCGCAGCGCATGCGGGACTGGAACGCGAGCCAGCGCGTCACGCGTCGGACGCCCGAGGCCTGACCTGACCTGACAGCGTGGGCGGGCAGCCGACCTACCCCAGCGCGAGCCCGTCCACCAGCTCGACCCCAGGTGCGGCGGCGAGCAGGGAGCCCGGCAGGGCCAGCTTCGAACGACGCAGCCCGCTGCCGATGATGACCATCCCGTCGGCTGTCGGGTGGGTCGCGGCGATCCGCGCGTCCACGAGCACCCGGTAGCCGGCCGGGAGCCCCAGCGGGGTGATCCCCCCGTACTCCATGCCCGACTCGGCGGTCGCACGGTCCATGGGGAGGAACGACGCCTTGCGGACGTCGAGCAGTCGCTTCACGGCGTTGTTGACGTCGGCCCGTGTCGTCGCGCGGACGACGGCGGCCGCGATGCGCTCGACACCCTCGCGCCGGCCGGACACGAGCACGCAGTTGGCGGACGCCGCGAGCGGAAGCCCGTAGGCCTCGGTCATGGCGGCGGTGTCGGCGAGATCCGGGTCGATCTCCGCGACCGCAACGGCGTCGGCGATCTGCGGGTCGAGCCGTGCCCACGCCTCGATCGCCGCGGACGTGCTCGGTGCGAGCAGGTCGGGGCGGTCGACGGCACGGAGCCAGGTGAGTGTTCCGAAGGTCGCTTGCAGCATGGCAGGAAGGCTAGCCGCGGGACGCCGGTGGTGCCGTCCGCGCCAGTCCCGGGGTGTCGCCCTCAGCGACGGCAGGTGGCGACGAGAACCGCCCGGGCGATCGTGTGGAAGGTGGCGCCGCACGCCGCGGCGCCCGGCATGGTCTGCGGGCCGGTGGCCGTGTGCTCGACGTCGAGCGCGTGCACGGCGAAGAAGTACCGGTGCTCGCGGTCACCCGGAGGTGGCGCCGCGCCGACGTATCCCGCGACCCCGTCGTCCCCGCGCAGGTGGAACGCCCCGGGGGGCAGGTTGTCGGCGTGGAGCGACCCCGCGCCGCGCGTGAGGGTGGTCGTTGTGACCGGCAGGTCGACGACGGCCCAGTGCCACCAGCCCGACGGGCCCGGCGCGTCCGGGTCGAACACGGTGACGAAGAACGAGCGTGTCTCGCGCGGGAAGCCCTCCCAGTGCAGGTGCGGGGACACGTTCGCGTTCGGGGGCGCCGCGTGCCCGTCGGGCAGGCGCTCGCCGTGGCGCAGGTCGTCGCTCGTCAGCGTGAAGGACGGGACGACGGGGAGCAGCGAGTACGGGTCCGGCGCGAGCGGGCGGGTCAGGGACACGGCCACGGGATTCTCCTCGGTCCGGGGACGGCCGGTGCGGCCGTCTCCTCCATCATGCCGAGCCCGACGTGCATGCGCTCTACGACGGCAGGGCGAGCGGACTGCCAGGTTCGCAGTGTCGGCATCTGGTGGCATGATCGAACATGTGTTCGAACTGCGACCGCGAGCATGAGCGATCGTCGGGCAGGCGAGGGAGGGGCGATGTCGGAGGCGGTGAGGGAAGCGGTGGTCGGGGCGGTGGTGGAGACGCGGGTCGGGGCGGTGGCGGGGACACGGGACGAGCGCGCCGCCCTCGCTCGGGCCACCCTCGCACGCGCGGAGCTGCTGACCGGGGCGCGGAGCCTGCGCCGGCCTGCTCCCCAGACCCCCGTGCCCCACGTCCTCGCGCCCCAGGTCGCCGCGCCCACGGTCCCCGAGCCCGCGGTGCTGATGCCCGAGGTCCCGACGCCCCGGACGCGGGCGTGGGACGGCGCCCCGGTCCGCCGTACCTCTCTCGTCACGAGCGAGCGTCCCTCGCTGCCCGTTCCCCGCGTGCTCTCAGGTCTGCTGCCCGACGGGTTGCGTCGGGGCAGCACCGTGGCTGCGCTCGGGTCGACCTCGCTCGTCCTGGCGCTGCTCGCCGAGGCGTGCAGCGGCGGGGCCTGGGCCGCCGTCGTGGGGCAGCCGACCGTCGGTCTGCTGGCAGCCGCCCAGGCCGGGGTCGACCTCGAGCGGCTCGCGGTCGTGCCGCAGCCGGGGATCGAGGCGCCCACAGTGGTTGCCGCGCTGCTCGACGGTGTGGACGTCGTGCTGGTCGGCCCCGAGGCCGTCCTCACGGACGGTGACCGGCGTCGCCTGGTCTCTCGCGCGCGCGAGCGCGGGTCCGTGCTCCTGGCGAGCGGGACGTGGCCCGGGGCGGACGTCGTCCTGACGGCGGAGCGTGGGTGCTGGAGCGGGGTCGGTGCGGGCGACGGCCGGCTGCGCACGTGCGAGCTGCGGGTCACGCGTACCGGGCGCGGTGGTGCCGGTGTGCGTCAGAGCGTGGAGCTGACCCTGCCGCTGGTCCGGGGTCTCGGTCCCGTGGCGCCTGCTGTGCTGACAGGTCCGGTCGAGCCCGTCGAGCCGTCGGTCCCCCCTGTGCCGCTGCGGCTCGTCGGATGAGACGGCGGGGATGAGGTGGCAACGATGAGCACCCGGACGACCGTCCTGTGGGTCCCGGACTGGCCGGTCGTCGCAGCGACCGAGGCCGAGCAGGTCCCGCCCCACCTGCCCGCCGCGGTGCACGACGCGCGTCGCGTCACGGCCGTGTCGGCTCTCGCGCGCGCCCAGGGGGTCCGCCGTGGGATGCGTCGGCGCCAGGCGCAGGGCTGCTGCCCCGAGCTCGTCCTGATCCCCGTCGACGAGGGGCGGGACGTCCGGCTCTTCGAACCGGTCGCCGCGGCGGTCGAGACCGTCGTGGCCGGGGTCGAGGTGGTCCGCGCCGGGCTGCTCCTGCTGCCTGCGGACGGCGCGAGCCGCTATCACGGTTCGGAGGAGGTGCTCTCGGAGCGCCTCGTCACGGCGGTCGCGGAGCAGACCGGGCACGAGGCCCACGTCGGCACGGCCGACGGGCTGCTCGCCTCGATCCTCGCAGCCCGGACCGGGAGCGTCGTCGAGCCGGGCGCGTCGCGGGAGTTCCTGGCACCGCGGGGGGTCGAGGACCTCGCGTACGCCGCGGTCCAGGACGGCGGCGTGCAGGACGTCGCGGAGCTCGTCGACCTGCTCGGACGGCTCGGGCTGCGCACCCTCGGTGATCTCGCAGTGCTCCCGGCAGGGGATGTGCACGCGCGGTTCGGGCGCCTCGGCGCGTGGGCTCAGATGCTCGCGCGCGGCGACGACTCCCGGCCACCGGCCCTCCGACGACCCGAGACGGACCTCGAGGTGTCCTGCGCGCTCGACCCGCCCGCGGAGCGCGTGGACACGGCCACGTTCGTCGGCAGGCGCCTCGCGGAGGAGCTCCACGCGCTGCTCCTCGAGCACTCGGCGATGTGCGGGCGGCTGCAGATCACCGCCCGCACGGAGGCGGGCGAGGAGCTCGTGCGCACCTGGCGCACCGACCTGGGCGGGCTCGGTGGGCTGACCGCCGCCCGCATCACCGACCGCATCCGCTGGCAGCTCGAGGGCTGGCTCACCGCAGGGGCGCTCGCCGAGGGAGGCCGGACGCGGGGGAGCCGCGGCGCCGCGGATCGCGAGGTGCCGACCCGCGCGGCCCTCGTGCATCTCGCGATCGCGGCTCAGGAGGTCGCACCGGCGGGGGCGGAGCAGGGACGGCTGTGGGGCGGTCCGTCGGGCGGGGACCGGCGTGCGCACCGCGCGCTGGACCGTGTGCAGGGGCTCATCGGCGGTGGGGGGTGCTGACGGCTGCGCTGCAGGGCGGCCGGGACATGCGGGACCAGGTGCACCTGCGGCCCTGGGGGGAGCAGGCGCCCGCGCAGCGGCCGGTCGATCGACCGTGGCCCGGGCAGCTGCCCCCGCCTGCCCCCGCGACCGTCCTGCGGGAGCCCGAGCCTGTCGACCTGCTCGACGCCGCGGGGGTGCCCGTCGGTCTCGACACCCGGTTCGCTCTGAGTGCGTCACCCGCGACGCTGGCCCGGCGTGGCCCGGGCGTCGGCCGGGGTCGCGTCGTGGTCGGCTGGGCCGGGCCGTGGCCGCTCGCCGAGCGGTGGTGGTCGGACGAGCCCCGGTACCGCACGCACCTCCAGGTCGCTCTGGAGGACGGCTCGGCGCTGCTGCTGGCGCACACCGCGGAGACCTGGACGTGCGAAGCGGTCTACGACTGACGGTGCGGTCCAAGGCGTTTGACAACGCCGAACCACCGTCGTTCACTGGTTCGAACACCTGTTCGAACTTCGAGGGAGCGTGACGCATGGGCTCGTCCTCGGCGCCGCGGTACGCGGAGCTGCACGCCCACTCGGCGTTCAGCTTCCTCGACGGAGCGAGCCACCCCGAGGAGCTCGCCGCCGAGGCGACCAGGCTCGGCCTGTCCGCGCTCGCGGTGACGGATCACGACGGGCTGTACGGCGTGGTCCGGTTCGCCGAGGCGGCCCGGGCGGTCGGGCTCCCCACGGTGTTCGGCGCGGAGCTGCACCTGCCTGCGCCCGGGCGTCTCGGGTCGCGGGCCTCGGGCGTGACCACCGGCGCGGCCCGGCCCGCCGGGTCGACGCGGCCCGGCCCCGACGTGCTCGATGCACCGACCGGCATCCCCGACCCGAGGGCCACGCACCTGCTCGTCCTCGCGCGCGGACCCGACGGCTACCGCGCGCTGTCGAGCGCGATCGCGACGGCGCACCTCGCGACCGGGACCAAGGGCGCAGCGCGCTACCGCCCGGAGGAGCTCGCCGAGCAGGCTGCCGGGCAGTGGCTCGTGCTCACCGGCTGCCGCAAGGGTGCGGTGCGACGCGCGCTCGCGGGCGGGTCGCCCACCGGCGCCGCCGTCACACCCGAGGGTTTCGTCGCGGCACGCGGCGAGCTCGACCGGCTCGCCGCACTTTTCGGCCGGGACAACGTCGCGGTCGAGGTCACGGAGTCGGGTGACCCGCTCGACGGCGAGCGCAACGACGCCCTCGCAGCCCTCGCGGCCGCGACGGGGCTCCCCCTCGTCGCGACGGGCAACGTCCACTACGCGACACCGCGCGACGCCGACCTCGCGGCTGCGCTCGCGGCGGTACGGGCGCGCTCGTCGCTCGAGGACCTCGACGGCTGGCTGCCCGGCGCCCCGACGGCCCACCTGCGCTCGCCGGCCGAGATGCTCGCGCGCCACCGTCGTCACCCCCAGGCGGTCGCGACGGCTGCGGAGCTGGGTGCCGAGTGCGCGTTCGACCTCGCGCTCGTGGCGCCGAAGCTCCCGCCGTACCCGGTCCCGGCCGGCCACACCGAGGCGACCTGGCTCCGCGAGCTGGTCCGGCGCGGCGCCCTGGAGATCTACGGACCGCCCGAGTCCGAGCGGGTGCCGGGCGCGTATGCGCAGCTCGAGCACGAGCTGCGGATCATCGAGGGCCTCGGCTTCCCCGGGTACTTCCTCGTCGTCTACGACCTCGTCGACTTCTGCCGTCGCAACGGGATCCTTGCGCAGGGCCGCGGCTCGGCCGCCAACTCGGCGGTCTGCTACGCGCTGCGGGTCACGGCGGTCGACGCGGTCAAGCACGGGCTGCTCTTCGAGCGCTTCCTTGCTCCGGAGCGGGACGGTCCGCCGGACATCGACGTCGACATCGAGTCGGAGCGGCGCGAGGAGGTCATCCAGTACGTCTACGCCACCCACGGTCGTACACATGCGGCGCAGGTCGCGAACGTCATCTCCTACCGGCCCCGCTCGGCGGTCCGGGACGCCGCCCGGGCGCTGGGTCACGACGTCGGGCAGCAGGACGCCTGGAGCAAGTCGATCGACCGGTGGGGGAGCCTGCGCGGACCGGACCCCGTCACAGCGGACGGGCGGGACGCGGTGACCGGCCGGGAGGAGCGCGCCAAGCATCGGGACGCGATGTGGGGTGCGGCACCCGAGCCCCCCGCGCACGACCTCGACGAGATCCCGGCACCCGTGATCGACCTCGCCCAGCGGTTCCTGCGGCTGCCGCGCCACCTCGGCATCCACTCGGGCGGCATGGTCATGTGCGACCGGCCCGTCATCGAGGTGTGCCCGGTCGAGTGGGCCCGGATGCCCGGACGCACGGTGCTGCAGTGGGACAAGGAGGACTGTGCCGACGCGGGCCTCGTGAAGTTCGACCTGCTCGGGCTCGGCATGCTCACGGCGCTGCGGATCGCGTTCGACCTGGTCCGGGAGCACGAGGGGGTGAGCCTCGACCTGCACGGGCTGCCGGACGAGGACCCGCTCGTCTACGACCTGCTGTGCGCGGCGGACACGGTCGGGGTGTTCCAGGTCGAGTCGCGCGCCCAGATGGGGACGCTGCCGCGCCTGCAGCCCCGACGCTTCTACGACATCGTCGTCGAGGTCGCGCTCATCCGGCCCGGACCGATCCAGGGCGGGTCGGTGCACCCGTACATCAACCGGGTCCACGGCCGGGAGCCGGTCACGTACCTGCACCCGAAGCTCGAGAAGTCCCTCGCGAAGACCCTCGGCGTGCCGCTGTTCCAGGAGCAGCTCATGCAGATGGCGATCGACGTCGCCGACTTCACCCCGACGGAGGCCGACCAGCTGCGCCGCGCGATGGGGTCCAAGCGGTCGACGGAGCGCATGGAGGCGTTGCACGGACGGCTGCTCAAGGGGATGGCAGCCAACGGCATCACGGCCGCTGTCGGCGAGCAGATCTTCGACAAGCTCAAGGCGTTCGCAGACTTCGGGTTCCCCGAGTCGCACGCCTACTCGTTCGCCTACCTCGTCTACGCGAGCGCCTGGCTCAAGGTGCACCACCCGGCGGCGTTCTACGCGGGGCTGCTCGCCGCGCAGCCGATGGGCTTCTACTCCCCGCAGTCCCTCGTGGCCGACGCGCGGCGGCACGGTCTGACGGTGCTACGCCCTGACGTGCAGGCGTCCGCGGTCCAGGCGACCGTCGAGCGCACGGCGCCGGCGCCGGTCGACGGTGAGCCCCGGCTCGTCCCCGCCCCGTCGGGGACGGCGCCGAGCGACCAGCACGCCTCCGGGTCAGCAGGTCGGTCGCTCGCGGTGCGGCTCGGCCTCGCGTCGGTCCGCAACGTCGGTACGGAGGTCGCGGAGCGGCTCGTGGCCGAGCGCGCCCAGGCTGGGTCGTTCGCCGACCTGCGCGGCCTGGTCCGCCGGGTGCGGCTGTCGACCAGCCACCTCGAGGCGCTCGCGACGGGTGGTGCGCTCGACAGCCTCGGTGCGACGCGTCGCGAGGCCCTCTGGGCTGCGGGGGCGCTCGCACAGGAGGGCCCCGACACGCTGCCGGGTGTGTCGGTGGGGGTCAGCGCTCCCATGCTCCCGGGGATGAGCGACGTCGAGCTCGCCGTGGCGGACGTGTGGGCGACGGGCATCTCGGTCGACTCCTACCCCACGCAGCACGTGCGTGCCGGGCTCGACGCCGCCGGGGTCCTGCGGGTCGAGCAGGTGTACCGCCACGAGGCGGGCCGTCGGGTCGCGGTCGCCGGAGTGGTCACGCACCGCCAGCGTCCGGGGACGGCGGGTGGGGTCACGTTCCTGTCGCTCGAGGACGAGACGGGTCTCCTGAACGTGATCTGCACGACGGGCCTGTGGCAGCGGTTCCGCAAGGTGGCGCGCACGTCGTCGGCCCTCGTCGTGCGCGGGCGGGTCGAGCGGGCCGACGGTGCGACGAACCTGCTCGCCGAGCACCTGGCCCCGCTCTCGCTGCGGGTCCGGGCGACGTCGCGCGACTTCCGTTGAGGTTCCTCGGTGCTAACCGGCGTCGGCGGGCGTCGCGGGCTCGGGGAACTCGACGTCCTCGTCCGACTCGGCCTCCTGCTCCTCGTCCATCGGTGGGTCCATCCGCCGGAGCTTGGAGAAGACGGCCCACGCCACCGCGACGAGCGGAACCGCGATGACCGCCCCCAGGATGCCCGCGGTCAGCGTCCCGGCGGTGACGGTGACCGCGATGACGACCGGGTGCAGCGAGACCTGCCGGCCCATGACGAGCGGCTGGAGGATGTGGCCCTCGAACTGCCCGATGAGCGCGATGCAGATCCCGACGACGCCGGCCGAGATCGGGCCGTTGGCAGCGAGGGCGACGATCATCGCGACGACCATCGCCGCCGGCGCACCGACGAGCGGGATGAACGCGCCGATGAGGACCAGCACGGCGAGCGGTGCGGCGAGCGGGACCCCGATGATCGACAGCGCGATGAAGGCGAGGAAGCCGTCCGTCGTGGCGATGATCACCGTTCCGCGCGTGTACCCGGAGAACGTGTACCACCCGGCGCCCGCGGCGACCTGCCAGCCCTCGCGCACGCGCACGGGCAGCTGGTTGAGGAACCAGGTCCACAGCTCGTGGCCCCGGGCGAGGAAAAAGACGGTGCAGAAGACGGCGAGGGCGAGCGCCGTGAACACCTGGACGACGGAACCGGCGCTGGCCGCGGCCTGACTGGCCAGGTCGCCGGCATGCTGCTGCACCCATTCGCGGCCCGTGTCGATCCACTGGACGATCTGGTCGTTCGTGATCGTGAACGGGAGCTGGCCGTTCTCCAGGAACTTCGTGATCTCGCCGATGCCGTTGCCGAACTGCTTCGACAGCGCGTCCCACTGGTTCGCGACCGAGTAGCCGACGTAGGTGAGCATGCCCGCGAAGACGGCGATGCCTCCGAGCAGCGCGATGGCGGTCGCGAGGCCCCGCGGCATGACCCGGGCGAGGAGGTCGACGAGAGGCCGCAGCACGGCGGTGAACACGAAGGCGATGAACACGGCGATGAAGAGCAGCTGGACCCGCGACGTGGCGTAGAACACGACGGCGATCGCGGCGGCGACGACCAGCAGCCGCCACGACACGCCGGCCATCTCACGCAACCACTTCGGGGCGGTCTGCTCGTACCCGACGACCGACGGGTTGCGTCGCGCGCCCGCGACCTTCCGGGCTGCCGGACTGGCCCCGACGAGGTGCCGCAGCGACGTCGCCGACCTGTCGCCCTGGTTGTCCTGATCCGTCATGGCGGCAAGTCTGCCCTGTCGCGCGAATTCCTGTCCGGCGGCGACACCGTGCTATCTTTACCGCCGCACCTGACAGGTCGACAGGCAGTGCTCAGCACCGCTTGGCGAACCCGTCTGGTCCACCTGTCCGGGTGGCGGAATGGCAGACGCGCTAGCTTGAGGTGCTAGTGCCCGAAAGGGCGTGGGGGTTCAAGTCCCCCTCCGGACACTCGTTGAGACAGCGAACATGTAAGGCTCTGACCAGCGGAGACGCGGGTCGGAGCCTTTCGTGTGTCAGCCCGTGCGAAGGCGGTACCGGGGACCCGGCACAGCCCCGAGCCGACGGCTGAGATCGTGCCCGGTTAGGTGCGGAAGGCCCGACGTCCGGGTTCTGGCTGAGTGCTTCGCGCCCGACGACGACAGCCCTCTCGAACGGGTTGAAGCGTGCGGCCTCTGCCCGCGCTCGGCATGCCAGTCGCGGCGACGCACCCCACACTGGGGTGATGCCACGACTCCGCAGGGTCCGGGCCGGCGACCCCGGGTGGACACGGCGCAGGCACGGCCGCGGGTTCACCTACCTCGACGAGACGGGCACCCGGATCACCGATCCGGAGATCGTTGCGCGGTGCCGGGATCTCGTCATCCCGCCGGCGTGGCGGGACGTCTGGATCTGTCCCTTTCCGCAGGGCCACATCCAGGCGATGGGCACCGACGACGCCAGCCGCCGCCAGTACCTCTACCACCCGCAGTGGCGCAAGCGCCGGGATCGCGCCAAGCACGAGCAGGTCCTCGAGGTCGCCCAGCGGCTGCCTCGGGCGCGACGCGGCGTGCGCGCGGATCTCGCGCTGCCCGGCATTCCGCGCGAGAAGGTCCTTGCGCTCGCCTTCCGGCTGCTGGACGACGCCTACTTCCGGGCCGGCGGCGAGAGCTACGCCAAGGAGAACGGCAGCTACGGCCTGGCCACGGTGCTGCGCGACCACGTCGAGATCGACGGGGATCGGGTCACCTTCTGCTACCCCGCCAAGAGCGGACAGGTCCGGCGGTCCCAGGTCGAGGATCCGGCCGTGAGCGGTCTGATCCGTGAGCTGAGGGACAGGGACGACCCCGGCACCGAGCTGCTCGCCTGGCAGGACGACGCCGGGTGGCACGACGTGACGAGCGGTGACATCCAGGCCGACGTGAAGCAGCGGTTGGGCCCCGAGGCTCGGCCCAAGGACTTCCGGACGTGGCACGCGACGGTCATGGCGGCGACCGGCCTCGCGCAGGCTGGCCCGCCGCCACGCTCCGAGCGCGCGCGCCGGCGCGTCGTGGCGGGCGTCGTCAAGGATGTCGCCGGAGTGCTCGGGAACACGCCGGCAGTGTGCCGGTCCGCCTACATCGACCCTCGCCTGATCGACCTCTGGGAGCGCGGGCAGATGATCACGCCGGGACGGGCCCGCGCGCCGGTTGAGCGAGCAGTGCTCGAGCTGCTCACATGACCGCGAGCCGCGACCCATGGCGCGCGGGCGGGTTCGCACCGTCGTCCTGAGTCGCGCACCGTCGCTTGTCGGGCACACGAAAGGCCCGGGATCTGGCGGGATCAACCGGGCCTCAAGTGCGTCGAGAACCGCGAACGGATTCGACGTCCCTAGCATCGCACACCCGCGAGCACCTTGTCGGCCTCGTCGCGCGGAGTCACGACTCCCGCACCGGCATGATGGGCGCAGGGCCCGTGCCCGCGCGAACCGGTCGCGCGACGACCCCGGAGGCTTCGATGACTACCACCACTCAGGCTCGGCCCGCGCATCATCCCGTCGTGTCGGCGTTGGCGAAGCGTCGGGCTGAGGACCTGCAGCTCCGGGTCGCGGACAAGATCACGGCGTTCGCGGGCTCGATGACCTTCCTGTACCTGCATGCTGTCGTCTTCGCCGTCTGGATGCTGGCGGTCGAGAAGAGCCCGTGGCCGACGCTGACGCTGGTCGTCTCGCTCGAGGCGATCTTCTTGTCGACGTTCGTCATGATCGGCCAGAACCGCCAGGCGGCGTTCCAGCAGGCGAAGGCGGACCACGACTTCGTCGAGCAGGAGCTCGAGCTCAAGACCAACACGGACATCACCCGAGAGATCCACGCACTGACCACCGAGCTGCACCGCCGGCTCCTGGCAGACCCGTCCTGACGGCACCGGTGAGAGCCGTCGTGAGGCACGCGTGAGCCGCCCCGCCGGGACGACCAGCAACCCGTTCCGGTTGTTGCCGCCCGAGGTGGCGGTGCTCACTGCGGTCGCGTTCTCCGTGGCGCTGGGCTTCGGGATCGTCGCCCCGGCGATCCCGCTGTTCGCCAAGGACTTCGGCGTCAGCAACTTCGCGGCCGGGGCCGTCGTGTCGGTCTTCGCGCTGGTGCGCTTCGCCTCCGCGCCCGTGGCCGGGCGTCTGGTCGACCGGCTCGGGGAACGGCTCGTGCTGGCGAGCGGGATCGGGATCGTCGGGGTGTCGAGCCTGCTGGCCGGGCTGTCGCACAGCTACGTCCAGCTGCTGGTGCTGCGGGGAGTGGGCGGGTTCGGTTCGGCGATGTTCACGGTGTCGTCGTTCGCGCTGCTCCTGCGCGTCGTCGCGCCCTCTGAGCGAGGCAGGGCGACCGGCGTCTACCAGACCGGCTTCCTGCTCGGTGGCATCGCCGGTCCTGCCTTCGGCGGTCCACTGACGGCCTGGTCGCTGCGTGCGCCCTTCGTCGTGTACGCAGCGACGCTGCTGGTGGCCGGCGCGGTCGCGACGGTCTTCCTCGCCCGGACGGCACTGACCGAGCACGAACGCGCGGCTGGGACCGCCGACCATCTCCCGACGTCGCTGGGCGCCGCGCTGCGGAGCTCGGCGTACCGGGCCGCGGTGGCGAACAACTTCGCGGTCGGCTGGGCGATCTTCGGTGTCCGTGCGTCGCTCGTCCCGCTGTTCGTCGTGGAGGGTCTGCGGCTCGGGCCGTCGTGGACAGGCGCGGGTCTGGTGCTGTCGGCCGTGGTCCAGGCGCTCGTCCTCGTCCCGGCCGGCCGGATGGTCGACACCCGCGGGCGCCGGCCGTTCCTCCGCGCCGGCGCAGCGTTCGCGCTCGCCGCAGGGCTCACGATGGCGCTCGCGGGCAGTGCACCGCTCTTCCTGGTCGGCATGGCCCTGTACGGGACCGGCTCGGCCCTGCTCGGGGTGTCGACGGCGGCCGTCGTCGGCGACGTCATCGGCGGACGGGGCGGCGCGCCCGTCGCGGCCTTCCAGATGGCGTCCGACGCGGGTGCGTTCATCGGACCGCTCGTTGCCGGCGTGCTCGCCGACGCCGCGTCGTTCGAGGTGGCGTTCCTCGCGACGGCAGCGGTGTCCGGCCTGGCGTTCGCCACGACCGTGGCGATGCCCGAGACCCGAGCTGTGGCGAAGGACACGGCAGCGTCGTAGCCCTGGCATCGCGCCGGCCTGCGGAGCAGTGGATGATGGGCAACCGTCCGCCTCCTCGTGAGTCCGGCGGTGCCCCTGCGGGCCGAGCTCGCGGGCCTCGACGCGGTGCGCCCCGGCCGCCCTCAGCGAAAGACCCTCATGGACAACGTCGCCAAGCCTTGGCCCGCGCTCTGGTCGCTCGTCATCGGGTTCTTCATGATCCTGATCGACACGACGATCGTCTCGGTCGCCAACCCGGCGATCATGGCGGGGCTCCACGCCGGCATCAACGACGTCATCTGGGTCACGAGCGCCTACCTGCTGGCCTACGCCGTCCCGCTGCTGATCACCGGGCGCCTGGGCGACAGGTTCGGCCCGAAGAACCTCTACCTCGCCGGCCTCGTGGTCTTCACCGCGGCGTCGGCGTGGTGCGGCCTGTCGGGTGCCATCACGACGCTCATCGTCGCTCGTGTCGTGCAGGGCCTGGGCGCGGCGCTCATGACGCCGCAGACCATGGCGGTCATCACCCGCATCTTCCCGCCCGACCGCCGTGGCGCGGCGATGGGGCTGTGGGGCGCGGCGGCCGGGGTGGCGACGCTCGTGGGGCCGATCCTTGGCGGCGTCCTCGTCGACGGGCTCGGCTGGGAGTGGATCTTCTTCATCAACGTGCCCATCGGCATCGTCGCGTTCGTCCTGGCCTGGCGCCTGGTGCCGGCGCTCGCCACGCACCCGCACAAGTTCGACATCCCCGGTGTCGTGCTGAGCGCCGTCGGGATGCTCCTGCTCGTCTTCGGCATCCAGGAGGGCGCCTCGTACGACTGGGGCACGATCGCGGGTCCGGTCTCGGTGTGGTCGTTGATCGTCGCGGGGGTCGTCGTCCTGGTCGGGTTCGTCGTCTGGCAGGCGCGGAACACGGGGGAGCCGCTGCTGCCGCTCGCCCTGTTCCGCGACCGCAACTTCTCCCTCGCCAACGGTGCGATCTCGGTGGTCGGGTTCACCGTCACGAGCATGTCGTTGCCGTTGGTCTTCTACTTCCAGATCGTCCGCGGGCTCACCCCGACGCAGTCGGCGCTGATGCTCGCGCCGATGGCGGTGATCTCCGGTGTCCTCGCGCCGTTCGTCGGCAAGCTCATCGACCGGGTCAACCCGCGCTACGTGGCGTTCACCGGCCTGGTGCTGCTCTCGCTCGGGCTGTTCTGGTACGCGGAGCTGCTCACCCCGGACACCGCGGTCGCCCTGCTGCTCCTGCCTGGTGCGGTGCTGGGCTTGCGAACGCGTGCATGTGGGGGCCGATCTCGACGACGGCGACCCGCAACCTCCCGCGCCAGCAGGCAGGCGCGGGGTCAGGCGTCTACAACACGACCCGGCAGGTCGGCGCGGTGCTCGGCAGTGCTTGCATCGCCGCACTGATGCAGGCGCGGCTCGCTGCCGAGCTGCCGAGCTCCGGCGGCGCGGCGCCCGCCGCGGGGTTCTCCGCGGCGGGGGCTCTGCCGCCGTTCCTGCATGCAGGCTTCACGTCGGCCATGTCGCAGTCGCTCGTGCTGCCTGCGTGCGCCGCGGTCGTGGGGTCGGTCGTCGTGCTGTTCTTCGCCAAGCCGGCTGCGCCCACGTGGGGTCCGCGCGCGGGCGCCGGGACCGCCCGCGTCGGCGCGCCCGACGAGCGCGTCCCCGGGGCGGTCGCCTGACCCGTCGGTCACCGCATGACGAGCACCGGGCAGGGCGGGTGCAGCACGAGGGTGTGGCTCACCGAGCCGAGCAGCATGCGGGCGACACCTCCGAGCCCGCGGCTGCCCACGACGAGGAGCCGGGCACCCTTGGCCGCGTCGAGCAGCGCCTGCGCCGGCTGGCTCTGGACCAGCTGCCGGTGGACGACGAGGTCCGGGTAGCGCTCACCCAGGCCGGCTATCGACTCGGCCAGCACGACGCCTTCGCCCTCCTCGACCCGCTCGTCGCGGTAGCCCTGTCCGGTGTCGCCGGCCAGGAACAGGTCGGGCGAGCGCCAGGCGTGCACGACCGTGAGCTCCTGGCCCAGCCGGTCGGCCTCGGCTGCGGCGAGGGCGACGGCCGAGACGGAGTCGGGGGACCCGTCCGCGCCGACGACGACACCGGAGCCGCCCTCACCCGTCTCCTGCGGCACGATCAGCACCGGGCAGTGCGACCCCGCGGCGACCTGGTAGGCGAGCGAGCCCGAGAAGACCCGCTCGAGAAGGCTGTACGGGTGCGTGCCGATGACGACCAGGTCCGCCTGCTCGGACGCCTCGGTGAGCGCCTTGCCGGGGGTGTCGCGGGTCAGCGTCGTCGTGACGGTGAGGTTCGGCTGCGCTGCGAGAGCTCGTTCGCGCTCGTCGTGCAGGAGCGACTGCGCGCCCTGCTCGAGCGCGTCGTCGTACATCTCCACGGGCAACCCTGACCCGTGCAGGATCTCGAGCGTGTCGTGGCGCGAGGCTGCGGCCGCCGCCGCCCAGATCAAGGCGGCGCGGCTCGAGTCCGTCCCTTCGATCCCGACGACGACCGTGCGTGCCATGGCGTCTCTCCTTCGTCGATGTCCTCGCCAGAACCTGCTTCCACTCTCACTGTCCGCCGGACGCCGGGGGCTGTCCACCGGTGTCGACGCACGGTGCCGAGGCGACGACGATGCGGGGGAGGAGCGGTGTCAGACGCGCTCTGCGCGCCGCCAGGCTCGATCACCCGGCGGGCCCGGCCAACGCGTCGGGTGGCTGGTCCGGGAGCGCTGCCGCAGCCACTTGTCGGCGGCGTCGACGGCCCAGACCGCCGGGATCGCCACGAGGGCCAGCAACCACCCGGTGGCGTCGGGCAGCGCACCGCCGAGCAGGTCGGACAGGGGTGGCACAGCGAGGTAGGCGATCAGGACGGCAGCCTCGGTGGCGACCGCGAGCTGCAGGAGCCGGTTGCCGGTGAACCCCGTCGCTCCGATCCAACGGCTCTCGCTTCGGCACGCGAACGCGTTGGCGAGCTGCCCGAGGACGATCGCGGCGAAGGCCGTCCCGGACGCGGCCGCGAGCAGGGCGGGGCCAGGGTCAGCGCCCACCGACCAGCCGCCGAGGCGGAGCGTCACGACGAACGCCGCCATCGAGACGAGCGACTCGGTCGGGCCGAGGACGCCGAAGGCGCGACGCAGGACTCGGCGGTCGATGAGCGAGCCGAGCCGGAACGGACCGGTCATCGTCCGCTTGCTGGGTCGTTCTGCGCCCAGCGCGAGAGCAGGCAGCAGGTCGGTGCCGATGTCGAGGGCGAGAACCTGGAGCACGGTCAGCGCGAGGGGGATCGAGCCCCCGGAGAGCGCCCACACGACGAACGGTGTGAGCTCGGCGACGTTGTCCGTGAGGTGGTACGTGAGGAACTTGCGGATGTTGGCGAACGTGGACCGGCCGAGCTCGACGGCGGCCACGATGCTGCCGAAGTGGTCGTCGAGCAGCACGAGGTCGGCCGCCTCGCGCGCGACGTCGGTGCCCGAGGCGCCCATGGCGATGCCGACGTCCGCGGTGCGCAGCGCGGGACCGTCGTTGACCCCGTCACCCGTCATCGCCACGACGTGGCCCCGGGACTGCAGCGCGCGGGCGATCCGCAGCTTGTCCTCGGGAGCGACCCTGGCCACCACGACCTCGTCGCGGTCGAGCAGCTCGCCCAGCGCGTCGTCGTCCGCGGGCAGGTCCTTGCCCTCGACCACGAGGGCCTCGCCCTGCACCAGGCCGACCTCGCGGGCGATGGTCAGGGCGGTGATCGGGTGGTCGCCGGTGATCATCGCGATGCGGATCCCGCCCGACCGGCACGACGCGATGGCGTCGGCGACATCGTCCCGTGGTGGGTCTTCGAGGCCGAGCAGCCCGAGCAGGCGAAGGTCGCGCTCGACGTCGGCGGCGTCCGTCCCGACGTCGCCCGCGCCCGCCGCGCGCCCCGCGACAGCCACGACCCTCAGTCCGCGGGCGGCCATCGCGGTGACGGCGTCGTCGGCCGCGGCGGGTGCGTCGCGGCACAGCGGGAGCACGGAGTCCGAGGCGCCGACGACGTGCACGCCGTGGTGGTCCACGACCGAGGACCGCCGGCGCCGGGGATCGAACGGGTGGCGCGAGGTCCGTACGGGAAACGGGGGAGCGCCGGCCCGCCTCGCGAGGACGTGGATCGCGACGTCCATCGGGTCGCCGACGGGAGCCCAGTCCTCGCCGTGCTGCACCGCGTGCGCATCCGGGGAGCAGCGTTCCGCGCTCGACGCCGCGAGCCGCAACGCGCCCAGTGCCTCGGGGGAGCCGTGCAGGGTCGCCGCGGGCGCGTAGCCGAGCCCGACCACGTCCACGACCCCGGCGGGGGTCCACGCCTGCACGACCGACATCTGGTTGCGGGTCAGGGTGCCGGTCTTGTCGGTGCAGATGTACGTCGTCAGGCCGAGCGTCTCGACGGCCTCGAGCCGGCGGACCAGGGCGTGTCGGCCGGCCATGCGCTGCGCGGCGCGGGCGAGCGACAGCGTCACGGTCGGCAGGAGCCCCTCCGGGACGAGGGCGACCGTCACCCCGATCGCGAACAGGAAGCTCTGGTTCCCCGTCCGACCCAGGAGCAGGGCCGTGAGGAAGAACACCGCCCCGACCCCGACCGCGACGAGAGCGACGACCCGGACGACGCGGTGCAGCTGGTGGGCGAGCGGGCTGCGCGGCCGGACCGCGCTCTGGGTGACGGCGGAGATCCCGGCCAGCCGGGTGGCCGCGCCGGTGGCCCTCACGACGGCCTCGCCGTGGCCCTCCACGACGTACGTACCCGCGAGCAGGTCGCTTCCGGCGTCGCGCACGCGCGTGATGCTCTCGCCCGTGAGCATCGACTCGTCGACCCCGACCTGTCCGCCGGGCGCAAGGACCAGGTCCGCCGAGACCCGGTCACCCGCCTCGAGGATCACGACGTCGCCGACGACGAGGTCGGCAGCATCGACCACCTGGGCGCGCCCGTCCCGGCGGACCGTCGCGCGCGCCGGCAACAGGTCTCGCAGCCGCTCGGCGGCCCGGTCGGCCCGGTACTCCTGCGCGAACGAGAAGAGCCCGTTGATGACCACGACGACGGCGATCGCGACGCCGAGCGCGGGCATCCCCGCGACGAGCGCGAGCCCGGCCGCGACCCACAGCATGACGGCGAAGAAACCCACCATCTGGCGCGCGAGCTCGCGCAGCGGGTGCGGCCGCGCGGGCTCGGGCAGCTGGTTCGGACCGTCGGTCGCAAGCCGGACCGCGGCCTCGACGGCCGTCAGGCCCGGCTCGGAGCGATACCCCACGGCACCCAACGTATCGACACGGCTCGGGTGCCGCTGGGGTCCGGCATGCCGTCAGTCCTCGCGTGACTCCTTGACCCGGGCGACGAGCTGCGTGGGGCTCACGAAGCGCAGCGCGATGATGAGGATGACCATCATCGTGACCGTGTAGACGACGGCCATCGAGGAGATGAGCGGACGTTCCGTGCCGCCGCCGGCGGCGGTCATCGCGCGGTACATCGCGACGACGAGCGTGTCGGACTGCGGGCCTGACACGAGGAACGTGAGCTCGAACATCCCCACGGTGCGGACGAGGACGAGGATCGAGGCGGCGAGGACACCAGGGATCAGCAGCGGGAAGAGGATCTTGGTGAAGACCTTCCCGATGGAGGCACCGGACATCCGCGCCGCGTTCTCGATGGTCGGGTTGATCTGCTCGATGAACGGGGTCATCGTCATGATCACGAACGGGACGGACGGCACGAGATTCACGAGGATGACGGCCGTGAGCGTGCGTCCGAGGCCGAAGTTGTACATCACGGTGGCCAGCGGGATGCCGTAGGTGATCGGCGGCATCATGACCGGCAGCAGGAACAGCAGGGTGACGGCCTTCTTGAACGGGAAGCTGCGTCGGGCGAGCAGGTAGGCGGCCGGGACGCCGATGAGCACCGAGATCACGATGACGAGCAGGGCGACTGTGAGCGTGACGCCGATGATCTGCGCCATGCCGAAGGTCTCCCACGCCCCCGAGTACCAGCTGGTCGAGAAGGACTCGGGGAGCCAGGTGCTGAACCATCCCTTCCCGAACGAGTCCACGACGACGCTGACGAGGATCCCCACCAGGAAGATGAAGAACGCGGCTGTGCCGGCCCACACGAACCAGGTCGAGGGTGCGGCCGTGAGCGAGCGCTCGCCGGGTGCGCGGGCTGCGGCGTTGCGCGCGTTCCGCGCAGCGCGTCCGCGCTGGATCGGTGCGCGCGTGCCCAGCGGAGCAGTCTGTGTCGCCATCAGCCCTTGCCTCCAGTCGAACCCTTGTACATGGACGACCTCCACAGGAGGACCAGCGCGATCACGACGAGCTCGACGACGCCCATCATCACCGCGATGGTCGATGCCATCGGGTAGTCGTTCTGCTCGCCGAACGCTCGGAACGCCATGAGGGACATGACGCGGGTCGAACCCATGGCGTCACCGACGAGTCGGGCGGACGGGAACACGCTGAACGCGAGCACGAACGTCAGGATGAACGTCGTCGCGAGGCCGGGCGCAAGCAGCGGGAGGATGACCCGCCGGAACCGCTGGACCCAGTTCGCGCCCATCGTCTTCGCAGCCGCCTCGATCGAGGGATCGATGCCGGACAGGTAGGACGAGATGAGCAGGAACGCGAACGGGAACCCGGAGATGACCAGCGAGAAGACCACGCCGAGGTAGTTGTTGACGAGGGCGAGCGGCTGGTCGATCACGCCGATCTGGATGAGGAACCGGTTGAGCCAGCCCTGGCGCCCCGCGAAGATCAGCAGGCCCTGTGCGGTGAGCACCGTGCCGAGCGTGATGGGCAGGACGAGGAGCGTGGTCAGCAGCTTCTTGCCGCGGAAGCGACGACGGAGCTTGAAGGCCATGGGCACGGAAGCCAGGACGTTGAACAGGGCGACGGGCAAGGCCAGGCGCATCGTCAGCCAGATCGAGTCGAACACGAACGAGTCCTTGAAGAACCCGACGTAGTTCGACCAGATCCCCGCACCCCACTTCTCCTGCATCGCGGGCGACGGCTGGAACGTCAGACCGATCCCGTAGGAGAACGGGTAGATGAACAGGGCCACGGCGAAGAACAGGGCCGGGGCGAGCATCCACAGGGACTTGTCGACCCCGCGTTCGGCGAGCCGGTGCCGCAGGCTCGCCGTCGACCGGGTCCGCGTCGGTCCCGGAGCTGTCGGCGCGCTCATGTGCGCACCTCCAGCAGCTCCCTCTCCTCGACCGACAGGGTCGCCGGGTCCAGGAGGTCCGCCGCGAAGACGAGCACACGCGCGGGGTCCGCTGTGAGCTCGACGACGCTGCCGACGTCGGGGGCATGGTCCGCGCGCACATGGAGGTTCCGGCCGTCGGGACCCGTGACGCCGACCGCGAACTCGCGACCGTGGTACTCGACCACGGACACCGTCGCCCGCACCGAGTTCCCTGCGTGCACGGGGACATCGGGGGAGACGACCACGAGGTCTTCGGGCCGGATCGCCACCCGGACGTTCTCGCCGACGGTCACCGGCTGGGCCGCGGTGCCCCGGAGCGTGAACCCGGGCGCGCCGACCGTGATGGCCGAGCCGTCGACGGCGGTGACCTTGAGGTCGACGAGGTTGCGGTAGCCCATGAAGTCGGCGACGTGCCAGTTCGCCGGATGGTTGTGGAGCTCCGCCGGCGTGCCGATCTGCTGGACGCGGCCCTCGCGCAGGACGACGAGCCGGTCCGCCATGGACAGGGCCTCCTCCTGGTCGTGGGTCACGTAGAGCGTCGTGAGGCCCAGCGACTGGTGCAGGCGCCGGATCTCGGTGCGCATCTCCAGCCGCAGCTTGGCGTCGAGGTTCGACAACGGCTCGTCCATGAGGACCAGCCGCGGTTCGACGACCACGGCCCGGGCGATCGCGACGCGCTGCTGCTGGCCGCCCGAGAGCTGTCCGGGCAGCTTCGTCGCGTGCTGCTCGAGCTTGACGAGGGCGATGGCGTCGGCCACGCGTCGCTTGATCTCGGCCTTGGGGATCTTGCGCATCTCCAGGCCGAACGCGATGTTCTTCTCCACCGTCAGGTGGGGGAACAGCGCGTAGTTCTGGAAGACCATGCCGAAGTCGCGCTTCTCGGCAGGGAGCAGGTCGACGCGCTGGTCGTCGATGAGGATCTCGCCGTGCGTGAGGGGGAGCAGCCCGGCGAGGCAGTTGAGCGCCGTCGACTTGCCACAGCCCGACGGTCCGAGCAGGGCGATGAACTCGCCCTGCCGGATCGTCAGGTCGAGGCCGACCAGGGCGTCCTGACCACCGAAGCTGCGTCCGACGTTCTTCAGCCGGAGGGACTGGAATGCTCTGGTCGGCGTCGACATGGCCTACTTCACCGTGTACTTTCCGGTACCGATCTCGCGGTCCCACATGTCGAACGCCGTGACCAGGTTGGCGGGCGTGAGCGGAGTCGCCTTGGGCATCTTCTCGATGAGGGCGTCGTACCAGTCACGGCCGAAGTCCTTGATCGCGGTCTGGCTCGCTGCCGGCGCCTTGTCGAGCGTGGCGCCCTTGACGGCCGGCCCGGGGTAGAAGTAGCCGTTGTCGTACGCCATGGCGTTGACCTCGGGGGTGAGCATGTACTGCAGGAGCTGGAGGATCGCCGACATCTTGTCGGCGCTCTGGCCCTTCGGCACGACGGCGTAGTGGGCGTCAGTCACCCAGGTGAACTTGTCGAAGGCTGCCGCCTCGATCGTCTTCGGCTCGGTGCCGAGGACGCGGGGGTTGATGTCCCAGCCGGTCGTCGTCGGGATCAGGCTCCAGGTGCCGTCCGCCATGTTCGAGATGACCTGACCGGTGCCGGTCGGGTAGTTGTCGACGTACTGGCCGAGGTCCTTGAGGTAGGCCCAGGTCTTCTCCCAGCCGTTCACCGGGTCGCTCGGGCCCTTGTCTCCGAGCATGTAGGGCAGACCCATGAGGAACGTCCGACCCGGACCGGAGTTGGCCGGACGTGCGTAGCCGAACTTGCCGGGGTTGGCCTTGGCCCAGGCGAGCAGCGCCTCGGGGGTCTTCGGCACGTCCTTGACCACTGCCGGGTCGTACTGCATGAGCGGGCCCGACGGGTAGTACGTGGTGACGACGCCGAAGTCGCCGGCCAGGGCCTGCATCTTCGCTGCGGGGTCCAGGTAGGTCTTCATGTTCGACAGGCGGTCGGCGAAGTCCGCGGCGATCGGCGTCCACAGGTTCTGACCGACGCCCGCGGACAGGCCGTCCGTGCCGGTCATCACGAGGTCGACGGACAGGTTCTTGCTGTCGACCTGCGGCTTGATCGTCCCGACGAGGTCGGGCGCGCCCGCGCTCTCCCAGGTCACGGCAGAGACGATGTCCGGGTGGGTCTTGACGAACTCGTCGACCATCGGACCGGTGAGCTTCTGGTTCCCCGCGACATCGAGGATGTGCAGACTGACGGGAGCCGACGGCTTGTCCGGTACGTCGCTCGCCGCCCCGGTCGCTGCCCCGGACGCGGTGCTTGCCGGCGTCTTGGCGGTCGCACCCGAGTTCGGTGCGCTGCATGCGGCAAGGACGACACCGAGCGCCGCGACACCGGCGACGATCTGAAGTGGTCGGGAGATTCTCATTGACAGCCTTCTCTCTTGTTTGGTCGGGGCACCGTTGCCCGAACCGCTGGCCGCACAGGTGACGTTCAGGCCGTGCTTCGCAGGCCGCGCTCGGCCGCGAGGGGACCGGTCGACTCGCGCACCACGAGCTGGAACGACAGGTCGTGGTGGTGCGTCGCCGGCGCTGAAGGGTCTCGGAGGAGACCGAGGAGCATGTCGACGCCGGCCCGGCCGCAGTTGACGAGAGGGATCCCGACGCTGGTCAGGGCGGGTGAGCTCAGCGCCGACATCGGGATGTTGTCGACGCCCACGACGCTGATGTCGTGGGGGACAGCGACGCCGCGCTGGCGCAGGCGCTCGAGGAGCCCGAGCGCGACGAGGTCGTTGTAGGCGAGCACAGCGGTCGCTCCGCTGGCGATGAGGACGTCCGCCGCAGCGACGCCCCCGGACACGTAGGGCTTGAAGGAGCCAAGGTCGATCAGCTCGGTGTCGGCGTGCTCGGCCGCGACCAGGCGGGCTGCCGCGAGCCGTTCCTGGCTCGACCAGGACATGGCCGGTCCGCCGACGTACGCGATGGTCCGGTGCCCGAGCGCACGCAGGTGCGCCATCGCCTTCCGCACCCCGTCGAGGTTGTCGATCAGCACCGCGGGGAGCTCGCCGCAACGTCGGTTGACGAGCGCGAGGACGCACTCCTGGGCGAGCTCGTGGATCACCGAGTCGGGTGCCCGGGGGGAGCACAGGACGATGCCGTCGACGTGCCGGCTCATCTCGCGGACGAGGTCGGCCTCCTGGCTGGGGTCCTCGTCGGAGTCCGCGATCATCACGGCGTAGCCGGCGGCGCGGGCGCGGTTCTGCACGCCCTTCGTCACGGACGAGAAGAACGGGTTCTCGAGGTCAGGGACGACCAGCCCGATCGCGCCACGGTGACCGGTGATGAGGCCCCTTGCCGTGAGGTTGGGGCGGTAGCCCATGCCCCGGGCGGTGTCCAGGACGCGCGCCAGGGTCTCCGGCGCGACCTCGTCCGGCTTGGCGAGCGCGCGGGAGACGGTGGAGACGGACACCCCGGCAACCCGGGCGACATCGCGGGCGTTCACGGCCACGCGCCCACCTCCATCGGCGTCATCGGCCACGGCGGTGTGGCACACGCAAGTATGCAAACGCATGCGGGATCACGTCAAGGGCTCGTCACCACGAGGTTGGGGCGGGGTTGCGGACCACCGCTCTGGACGGATCTCCGTGCAGGTCAGGGGCCATTTCGGTGCGAGGGGCCTCTCCGGTGCTAGCCTCTGGGAAGCGTTGCAGAGACGCTCATGCTGTTTCGATGAGGAGACGGAATGTCAGCCGTTCAGCACGTCTACGGCCGCGGTGCCGAGATGACCGCCCCATGAAGATCGAGAGCGTCGACGTCGTCGTCACGAGCCCCGGTCGCAACTTCGTGACGCTCGTCGTGACGACGAGCGACGGAGTCGTCGGGCTCGGCGACGCGACCCTGAACGGCCGCGAGCTCGCGGTTGCCTCCTACCTGCGCGACCACGTCGCTCCGCTGCTCGTGGGCCGCGAGGCGCACAACATCGAGGACACCTGGCAGTACCTGTACCGCGGCGCGTACTGGCGGCGCGGCCCGGTCACCATGGCGGCCATCGCCGCCGTCGACATGGCCCTGTGGGACATCAAGGGCAAGGTCGCGGGCCTTCCCGTGTACCAGCTCCTCGGCGGCCGGAGCAGGCGCGGTGCGCTCGCCTATGCGCACGCGTCGGGATCCACCCTCGAGGCGCTCTTCCGGTCGATCCGCACCAACCTCGACGACGGCTTCCGGGCCATCCGGGTCCAGACCGGCGTACCGGGCCTCGGCAAGGTCTACGGCGTCGGCCGTGACCTGGCAGCCGGCGAGCGCTACGACTACGAGCCGGCGGGCCGCGTCGCGGTGCCGGTCGAGGAGAGCTGGGACACCGGTGCCTACCTCCGCCACATCCCGACCGTCTTCGAGGCCGTCCGTGCGGAGTTCGGGCCCGCACTCCCGCTGCTGCACGACGCGCACCACCGGCTCACGCCCAACCAGAGCGCGCAGCTTGGTCGGTCCCTCGAGCCCTACGACCTCTTCTGGCTCGAGGACTGCACACCCGGGGAGAACCAGGAAGGGCTGCGCCGGGTCCGGTCGCAGACCACGACCCCGCTGGCCATCGGCGAGGTGTTCACCGGCGTCTTCGACTACCAGACCCTCATCACCGAACAGCTGATCGACTACGTGCGGTCGTCCGTGACCCACGCCGGCGGGATCTCGGCCGTCCGCAAGCTCATGGACTTCGCAGCGATGTACCAGATCAAGTCGGGGTTCCACGGCCCGACGGACGTGTCGCCCGTCGGGATGGCGGCCGCGCTGCACCTCGACGTCGCGATCCACAACTTCGGGATCCAGGAGTACATGCAGCACAACTCCCAGACGCTCGAGGTCTTCCGGACGAGCTACACGTTCGTCGACGGGCTGCTCGATCCGGGTGAGCTGCCAGGACTCGGCGTGGAGCTCGACCTCGAGGCGGCCGCGTCTTTCGAGTACACGCCGGCCTACCTGCCGGTGAACCGCCTGCTCGACGGCACGATGCACGACTGGTGACCGGCGATGAGCCGCGACGACCGACGGACCCGACCGGCGCAGCCGCCGAGGAGAGGCAGGACAGATGACCATGAGTGAGGCGCACGAGATCGCGCTCGCCGACTGCGCGCTGCTCCTGCGCGCCGACGACGACGTCGTGGTGCTCACGCGCGAGCTGCCCGCCGGCACGAACGTCGTCACAGCGACCGGAACCGTGGTGGTGCGCGACGACGTCCCGCGCAGCCACAAGCTGGCGGTGCGCAGCGTGCCCGCGGGTTCACCGGTGCACAAGTACGGGCAGTCGATCGGGCTGGCCACGGTGGACATCGCCGCGGGCGACCACGTCCACGTGCACAACCTCGGGATGGACTCCACGGAGCGCGCGTACGAGTTCGGGACGCAGCGGACCGTCCTGCCTGCGCCCGTCGGCCCCGAGCGGACGTTCCTCGGGTACCACCGCGCGAACGGCCGGGTCGGCACCCGCAACTACGTCGGCGTCCTGACGTCGGTGAACTGCTCGGCGTCGACCGCCAAGATGATCGCGGAGCAGTTCCGTGGGATGGCGCTGGACGCGTTCGGCCACGTGGA